>DATLNF010000039.1:0-4780 GCA_035536955.1 Mycobacteriales bacterium | reverse complement strand
GGGAGCCAAGCCTCTATGGTTCCCGACCGAGATGGCCGCTGGGCGACGGCTCCCGTGGTGTCACTTCCTCGGACAGCAGGACTTCGATGCTGTACGTGATCAGGCGATCTACATCCCGAAGCCCTGACGCCTGGCCGCGGCGGTCGCGGCTAACGCTCGAGCAAGGGCTCACCGGGCAGGTCGGTGAGGTCCGCGGCGGCCAGCGCGGCGGCGGTCGCGGCGACGTCCACCAGACGCGGCGGCCGGCCGGGGGTCCGCGGTCGCGACGCGCCCGGCACCACCAGCGCCCAGGCATCGCCCGCGGTGTGATTGCCGGAGCGACCGCTGCCCCAACCCCGGCGGCGTACGGTGCCGAACTGTGGGGAATTGACGGCGTCGAGCCGGGTCGCGGGCCGGTCGCTCCAGCGCACGATCAGGTCGGGTAGCCGGTCGGAATGGATTCCGGCGTCGAACGTATCGACGACCCGTTCCACGGCCTTCACCGACGGGGTGCCGTCCGGGTCGTGGAAGGTGAGTAGTCCGGTCGCGATCTGGTCCATCAGCGGCTCGGCTTCGGCTGCCTCGACGATCCCGTCCCGCTCGCGTCCGCGCAGGTTCAGCCGCAGGTAGCCCTGGTTGTCCGCGGGCTGGGCGAACGCCCGCGTGGTGCTCCAGTCCTGGCCGCGCAGTTCCAGGCGCGCGGTCAGCGCCAGCGCGACGCGGTCGGGCAGCGCGGCCGCGACCCGCGCCCGCAGGCCGGTCGGCAGGGCCGCGCGCAGCTTCCAGACCGAGCCTGACCCGGAGCCTAGGCGGGCGCCGCCGAGCAGGACCGCGTCGAGCATCTCCGGCAACAGGTCGGCCCGGCTGGTGTTGACATCCATCCCGACCGGGGACACGACGATCACATCGGCGCCGTCGGGTAGCGCGGTCAGCACCCGGCCGAAGCCCGCGTCGACGCTCTGGTACACCTCCTCCAGCGCGCCGGAGAGCACCTGCCGGGTGGCGCCATCGAGGCCGTCATCGGCTTGGGAAAGGTCCCAGAACTGGTGCCCGGCCACGTGCCCCGCGCTGAACGTCAGCCAGGTCAGGTCGAAGCGGCCACCGGCCAGCAGCAGCCTCGCGGCGTCGGCGGCCCGCCCGGACGCGGCCAGCAGGTCGCGGCGCAGGCGCAGCAGGTCGGTGGTGGAGCTGCGCCCGAACACCTCTTCCACCGCCGCGGGCGGTCCGAACAGTTGCGCCAGCCGGTCGCGCGTGCCCGGCGGGGACGACCAGGGCTGCAACACCACCCGGTCGGTGAACTGCCAGCCGCTGACGACCGTGCCGGCCGGGGACGTGCGGGGCGCGCGGCTCTCGTACGGGTCGATGGCCAGGGTGCGCGCGCCTGCCAATCGCTCCCACACCGGTGGCGGTGCCTCGAACGCCGTCGTGTAGCGCACCCGCTGGTCGGGCGCGGACCACTGGAACGGGTAGAACAGGCCGTGGTCGGCGAGCTCCGTGCCGCTGTAGAGGGTGTGGAACGCGCCGGCCGCGAAGTGCGTCGCCGGGGTCTCCAGGTCGTGCCACCTGCCGCGTTCGCGCAGGCCCGCCAGCGTGGGAAGCCGTCCCTCGCCCAGCATGCGTTCGAGCACCGCGAGGCTCGGGGAATCGAACTGCAGGACTGCCAGCACGTCTTATCCCTCCGTTGTGATCGTGACCGGAAGTCCCTCACCGGCCGCGCACGCGCGCACCGCGTCAATGGTCGCCATCACCGCGAGCCCGTCGGTGGCGCGGCCCAGCGTGGGTTCGGGCGCGCCGCGTACCGCGCGGGCGAAGGCCTCCAGCTGTGCGGTCAGCGAGGCGACGAGCGGGTGCGGCCCGGGCCGGGCTGCGAGGCGCCCGCGCACCGCAGCCAGCAGGCCACCGCGGTGGTGGCGGCCGAGAACTGTCCCCCGCCGGTGGCGGACCTCGACGCGCTCGCGATGCGGCCGGTCCGTCGCGCACCGGATCCGCGCCCGGGCCGCTCCCAGGTCCAGGTCGAACTCCGCCCGCTGCGGCGACACCACTGCGTGCCGGACTTGCGCCATTGCGGTCACCTCGGCGCGGGTGATCCAGCGAGCCAGGTCGACGAGGTGCGGGCCCAGGTCGAGCAGGGCGTCGTCGGTCACCGCGTGCGCACCCCAGCCGCGGCGGCGGTATCCGAGCTCGAGGAACACCCCGACCTCCTCGCCCGCCGGGGTCGCCGCCCGCAGCGCCTCGATCCCGGAGTCGAAGCGCCGGTTGAAGCCGATCCACGGCGCCGGCGTGAGCGCGGCCAGCTCCGCAGCCTGGTGCCGGTCGGCCGCGGGCGGCTTCTCGACCAGCACCGCAACCCCGGCGGCCGCCGCGGAACGGGCGTCGGCAAGGTGCGCCGACGCCGGCGTGGCCAGCACCAGCCCGTCGACCGGCACCCCGTGCAGCAGCGCGGCGGCATCGGGGAACTCCGGCACACCCCCCGCGAGCGCCGCGACGCGAGTACGCCGGGCGGGGTCGGGCTCGGCGACCGCGACGAGGTGGACACCGCGGGCCAGGTGCAGCGCCGGGACGTAGCCGACCTCAGCCAGCCGGCCGCAGCCGACCAGCCCGATCCGCAGCGAACCGCCGTTGTCGGCGGTTCGCTCACTCATCGCGGCTCGTCGGTGCGGTGCGCGGGTTGGCGCGGCCGCGGTCCCGGACGTGGGCCAGCACCCCGGCGGGAACGGCCGCCACCGCGGTGAGGTGGTGCACCGCATGCAGCCCGACCCCCACTGCCGCCTCGCCGAGCCCGCGCCGGCGGGCGAGCAGGGCGTAGAAGTCGCGGTTGAGGCCGAGCAGGACGAGCACCGACACGGCGGCGGCGCGCGGGCGGCGCGCCAGCACGGCCAGCGTCCCGAAGGTGCAGGCCGCGGCGCTGAGCCGGTGCCGCCAGCCGAGGTTCAGCGCGGTGGAGGCCCGACCCGAGCGCAGCTGCAGCGCCACCCAGGGGACGCCGCGGCGGGCGAAGTCGGTGAAGACCATGCTCCGCAGCGTCCACGCCTTGAGGTGGGTGCCCTGGATCGTAGGGTCGAGCAGGATGTGCGCGCCGTTGGCTGCGAGCCGGACGCCGAGGTCGATGTCCTCGACCGAGGGGTGCGGGAAGCGGGCCGCGTCGAACCCGCCCACGGCGAGGAAGGCGTCGCGGCGCACTGCACCCAACCCCGACCAGAACGTCTCGGCCGGACCACCGGCGCCCTGGTGGACGTGATGGTGCAGCAGGTTGCGGAAAGCCGCGACGGTCCCACCGGCCGACGGCGCATCGTCGTAGGACCCGAACACCGCGGTCAGCTCGGGGCGCGCGGCGAAGGCGGCCTTGACGTGATCCAGCGCGTCAGGGTGGATCTCCACGTCGGAGTCGACGAAGACCAGCACGTCGCCGGTGGCGCGCCGGGCCCCGGCGTTGCGAGCGGCGCAGGCCGACAAACCGGGCGGACCGTCCACGACGACGACCTCGTGGTCCCCGGCGGCCCGTTCGATCGCGGCCAGGCACGCCGGCAGGGTCGGCGGCCGGTCGGTCGCCGGCACGACGACGGACAGGGTGAGCATAGGCTGACCTTACCAGGGCAATCAGAACAATCAGGGCAACGAGCCTCGCATGATCGTCCGGGCGGACGTCATCGCAGCCATCGTTCGGCCGAGGTGGAGAGGAACTCCTCCATCTGGATTCCCCCCGTGCCGACGACCAGCGCGCGGGCGTCGGGGGTAGTCCCGGCGAAACCGGTCCAGATCGGCGAGCCTCCCGATCGGGATCACCTGGCGGCTGCACCGCGCCATGCCACCCGAGGTGCTTCAACAGGGCGCTGTCGCCTCGGGTTAGCCGGTGGGAGCCTCGGCCGCTGTAATATTCTGACATGATTCGATCATGACGTCATATGAGCGGATCTCGGTGACGGTTCCCGCCGACATTGCCCAGCAGGTGCGGACGGCGGCCGAACAGGCCTCCGAGACTATCTCGGGCTGGCTCACCACTGCGGCTCAGCACCGCCTCCGGCTCGACGCCGGACGTCAGCTCCTCGCCGAGTACGAGGCCGAGCACGGCGCCGTGACCGAACAGGAACGGTCGGCGATCGACGCCGAGATCGCGGCAGCGCGGCGATCCGGCGACGAGGCCGGGAGGGGACGGGCGCGGCGCTCTGCATGAGCAGCGACTGGGCATGAGCAGCGACTGGGCATGAACAGCGACTTCGTCCTCGATGCCGGAGCCCTCGTCGCGGCCGAGCGCGCGGATCGCCGCTGGGTTGTGCTGTGGGACCATCTCGTCCGGTTCAGCGTCGTACCACTCGTTCCCGCTGGAGTGGTAGGCGAGGTGTGGCAAGGGGGACCGCGTGCGGCCAGGATCGCTCGCGTGCTGGCCGCCAGCGAGGTCGTCGACCTGACGCATGGGAGGGCCCGGGCGGCTGGCGAGCTCTGCGGGCGGGCGGGGACATCGAACCCTGTGGATGCGTCAGTCGTGCTCGTCGCCACGCCACGACGGGCCACCATCGTGACCTCAGATCACGACGACATCCGGCAACTCGCCGACGCAACCGGTACTAGGCTGCCCATCATCGCCCTCTGATCGGCCCCGGCTCAGCTGCTCGACGGCGAACCGCCAGGAGCGGGTGCTAGCGGGACGCCACCCGTCGCAGGATCAGCGTCGTCGGTTCGATCAAGTGGCGCGACCGCAGTCCGTTCGACCAGCGGGATCTCACGGATCTCGCAGCGCACCGCGCCGAGGTGCCGGGGGGTCGCGACGCTGCGCTGGTCGCGGTGAGCCGCTCCGGGTGCACGG
>DATLNF010000038.1:0-14529 GCA_035536955.1 Mycobacteriales bacterium | reverse complement strand
GCGACGCGCCGGATGCCCCGAGGATGGGCAGCCCGTCCCGCATCACCAGCTCGGTGACGTCCGCGACGGACCGGACCGATCCGAGTCGAAGCGCCACGGTGGCGATGGCAGCGGCCCGGCCCGCGTCGTACTTGGCCCCTTCGAGCGCGAGCGCGGCCCGGTCTGCTTCGGCGAGGGCGACCTGCTCGTGGGTTCGCAGCAGCGCCTGGGTCAGCTCGTGGCGCGCGCGGTCTCGCTCCTGACGTGGAACCTTGCGCCGGCGCCCACTGCCCCCCTGTTCGGACGTCTGCCCGTCGAGCAGCGGCAGGTCCATCATGTCCACCGCCGCGAGGCTGGTGGACAGGGCGACCGTCCCGAACAGCGTGGCCGCCGTCAGTGGGACCGCCACCGTGCTGAAGATCACCACCGCGTACATCTCGCCGCCGGGCAGCGCTCCGCCGAAGCCGAGAGCCGATGCGATCCCGTGCTCCGCGACGAAGTCCTGGGCGGGGATCAGCGGACTACCCGCCGCATCCGGCACGTAGAAGACGCGATAGCGGTCGTCCTGCACTGGCAGGACGATGTCCGCCCGGGCCGCGACAAGGGCGTCGATGTCGATGCCGAGCTGGGTCAGCAGAGCGGCGATCATCGGCAGGTTGCTGACTTGCGCCGCGTTGCGGAGCGGGATGACGCGATGGGCGACCGACGCGGTGCGGTCCCGCCAGGCGGCCTGCGCGCCGGCCGTGCCGAGCAGCGCGAGGCAGGTCGTTCGCTTGGGGAGGCCGGGCGCCGTGCGGGCGACGAACTCCTGCTCTGCAGGGGGGAGATCCCCGAGCGCTGCAGTGCCGTACACCCGCACCAGCGCGGTCTGCGGTGCCCCGAGATCGTCGACGAAGGCGCCGTACAAGAACTCGCTCACCCGCTGGGCGAACTGCTCGACACTGCCGCAGGTGGCGCTCAGCTCACGGAGGGTGGGCACCAGCCGGAGCATCGAGCCGAGCTTGAAGTCCGAGAGGTCAGCCTGCCCGTCCACACGCCCCCGTTCGACCGTGCCGCTTCGCGGGACTTTACCCTTCGCCCGTGGCCGCCCACCCCTCGGCGACGCTATTCCGTCAACGGGCGAAGCGTCCTCTCAGGCGTGGTGCACACAGGTGTGGTGCGCCGCCAGGGACTCGAACCCCGAACCCGCGGATTAAGAGTCCGCTGCTCTGCCAATTGAGCTAGCGGCGCGCTTGCTCATGCAGACGAGAGATTACCAGCCGGGTGCGGAGTCGGGGAGAATCAGTCCCGCGAGTACCAGCCGACGACGTCGACGACCACGTCGGTCGTGCCGCTGGAGTTGAGGATCGAGATCTCGCTGCTGTCGCTCAGGCCGACGATCACGGCGTTGGGCACGACCTCGCCGCGGGTGAAGTTCAGGTTGCTGGCCAGCGGTACGTCGCCGTCGGCCGGGTAGACGGTCAGGTAGCCGCTGGCGGTGGGCGAGACCGCCGTGACGTTGAGGACCACCGCGCCGGCCCCGGTGGCCGGCACCCCGGCGGCACCGGCCAGCGACAGCCGGCGGGTCTCGCCCGCCAGCAGCGGCAGCGCGGTGTCGCGGGTGTCCATCGCCCGGCTCGGCACGACCGCGGTGAACCGGCCGGCCGGCACGAACCGGCCGTCGGTGTGCACAGGCGGGCCGAACCAGCCGACGACGTCGGCGACGACGTCCGTCGTACCGCTGGAGTTGAAGATCGAGACGCCGCCGCCGTTGCCGAGCTTGGCGACGACGAGGTTCGGCCGGGTCTGCCGCGGCACGAAGTTCAAGTTGGACGTCGTCGGGCGCGACGTGCCCGCGGGGTAGACGGTGAGGAACCCGCGCGCGGACGGCGCGACCGCGGTCACGTTGAGCACCACTGCGTCGACGCCGTGTGCCGGTACGCCGCCGCGGCCGGTCACCGTCAGCACCCGGGTCGACGACGGCCCGAGCGGCGCGGAGCTCTCGCGCGTGTCGAGGAGCCGGGCCGGCGGGAGGGGCGCGAACAGGTTGTCCGTCGACACCCCGCTCTCGCCGTACCAGCCGACCAGGTCGACCGCGACGTGCGTGCCCCCGGCGGAGTTGTAGATCGCGATGTCACCGGCGGACCCGAGGCCAACCGTCACCAGGTTCGGCACGGTCTGCCCGGCCACGAAGTTCACGCTGCTCGCCGTCGGCCGCGCGGCTCCACCCGGGAACAGGGTGAGGAAGCCGCTGCGGGTCGGCTCGATCGCCGTCACGTTGAGGACGACGGCGCGCGCACCGGTGCTCGGCACGCCGTGCATCCCGGCAAGAGCAGTCATCCGGGTCTCGCCGCCGACGAACGGTCCGCGGCCGTCCTCCCGCGTGTCCAGTGCCCGTGCGGGCGTCACTGCCACGAACCGGCCGCCGGGCGGTGGGGTCGGCGGCTGGCTCGACGAAGGGGAGGGTGACGGAGCAACCGAGCCCGCGGCCACCTGTGCGGCGACCGCCTCTCGGATCGACGGCAGCATCGCGTAGAGCCGCCCGCCCGGGCACTCGGTCGACCCGACGTCGCGGTGTCCCGCGATGTTCGGGAAGACCCGCGGCGTGTCCGTGCTGCTCGACGGGTTGTCGTACGCCGTCGCGCCGCGGGGGTCGAGCCCGTGACGATCGGCCTCCCAGCTGAGGAGGTCCGTCAGCGCCGCCACCGCGCCGGCTGTCGGATCAGTTGAGACGAAGTTGCCGAGCACGGCGATCCCGACCGTGCCGGAGTTGTAGTTGGACGCGTGGGCGCCGGCGATCGCGCGCCGCTGGGTGTCCTCGCCGGTCGGCTCCTCGCCCGGCGCGTAGACGCGCGCGAAGCGCCCCTCGAAGACGCGACCGTCGGCGCCGACGAGGAAGTTGTAGCCGATGTCGGAGAAGCCCCGGCTCCCGGTGTGGTACCGGTAGATCGCCCGGATGTGCTCCTCCGGGGACGGCGGCACCGAGCCCGGGTCGTCGCCGGTGTGATGCACGATCAGCTTCTGCACCGCGTGGAAGCTGCTCGATTTCGTCGCGTAGGTCTGGTCGCGCAGCGTCTCGTCCGCGCCCCACTCCGAACGGCTCACGACGTTCGGCTGTGCCACGGCGGCCGCGGCGACCTGGTCGCCGAGTGTGGAGCCCGCGGTGCGCGGCGAGCCGTCGGCGAGCACGGTGACGTCCACGTCGAGCAGGGGCGTGTCGGTCGTGACGCGCATGGCTGCGGCACCCGGCGCGAAGAGCAGCCCAGACCAGGTTCGCGGATCGCCCTCGATCTCCACGCCGTCGCGACCGACGTCGCGGCGCGCGCCGTACGACGTGCCGTCCGCCGACGTGGCGATCGTCACAGTCGCGTCGTGGGCGCCCGCCCACGACAGGGCGACGAATCGTGCGGTGCGGGGCAGCGGCACGACCGTGGTGCCGGTCGGCAGCGCGGCCAGCCGCGAGGTGCGCAGGTCGGTGGACACGACGACGGTGACGCCACCTCCTGCCGGAAGCGGCAGCGGGGTGAGCGCGGCGACGAGGGCGACGAGGAGGAGTACGGCAGCGCGGGGCAGCGCGCGGCGCACGAGTGACGGCATGGACTGACCCAGGGAGATTCGGCGACGGGAGCACTCAGCGTACGTCGCCGCTCACCACTGGCAGTGCTGGTAGACCTAGCGGGGCAATATCCCGCTAGGTCTACCAGCAACGCCGAGAACCACCAGGCCGCGTCGGCCGGCCGGCGAACGTTGGGCCGGGCCGAGCGTACGAAGCACCTGTACTTACACTCGCACGATGAAGCGACTCCTTCTCGCTCTCGTTCTCCTCCTCTCGCTGCCGCCTGGGGCGGTCGCGGCGGACGACCCCTGTGCCGGTGGCTATCCCGACCCGGCCTTGTCCCTGCGGCAGTCGGCGTACGACGTCCGCCCGGGTGAGGTGGTCTGGCTCGGCGGGCGACTGTCGCGCAACGGCTGTGGCATCGGCGCGGTCAAGGTCGGCCTGTACCTCCGGACCTCGCCCGGGGCGTTCCGGTGGGCCCAGACCGCGGTGACGAGCTCCCGTGGCGAGTTCGCGTTCTCGCGCGTGCCGCGCACGTCGTTCGACGCGATGATCGTCTTCTCGGGTACGGCGAGCCACCGCCGGGCGATCAGCCAGATCCATCATGTCGGCGTGTCGACGTCGCGGGACGACGACGAGGAGAGCTTCGAGGGCTGTGACAACGGGCCCGCCCTGGTCCCGCGCACGGCGCCACCAGCCGGGTGGCGCGTCGAGCTGCTCGGCGTGCCGAGCCGGCTGCGGACCGGTACCGGCGCCGCAGTGAAATACCGCCTGACGAACGGTACGGATCGGGCATACCGCGTCTCGTCCGCGTTCAACGACGGGGCCCGGTTCGTGCTGCTGCAGGACGTCCGCAGCGGGGCCCGGCCGACCGGGATCCGGACGTCCGACATGGGCACGGTGCAGCAGAACCTGCTCCAGCCGGGGGAGAGCATGGACGTCCCCGGTCGGCTGCGCGCGTCGCACTGCTTCTACGCGCGAATCCACCCCGGGTCGTTCCGGACCGTCGGCTGGCTGCGCGTGCATCTGCGGGAGGAGTCGACCGGAGACGAGAGCTCCGGCAATTGGTATGCGCCGCCGGTCGCCGTCCAGGTCGTGCCGTGACGGTGATAGGTCGCTCGGGCGGATCGGGTGGAGGCAGCGGGGCGACACCCCGGTAGGGCCACCCGCCCAAGAGGGGCGGGGGAATCGGTGCGGCTCTCCTATGACACGAGCCCGGCGTACGCGCCAGACTGCGCACATGCACATCGAGGTACGGCGTCTCGCCGCGGCGACCATGCTCGCCGGGGCGCTGCTCGTCGGGGCGCTGATCGGGCCCACACCGGCGTACGCCCAGGCGCCGACCCCCACGCCGACCGCGGCGGCGTCGCTGGCGCCGGTCGCGGAGGACCCCATCCTCTTCGAGGAAGAGGCCCGCGCGCCGTTCGCCTACCCGGCGGTGTTCCTCGTCCCGATCGCGCTGCTCGGCGGCGCGGCCTGGGCCGCCCGCGCGTTCACCCGCGACCTCTCGGCGACCGACGTCTGAGCCGGACGCCGGCTACCGCCGCCGCGCCCGACGCCTGCGCACGGTCGGCGCGACGGCGAGGAGCTGCACCGCCTCCCGCAACGCGGCGTTGGTGTCGACGTGGCGCTTCGCCTCCTGCACGCGGTTGACGTGCACGTCGAAAAGGCCGAGCCCGAGGACCACCAGCGCCAGCCCGCCGAATCCGCCGGACACCAGGAAGGGGACCTGGAACGGGACGTACGGCGTGAGGGACGCGCCGCGCCAGGCGAGCGCGATCGCGACGAACCCGGCTGCGACGATCCCGGTGAGCACGAGCCCGGTGCTCACCGCCGGCGTGACAAGGGACTTCCGCAGCAGCCGCAGCGCCTCGATGAAGTCGTTCACGTCAGTCGTCGTCGAGACTCGCGCGCAGCTCGCGCAGCGCGCCGGTCAGCTGCTCGTGCTGGCGCTCGCGGTCGGCCGCGTCGGCGCGCTTGGCCGCGACGTTGATCACCGTCACGCCGACGAGGACGAGCGCCAGGCCGGTCAGCCCGCCCGACACGACGTAGGGCAGCTGGCGGTAGACCTGCACCTCGTCGGCGACGCGTCCCCAGGTGTAGGCGATGAACGCGAAGCCGATGACGCACACCGCCACCCCGACGTACACCGGCAGCGGCGAACCCGGCCGGAGCAGCGTCGCGCGTCGCGACGTGCCCTCGATGACGTCCTTGCTCATGCGGTGGGCTCCCTCTGGGCCTGGGTGGTCGGACTGGACAGCAGGTGCAGCTGCAGGTGCGCGACGAGCCGGTCGACCGGGTCGTCGATGTCGAGGCCGGCCACCTCGAGCAGCCGGCGGATCCGGTAGCGGAACGTGTTGGGGTGGACGGAGACCCGGTCGGCCGCCGCGCGGACGTCGCCGAACGCGTCGAGCAGGGCCCGCAGCGTCTCGACGTACGACGTGCCCTTCTCGCGGTCGTGCTCGACCAGCGTCGCCATCCGACCGGCGAGCAGGTCCGGGTTGACGGTCGCCACCTCGCGCAGCGCGGCGAGCACGACATGACTGCGTACGTCGTCGATGACCGCCACCGGTCCGAGGTCCGCGCGCGCCGCGAGGACCCGGAGCACCGCGTCGGCCTCGGCGCGCGCGGACGCTGCCGCGAGCGGACCCTGCGCGGCCGTGCTGACGCCGGCCGTCACCGGCACGTGCAGCCCGCCGGCAACCCGCTCGGTCAGCGTCCGGGCGAGGGTCGCGGCGGTGGTCGGCCCGTCGCGGTCGGGCAGCAGCACGTAGACCGTGTCCTCGACGGCGACCGCGGCGACCGGCAGGCGGTAGGCGCGGCAGTGCAGACCGACGAGGTCGACGGCTCGCTCGGCGTCGCGCAACGCGCCGGAGCGGTCGACCTCGTCCAGCCGCAGCGCGATGACGGTGACCGGCAGGTCCATCGGCTGCCCGAGCGTCTCGTGCAGCACGCCGGTCGGCAGGCTGCCGTCGAGCACCGCGCGCCACCGGTCCGACCGGCGGCGTCGCTCGATGTCCTCGTGCGAGCGGTGCCGCAGCAGGTGCAACGCGGCCACCCGCGCGGCCTCCTGCAGTGCGCGCTCGGCCTCGGCGTCGAAGGGGCGGTCGAGCTCGAGCGCCCAGATGCTCCCGAGGATCTCCCCGCCGGCGCGCACGGCGACGGCCATCCGCGGCGCGACCTCGGCCGCGTCACCGCGGAAGTGGACGACGTCGTCGCTGCTCCAGAGGCGGCGGAAGACGCCCTCCTCCGTGAGCCGGGCGAGCCACTCGTCCGGCACCTTGCGACCGAGGATCGTCCGCCGACGAGGCTCGTCCACGCCGGCCTGGTCCCGGCTGTACGCGAGCACCGTGGACTGCGGGTCCTCGACCGTGACCGGACCGCCGACGACGGCGGCCAGCGCGTCCGCGAGGGCGAACAGGTCCCCGACCGGCGCGCTCGTCGGGCCGGCATCGGAGGACGGACTTCCCGAGGCTGCGCGAGCGCTGCGCAGCAGCACGTGCAGCTGCGACCAGGACAGCTCAGGATCGACGACGAGCAGTGCCACGCCGGAGGCCATCGCCGCGTCGACCGCCTCCCCGGCGACGGTCGGGCCGCGCAGGCAGACCGCGCACGCCCCGGCCGCGCCGGCGGCGGCGACGAGGTCCTCGGCCTCACGACGCGTCGCGTCGACGCCGACCGCGAGGATCACGTCGTCGCGGCTCGCGACCGGCCCGCCGCTCGGGTCGCCGAGCGGGTCGGCGATGACGACGTCGCCCACCGCCGCGTCAAGTCCGCGGGGCGCCGTATGCACGCGGACGAGGCCGGGTCCGAGCACCTCGAGCAGGACGCGCAGGTCGGCGGTGTTCGACGCCGGCGGCGCGTCCGGTGCGGCGCGCGGAGTGTCGGTGGCCATCACCGCAGCTCCTCCAGGACGCGCTCGGCGGTGCTGCGGCCGATCCCCGGCACCCGGGTGAGGTCCTCGACGCTGGCGTTGCGGATCGCCTCGACGTCGCCGAACTCCGCCAGCAGCGCGGTCTGCCGGGCCAGCCCGAGGCCGCGTACGCCGGCCAGGGTGTCGTCCACCACGACCGGGCGTCCGTTGCTCCGCGCCGCCGCCGGCGGCGCCGCGCCGCCGGAGCGCTCGATCGCGTCCGGGTCGCCGCCGAGGTAGGCCTCGACGACGGCCGGGTCGTGCCGCACGACCTCGGGGGTGCCCTCGGCGATGACGCGTCCGTCGGCCATGGCCACGATGCGGTCGGACAGCCCCATGATCAGCGGGATGTCGTGCTCGATGACGACGAGGGTGACGTCGAGCTGCGCCTTGAGGTTGCCCAGCAGGGCGCCGAGCGCCTCGGTCTCCCGCTGCGCGATGCCGGACGACGGCTCGTCGAGGAGCAGCATCACCGGCCGCAGCGCGATCAGGCAGGCGATCTCGGCGATGCGGCGGGTGCCGGTGGAGAGCTCCTGCACCTGCTTGTCCTGGTAGCGCTGCAGGTTCATGAACCCGATCAGCTCTCGAGCGAGCTGCTCCTTCCGGCGCTCGCCCCCACGCAGGCCGAGCAGGTCGGCCGAGAGCCGGGTCGGCGCGGTGCGCTCCAGCGCCAGCTGGATGGACTCGGTGACCGTCATCGTCGGGAAGAGCGCGGCGTCCTGGAACGAGCGGATGAGGCCGAGCCGGGCCCGGGCCTCCGGGCCGAGGTGGGACACGTCCTGCCCGTCGAACCGGACGGTGCCGGAGTCCGGCCTGGTAAAGCCGCCGAGCAGCTCGAACGTCGTCGTCTTGCCGGCTCCGTTCGGCCCGATGAGGCCGAGCGTCTCGCCGGACGCGACCGTGAACGAGACGCCGTCGACGGCGGTGACGCCGCCGAAGCGCTTCCGCAGGTCGCGGGCCTCGAGCAGCACCGCGCCGGGTGGCCGCAGGCGAGGCGCAGGGGCGATCGGCGAGGTACGGCGGGCCGCCCCGGTCGCGCCGATCGACGTCTGCACCGGGGCGGTCGCGGCGGCGTACGCGGCCTCGACGTCGACCCCGGCCCGACGCGCGAGCAGCTTGACGACGCGGTCGCGCACCGGGGTGAGGATCTGGGCGAGACCGCCCGGCGCGTAGAGGATCAGCATCAGCGATCCGAGGCGGGTAGCGGCGAGGCCCGCGCTGCCGAGGTCGACGAAGGCCGGCAGGCCGATGACCCAGAGCACGCCGATGATCGGCCCGGCCAGGATCGAGATGCCGCCGAGGACGGTCATCACGACGACGTCGATGCTCGCGCCGGTCGGGAACGTCGAGGTGCCGATGCGCGACAGCGCGTGGCCGTACACCGCGCCGCCCAGGCCGGCCACGAAGCCGGCCAGCAGGAAGCCCTGGGTCTTGACCGCAGCCGCGCGCACCGTGAACGCGCGGGCGTTGTCCTCGTTGTCGCGGACGGCGACGAGCAGCCGGCCGAACCCGCCCGATCGCAGGTTGCGGACGAGCAGCACCGCCACGACCGTGACCGCGAGGGCGAACCAGTAGTAGCGCTTGCCGGTGTCCAGCGCGTTCTCGCAGGCCCGGTCGAGACAGGGCCGGCCGGGGTCGACGCCGTCACCCAGGACGTACTCCTGCTGCAGCAGCCAGGCCGGCGTGACCAGCGCGAAGCCGAGCGTCGTGACGGTGAGCAGGAGCCCGCGTATTCGCAGGGCGGGCAGGCCGATGACGAGCGACGCGACGGCCGCGGCGAGCCCGGCGTAGAGCAGCGACAGCGCGAAGTTCCCGGTGCGCGAGGACACCTCGTACGACGCCCACGCGCCGACGGCCGCGATCGCGAACTGGCCGAGGCTCAGCTGCCCGCCGAGTCCGGTCACCAGGCCGACCGAGAGCCCGATGATCGCGAAGCCCATCATGCTGACGATCGTCACGGCGTTGCTGTTGCTGATCCGGAACGGCAGGGCGATCAGGACCACCAGCCCGGCGACGCCCATCAGCCTGCCGAGGTTGCGGACCGCCCACACCTCGCGCAGCGCGTCGGGCACCGGTCGGGCCGCGATGACCGCGGCCCAGGAGCCCTTCTCCTCGTCGCGGCCGCCGCGCTGCTTCTGCAGCAGCAGGGTCGCCAGGATGATCAGGAAGAGCGCGAGCTCGACCAGGCCGGACTGCGGCTTGTTCCACAGCAGGATCTGCTCGGTGATGCCGAGCCCGACGCCCGCGGCGAGCGCGAGCCCGAGGTTGTTCATGCGGGCGAGCACCGCACCGGCCAGCGCGCGGAGCAGCAGGCCCGGCCCGAACGTCTCTCCGCTGGAGAAGCCCCGGGTCGGCGCGGTGAGGATGGCGGTGAACGCCGACAGCCCGCCCGCGAGCGCCCACGACAGCGCGCTCATCCGGGCCGCCGGGATGCCGGCCATCCGCGCGGCTTCCGGGTTGGCCGCGGCGCTGCGGATGCCTAGGCCGAACCGGCTGCGGGTGAGGAAGAGGATCAGCCCGATCACGACGAGCGGCGCGAAGAAGAGCATCCCCGAGTAGGCCTGCGTGATCCGCAGCGCGCCGAGCTCGTAGACCGGCAGGCCCGGCGGCTCCGGGTACTTCGAGCCCGCGCCCGCCTGGCTGTTCACGACGAGGGAGAAGACGACCAGGAACTGCCCGACGCCGAGCGTCGCGACGACCGACATCAGCCGCGGGGCGTTGCGCAGCCGGCGTACGACGGCGACCTCGGCGAGTGCGGCGACCCCGGCGCCGGAGAGCAGGCCGACGGGCAGCGCCAGGTAGTAGGGGACGCCGTACTTCGAGGCGAGCAGGCCGAAGAACGCCGCGCCGAACGCGCCGGTCTCCCCGTGCGCGAAGTTGATGATCCGGTTGCTGCGGTAGATCAGCACGAGGCCCACGGACAGCAGGCCGTACGTGAGGCCGATGATCGTGCCGAGTGCGATGACCGGGATCGGCGTCTCCACGTCGGCTACCGACCGGAACACGGCGAGCAGCACCAGGACGCCGACCGCGGCGAGCAGCAGGCCGCCGCGCCGCCGGTCCAGCGTCGGGACCTGCGGGCGCAGCCACCCCGTGGGGGAGAAGAGCCCGCTCACTTCGGGTCGCCCTTGTCGGCGCCCTCGAGGAAGACCGCGCGGAGCAGGTCGTCGCGGGCGAGGAGGTCCGCGCTGCGGCCGTCGAACCGCATCTCGCCCTTCTCCATGAAGTAGGCGTGCTGCACGAGGTTGAGCGCGATGTTCACGGACTGCTCGACGAGGACGACCGCCGTACCCGTCTGGTTGATCTTCTTCACCAGCTCGAGCAGCTGCGCCACGATCACCGGCGCGAGACCGAGCGAGAGCTCGTCGATGACCAGCAGGCGCGGCTGCATGATCAGCGCCTTCGACAGGCCGAGCATCTGCTGCTCGCCGCCGGACAGCGTCGACGCGTTGCTGTTGCGCCGCTCGGCGAGCCGGGGGAACGTCGTGAACGCCGTGTCGATGGCGGCGTCGAGCGCCTTCTTGTCCCCGCCGAGCGTGTAGCCGAAGCTGCGCAGGTTGTCGACGACGCTCATCGGGCCGAAGACGGCCCGCCCGCCCGGCACCTGGGTGATGCCGAGCCGCGCCCGGCGCTCGGCGTCGAGGTAGGTGATGTCCTGTCCGCGGTAGCGCACGCTGCCCGCACTCGGCAGGCCGACGCCGCTGATGACCTTGAGCAGCGTGGACTTGCCGGCGCCGTTGACGCCGAGCAGCGCCACCATCTCGCCGTCGTCGACGGTGAAGTCGACGTCGAAGAGGACCTGCAGCTGACCGTAGGAGAAGTCGATCCCCTTGCACGTCAGCAGTGGCAGGTGCCCGCCTGCGCGGGTGATGCGCTTGATCTCCTCGTCCTCGAGGACCTCGTCGATCATCCGGTCCATGTCGGCCTGCACGGTGCGGCCCGCGCTGTGCAGCAGCATCGAGCCGAGGACGCCCGGGACGAGGAGTGAGACGAGGGCGCCGGCGACGCCGAACTCCTCCTGCACCGTCCCGAGCAGCAGTGCGCCGGCGATGCCGCCGACGCCGCCGCCGAAGATGCCGTACAACGCGGCCGCGTGCGGTCGGAACTGCGCCGGCACGATCGACAGCAGCGCGATGCCGAAAGCCGGGGCGAGCGCGGCCAGCACAGCGCTGGCGACCCCGAAGAGCAGGACGGTCGACCAGACGTACGGCGAGGCGATCGCCAGGACGATCAGGACGACCCCCGCCGCGAGCTGCATGGCCGACACCTCGACGACGCGGCGTGGGCTCTTGCGGAACATCTGCTCGCCGCGCTTGCCGTAGAGCATCAGCGCGATGACGCTCACCGCCGACAGGTACGCGAAGAAGATCGCGCGCTGGGCGGCGGACAGGCCGAGGTCCTCCTCGAGGTAGAACGTGAGGAACGTCTGGAACGGGATCAGCAGCACGCCGAAGACGGCGAACGCGACGAGCAGGCGCTTCACCGTCGGGATGAGCAGGAGGCGCCGGCAGATCTCGAAGAAGCCGAGCTGCACCTCGGTCTCGGTCAGCCGGTCTGTGTCCCCGTGCAGCTCGTGGACCGACTCGCGCAGCTGCTGGGTGTCCCACTTGCCGAACCCGGGGTCGCGCAGGCGGATGGTGATCGGCAGCGCGATGAGGCACAGCCCACCCATCACCAGGAAGACGCCACGCCAGGTGAGGTTGAGCGGTCCGACCAGTACGGCGACGAGCAGTGGGGCGAGGATCGTGCCGGCGATCCCCGCGGCGGTGTAGTAGCTCAGCGCGCGGACGCGGGCCGCCGGCGGATAGCTGTCGAGCAGCAGTGGTTGGTGCAGAGCCGCCACGCTGCCCGAGGTGAAGCCGTCGGCGAGGAGCACGATGAGGATGCCGCTCGTCGACACGGCGAATCCGGTGAACAGCGTGGCGACGGACCAGATCGCCGCTGTCGCGATGCACAGGGACGCCCGCCGCGGAGTGCTCTGAACCGCTGCGGCGAGCGGCAGCGGCGCGAGCGCGGAGGCGAACGTCTGCAGCGCCAGCAGGAAGGCGACGGTGCCGACGCCGATGCCGAGCGACCGGCTGATCTCCGGTGTCAGCACCCGGAAGGCGTAGCCCTGGAACGTGTCGATCACGACGAGCACGCCGAGCACGATGAGCGGATAGAGCGTCAGCCCGTTCTCGCGCAGGACCGGCCGGAGCTTCGGCGCCTCGACGTCCTCGCCGGTGACTCCGAGCGTCTGCCGGGCCTGGTCGCGCAGTGCCTCGCGGGTCGCCGTGACCTCTTCGACCAGGTCTTCGGGGGCGGCCGTGCCGACCGGCGGCGGCGTCACCGCACGTCCCGCTTCAGCTCGAAGCGCACGTACCACGCGCTCTCGCCGATCCGCCGGCCGTCCGCGTCGAGCAGCACGACGGTGATCTCGTGGAACTCCCGGCGGCCCTCGCGGGCGGTGCGTGGCAGCGTCTCGAGGACGTACCGGGTCTCGGTCGTGGTGAACACCTGGCGTGCGGCGAGGTACTCCTCGTCGGGGCACCCGTCCGCCGGCCGGCAGGTCTTGTCCTTCCGCGCGACGTGCCGCAGCGTCTTGCCCGAGGGGACCGGCGCCTGGTCGACGAAGATCGCGAAGTAGCCCTCGTCGTCGCCGGATCCGCGGCCGGGCCCGGTGACCTCGAAGTCGTCGATGGTCCAGTCGATGGTGACCGGCAGTCGCAGCTGCTCGCGATCCTCGGGCTCGAGGATCTCCAGCCGGTCGTCGTCGCTGAACGACAGCCCGGTGGTGCTGAAGCCGCAGCCGGTCAGCAGGGCGAGCCCGAGGCCGGCGGCGAGCGCGCGCCGAGCTGTCCGCACGTACGTCCTCCTGGCGCGTCTGGGGTGGCGCCATCGTGGCCGTCACCTGTAGCCCGGGCCTCGTCCGCAGGCACCATACGACCGGACAGCCTTCGTCGCCATGCACAGGCGGGGTGGGCGTCACAGGCGCGAGACTTCGCCGATGACCGACTACCTCGGCGAGCTGCGCCGCCGTACGCCGACGCTTCTCGAGCACCTCGAGGGGCTGGTCTCGGTCGAGTCCCCCTCCGCCGACCTCGTGGCGACCGGCCGTGGGGTCGACGCCGTCGATCAGCTCTTCGGCGCGGTGCTCGGTCACGCGGGGGAGCGGCTCGGGACCGGCGGGCGGGTGCACCTGCGGTGGTCGGGTGGCGGCCCGACCCGCGTGCTGCTCGTCGGTCACGTCGACACGGTCTGGCCGCTCGGCACCATCGCGCGCTGGCCGTTCGCAGTCGACGGCGACGTCGCGACCGGCCCCGGTGTCTTCGACATGAAGGCGGGGCTGGTGCAGGGACTGCACGCGCTGTCGCTGATCGACGACCTGACCGGCGTCGCGTTCGTCGTGACCACCGACGAGGAGACCGGCAGCACCTCCAGCCGCGAGCTGATCGAGGACTCCGCGCGCGGCGCGACCGCGGCGCTGGTCCTGGAGCCCAGTGCCGGCGGTGCGCTGAAGAGCGCGCGCAAGGGCGTGTCGATGTACGAGCTGGTCGTGCACGGCCGGGCCGCACATGCCGGGCTCGAGCCGGAGAACGGGGTCAACGCCGGGCTCGAGCTGGCCCACCAGCTGCTCGCCCTTGCCCCGCTGGCCCGACCGGAGCTCGGTACGACGGTGACGCCGACCGTGCTGTCCGGCGGCACGACGACGAACACGGTGCCGGCTCGCGCGATGGTCGCGGTCGACGTCCGGGTGCCCACGCCGGAGGAGCAGCGCCGCGTCGACGAGGCGGTCCGCGCGCTGCCGGCCCATCTCGACGGGGCCACCCTCGAGGTGCTTGGCGGGCCCAACCGGCCGCCCATGCCGGCCTCGGCCAGCGGCGCGCTGCTCGCCCGCGCCCGGTCGATCGCAGCCGACCTCGGGCTGCCCGCGCTCACCGACGTGACGGTCGGCGGAGGGTCCGACGGCAACTTCACCGCAGGGGTCGGCGTACCCACCCTGGACGGGCTCGGCGCGGTCGGCGACGGCGCGCACGCCGAGGGCGAGCACGTCGTCGTCAGCGCGATGGCCGAGCGGGCCGCACTCGTCGCGGCGCTGGTGGAGGATCTGCTGCGCAGCGCC
>DATLNF010000037.1:0-6348 GCA_035536955.1 Mycobacteriales bacterium | reverse complement strand
CCACCGGTCAGCGCTCGACGACGCGGCGAGTCGACCGCGCCCTGCCCGACCAGGCCGGTCGTGACGGCGGCGAGCAGCAGCCAGGCCAGGCCTGACGCGGTACGCCGGTCGGCCGCGCGATCCCGAGACGCAGCAGCCGGAGATAGCGTCCGGGCGCCCGTCGGCGCGCCGACGACGCCGAGCGCGATCCTCGGCGCCGCGCCGGTGCGCGGCACGGCGGCGGTCTTCGCGGCCGGCGCCGGGCGGACCACGGCGAACAACGTGGAGCGCAGTCCGAGACGCTCGGCGACGGCCAGGCCGGAGAAGTCGCGCGGGCCGCGGGTGCCTGTCACGCGGACTGCCGTCGCGCGTCCCGACCCGCCCACGGCGGTCACCGCGAACGAGGTGATCGACCCGGGGTAGTCGAGCCGGCGAGCGACCTCGCGAAGCGGTTGGCGGTAGGTCCAGGGCAGCGGGTCGGGCGTCGGGTAGCGCACGGTGGTCAGGTAGGGGAAGCGCAGCCGACTCGGTCCGAAGCCCTCCACCGCGGTGGCGGTGACCCCGCCGCCGTTCGTGCTGTAGACGGCGTTCGCGATCGCGCCGTCGTACCGCAGGACCTCGCTCCGGGTGGCGTCGACGGCACGGTCCATGGCGGCGTACTCGGCGTGCGCGCCGAGGTAGACCTGGCTGCGGTCATCGGCGTAGACGTCGAAGTCGGGGTCGCGCGGCGCGTACCGGACGGCGTGGATCGCATAGCTGCGCGCGGCGACGACCTGGGCGCGGAGCGCGGCGTCCGGCCAGGACGAGTCGCGCACCTCGCCCATGCCGCGCAGGTAGTCCTCGACGTCGAGGTGGGCGATCGCGCGGAGGCGCCCGGCTGCCGTCATGACCTGCAGGACGCCGCGGTGCGTCGAGCCGTCGGGCAGTGCGGCGACTGTGTCCGGCAGCAGCAGCAGACCGCGGGGCGCGGTCACCGTGCCGCGTCCGGAGGCCGCGGTCACGCGAGCGCCGTCGGACGTGAGGTCGACCGCCGCGCCGGGTGCGAGCCGCAGTGGCAGCCCCTGGACCGGGCCGCGCTCCGGGCGCAGGGTCCCACCGGCAGGCAGCCGCACGGTGAGCCGGGCGGCCGACGCGGCGTCGTGGACGAGCACCCGGAGCGTCGTCGTCGCGGTGCCCAAGGTGGTGCCGGGATAGAAGGTCGCCAGGATCTGCGCCGCGGAGCGGCCCTGGCGGCCGAGGGCGAGGGCGCCGTCGTGGGTCATCCCCACGCCGTGGCCGTGACCCCTGCCCTGCAGGACGAGATCAGGGGCCGTCGCGCTCGGCTTGGCTTGGCTTGCCTTGGTCTCCGGGACCGTGCCCGGGACTATCGCGCCCGCGGGCGCCGCGGCCGCCGTGACCCCGGCGCACACGATCGCCAGGACGGCCGCGCGGACGCGCGCACGCCGCAGCGGCGGTCGCTCGGCGGGCAGGGGCATTGCACCCCACTGCCCCGAGTGCGCGTGGCGCAACCGCCGTGCGACGATCGCGGCATGGTCATGGACGGCATCCCCCTCCTCGGCGCGACTCCCACCGGCGCTGAGCTCGTCATGGACGTCACCGAGACGTCCTTCGGCACCGACGTCGTCGAGCGCTCGCGGCAGGTTCCGGTCGTCGTCGACCTGTGGGCCGAGTGGTGCGCCCCGTGCCGCCAGCTCGGCCCGGTGCTCGAGAAGCTCGCCCGCGAGGCGGCCGGCGCATGGGTGCTCGCGAAGGTGGACGTCGACGCCAACCCCAGACTGGCGCAGGCGCTCCAGGTCCAGGGGATCCCGGCGGTCAAGGCCGTGGTCGACGGCGCGCTCGTCGCCGAGTTCACCGGCGCGCTGCCGGAGGCGCAGGTGCGCCAGTGGCTCGCGCAGCTGGTGCCGCCCGCGGGAGCGGTCGCCGAAACGGCCCCAGCCGCGGACGACCCGCCGGCCGAGCCGGACGATCTGGACGAAGCACAGGTGAATCGTCTCCTCGAGCTCGTGCGAAGCACGGACGGCGCCGACCGCGAGTCGGCTCGGCAGTCGCTGGTCGACCTGCTCGATGGGCACCCGCCCGAGCACCCGGGCGTGCTCGCCGCCCGGCGACGCCTCGCCAGCGCCCTGTTCTGAGGCGCTGCTCACTTCCGTGTTCTGACCTCCCGGGCAGGAGGGATACCGGGCGTCGCGGGGAAGGAGTAGTCACGAGCGCCACCAACCCCCGGGAGACCTCGTGCGCCTCCGCGCTGCCCTCGCTGCTGCATCCTCAGTCCTGCTCATCGCTCCGGTGTCGGCCCTGGCCGGCCCGGCACCGACGCCGTACTCCGCCGACCCGGTCGCCGAAGGCATCGGCAAGGACCTCGTGCCGGTGGCGCACATCGCCTACAAGGGCGGCACCGACCTCGAGTTCACGACGATCAAGGGCCGCGACTACGCGATCGCGCCGTCGGAGAACGCCCACGGCGGCACCGGCGCTCTGCACATCATCGACATCACCAACCCGGAGCGGATCCGGGAGGTCGGCACGCTGCCCTGCAACGTCACCCAGAACGACGTCCAGGTCCGCGGCACGCTCGTGCTCATGGGCGTCGACGGCGGCGCCAAGGACGACGTCTGCTACCAGCAGGCCCGGGTCGAGAAGCCGAGCAAGGGCATGTTCGTCATCGACATCAAGAACCCGCGCAAGCCCCGCGCCATCGGCTTCGTGCCCATCGCCACCGGGGTGCACAACCAGACGTGGCACCCCGGCGGCCGCTACGTCTACATCAGCGACAGCGAGCTGACGCCGGACAACACCCAGCCCGTGGACGCGAAGACCGGACGAATCCAGATCGTCGACCTGGCCAACCCGCGCAAGCCCGTCCAGGTCGGGCAGCTCGGGCTGCCCACCGGACTGTCGAGCCACGACATCACCTTCGACGGGAAGGGTGACCGCGCGTTCAGCGCGGCCCTCACCCAGACGGTCATCCTCGACACGTCCAGCCCGGCCGAGCCGGTCATCGAGCACGTGATCATCGACCCGTCGATCAACATCAGCCACGGCGCGGACCCGACGCCCGACGGCAAGTACCTCCTCGTCACCGACGAGCAGGCCGGGGCGGCCGCCAACGGCGTCTGCAACGTCGGCGGCGTGCACGTGTACGACGTGAGCCTGCCGGTGCCGGTCAAGGTCGGCTTCTACGGCTTCAACCCGGCCAACTCCGCGACCGCGACCACCAACAGCGGCGAGCTCACCTGCACGGCGCACGTGCTCGACTACGCGCCCGACGGGAAGAGTTTCAGCAACGCCGGCTACGCCGCCGGCGTCCGGATCGTCGACACGAAGTCAGTGATCGGCGTGCCGAAGGAGCTGGCCTACTTCACGCCGGTTGACGCGAGCACGTGGAGCGCGAAGACCTACAAGTCGCAGAAGTACCTCTTCGCCAACGACCTCAACCGCGGCTTCGACGTATACCGCTACTCGCCCGGCCAGGGTGTCGTGGACACGCGCTCCGCCAAGACCAGGTCGCGGCTGTCCTTCCGGACGCCGGGCGCCGGGACGGTCGCCCGCGGCGAGTACTGCTTCACCGAGGCGGCGAGCGGCCCCGACGTCGCCGCCTAGCCCGAGCGCGGACGCTCCGCGCGGAGCAGCTCCACGAGCCGGCGTACGGCGGGATGCGCGACCACCTCGTCGAGCAGGATCGGCCGCGGCTCGTCGCCGGTCGCGTCAGCCAGCGGCAGCCGCCAGTTGGGGTACTCGTCCTGGGTGCCCGGCAGGTTGGGCTGACGCACCTCGCCGAGCGCGTCCGGCAGGGCGACCCCGAGCAGCCGGGCCGGTGAGCGCGCGAGGAGCAGGTGCATCGCGGTGACGAGCTCCTCGTCTCCGGCTCCCGGCGCGACGAGGCCCTCGGCCTCGAGCCGGACGACCAGCGCGCGTCGCTCCTCCTCGTCGTCCGCCTCCTGCTCGGCGACCGTCCGGCCGGCGCCGAGCTGTCCGAGCTCAGCCCGGACCCGGGTCGCCTCGCCGGTCCAGAACCCCGCGGCCGTCGGCAGGTCGTGCGTCGTGACGGACGCGAGGACGTCCGGGCGGTAGTCGGCACCGGCGTTGAACGTCCCGTCGTCCTCGCTGCGCTCGAACCAGAGCACGGCCGACCCATGCACGCCGTACGACGACAGCGCCTCGGGGACGCCGTCCTCGACGGTGCCGAGGTCCTCGGCGACGACGAGCGCGCCGGCTCGGGTCGCCTCCAGGGCGAGCACCGCGAGCAGGTCGGACGCCGGATAGCGGACGTAGGTGCCCTCTGCGGGCGGACAGCCCTCGGGAATCCAGTACAGCCGGAACAGACCCATCGCGTGGTCGATCCGCACCCCGCCGGAGTGACGAAGCACCGCGCGGAGCATGTCCCGGAAGGGGGCGAACGCGTTCTCGACCAGCCGGTCCGGCCGCAGCGGCGGCAGCGCCCAGTCCTGGCCGCGCTGGTTGAACGAGTCCGGCGGTGCACCGACGCTCACACCGAGCGCGATGTCGTCCTGCAGCGCCCAGGCGTCGGCACCGCCGGGCGTCGCCCCGACCGCCAGGTCGTGGATGACGCCGATCCGCTGGCCGCCGTCGAGGGCGGCCCGCTGGGCCGCAGCCAGCTGCTCGTCGCACAGCCACTGCAGCCAGACGTGGAAGTCGACGGTGTCGGCCAGGTCGGCGCGGGCGCGATCGACGGCGGGCGACCGCGGATGGCGCAGCTCGACCGGCCAGGATCGCCAGTCGCTGCCGTTCTGCTCGGCCAGGGCGCACCAGACCGCGAAGTCCTGCAGCGCCCGGCCGCCGCGTTCGGCGAAGGCGGCGAGCTCGGCCTGGCGCTCGGCGGTGCGGCTGGCTGCCCACACGAGCTCGAGTGCCTCGCGCTGCATCCGCGCGATGGGGTCTCGTTCGATCCGGTCCGAGCGGTTCGCCGCGGCCCCGGCCTCGGCCAGGCGGGCCAGCCGGGCGCGGCCTGCCGCGTCGAGGCGGGCGACCTCCGGCACGTCAGGCACGCGCAGGTACGCGGCGCTGTGGAACCGCCGGCTGACCGGGGAGTACGGCGAGTCGACCTGCGGCAGGGTCGGCGCGGCGGCGTGCAGCGGGTTGCAGAGGACGAAGTCGGCGCCGGTGCCGCCACTCCAGCCAGCGAGGGCGGCGAGGTCGGCGTAGTCGCCGAGACCCCAGCTGTCGCGGGAGCGAGCGGCGTACAGCTGCACCGTCCAGCCCCAGACGCGGCCGAGCTCCGCGCGCGTCGGGCACGTGTCGGGCGCGCAGACGAGCGCGGCGTGATGCTCGCCTTCCCCGTCGTCGCTGACGAGGGTGTGGTAGCCGAGCGGCAGATCCGGCGGGACCTCGACCGTGTGGCGGGCGACCGTCGTGCCGTCGACGTCGCGGGTGGCCGAGGCCGGGCCCACTGCCAGCTCCCGGTCGCCGCCGTCCTCGAGGGCGATACGCACGGCGACCGGCGCGCCCTCCCGGACGTTGACCTCGGCGGTACGGCGGGTCGGCGTCACGACGACCGTGGGCGAGACGGCGCGCCGCCAGGGTGCCAGCTCGGCGGCGCTCAGCGCGTCGCTCACCGCGGCCGGCCTCGACGCGTCGACGCCGAGCGCCCGCAAGGTCGCGACGACGGTCGCCGTGGACACCTCGACCGGCTCGTGCGCCCAGTTCTCGTACTCGGTCATCACCCCGTGCGCGGCGGCGAGCCGGCGCAGCGAGCCGTCGGGATGCATCAGCTCGCGCTGCGCAGCACGGCGACCGACTCGCCGGGCAGCTCGACGGCATCGTCGCGAATGGTCAACTCTGCGGATGACAGCTCGACGCCCCGGCGGCCGTTCGGGAGCGCTACGACCACCGGGCTCTTCGACGTGTTCACGACGACCTCCAGCGGGTCGCGCCGCAGCACCAGCCAGCCGGCGCCGGCGTCGAGCTCCACGGCGCTCGCCGCCAGGTCCCCGTCCCGCAGCTGCGGTGTGGCGTGCCGCAGTGCGATCAGCGCCCGGTGCCACTCGAGCAGCGTGCGGTGCGGCTCCTCGTCGAGCTCGGCCCAGTCGAGCCGGGAGCGCTCGAAGGTCTCTCGCGCCTGGGGGTCGGGGACCTCCTCCGGGTGCCATCCGAACGCCGCGAACTCCGACCGCCGCCCGGTCCGGACCGCCTCCGCGAGGGCGGGATCACCGTGGTCGGTGAAGTACTGGAACGGCGCCGAGGCGGCCCACTCCTCGCCCTGGAAGAGCATCGGGACGAACGGCCCGAGCAGGACGAGCGCGGCCCCCACCTGGAGCAGCCCGGTGCTCAGCAGGTGCGACGACCGGTCGCCGGTCGCGCGGTTGCCGACCTGGTCATGGTTCTGCAGGTAGCCGAGGAACCTCGTCGCCG
>DATLNF010000036.1:0-4896 GCA_035536955.1 Mycobacteriales bacterium | reverse complement strand
GATCTGCGTGACCCGGTCGAGCCGGCTCTGCTCGGGGCTCCACGGGTCGTCGTTGAAGTCGCGGCCGAGCTGCCACGGGACGTACTCGTGCGGCATCCACTCCTTGGCGACGGAGAGGTGCCGGTCGACGTTGGCGGCGACTACGGGCTCCAGCTCGATGAGCAGGTCCAGGTCAGTGACGGCGGCGTCGGTCATCGCGGGCTCCAGAGCTCGGGGTCATCTACGGGGGCGTAACTTACTTGATCGTAGGTTACGTCACCGTAGGTTACCCGTCAATCAGCCCGGCGAAACGGGCCGGTACAGCGCTCTAGCGCTCGGCGAGCCGGGTCAGCCCGAGGACGACTGCGTGGCCCCGGCTGTCGATCTTGACGCGGGCCACAGCTCCACCAGAGGCGAGTTCGCGCTCCAGCGACCTCGCCTTGCCCTGTGAGGCGAACAGTGACTCGATGCCACAGCGCAGCCGGCCGTCGTACCGGCACTCGATGTAAGGACCCTCGCTCGGGGGTCCTTGCGACGCGTCGGTGCCCTTCCAGACCCCGCCCTCCTCAACCAGCGGCACGAAGACCTTGCCGTGGATCGGCCGGTAGTCGTCGGTGAGCAGGTCGGGGTAGGACAGCGTCACGTACGCCCCGCGGAACGGATCTATGGGGTCGACCGGCTCCACGCGGAGGAGGTACTCCTCGCCGGTGAGCCGTGCGGACAGCCGCGGCGCGACCGCGACCGCGACGAGCAGCGCCTGCACCGCGACCGCCGCTGCGACCGCCGCCGCGCGGCTGACCCGCCTCACTCGGCCACCTCCTCGATGAGACGACGCCGGCCCCGGTTGGCCAGCGCGCCGCCGGCGATGAGCACGACGCCGAGGACCAGGAACAGTGCGGCGCCGGAGAGCAGCGGTGCGAACACCCCGAAGCTCTGGACCGTCACGAACACCACTAACGCGGCGGTCGCGAGGTTGGTGAGCTGCGGCCGGTCGCGGACCGCGCCGACGACGGCGATCCACACGGCCGCGGCGAGGTACAGCCCGGTCGCGACGACCGCCCGGGCCAGCTCGAGGCCAGTGAGCACATCCCTGCTGCCCTCCGCCGGACTCCAGCCGACCAGGAGGATCCCGGCCGCAAGTACGACGACTGCCGCGGCCACCTCCCGACGACCCTGATCTGATGCTCTCGTGGCGGCCCCCGCGGCGAACGCAATCACGAAGACTGCTGCCCCGACGACCTTGGAGATGTCGAGCGCCTCGTCGGCGGCCTCCGGGATGGCCGCGGCGAACAGTCCGGCCAGCGCGAGGGCAGCGCCGACGTACGCCCACGGAGGCTCGAACTCCTCGACCGAACTGCGTTCGTGCACCGTGGCGACGGCGGTCACCGCCACGGCTGCGGCGAGCAGCGCGACGACGACCGCAGCCGCGCTGTCGGATCGTTCGCCAACCGACCAGGCGAACCAGCCGACCAGCGACGCGATGCCGACGACGAGCGGCCCGACCCCCCGGCAGGCATACGCGTAGGCGAGCGCCCCACCGGCGACGCAGCCGAGAAGACCCGAGCTGTACGCTGGGACCTGCAGGCTCTGCGCAGCCTGGAAGACCACGCCGGCGTACGACGCCACGGCGATCAGCCGCGCTGCCCCGACGCCGAGCGGAACCCCGTCCTCCGCTCCCCCCGGGTCGCGCCGGTGCAGCACCTCGGCGACGAGCACGGCGCCGAGCCAGACGACGCAGATGCCGGTGAAGCGGACCATCGGCGACCACCGGTCGACGTTGGACGCGACCAGGCTGATCAGGCCCACGCCGACGAACGCGGCACCTAGCACCGAGACCAGCCTGAGGACCGACGCCTTGCGGCCGGCGCGGTAGCGGGCGAGGACCGCCGCGGCGGTGTCGGCGTCGACGAGGCCGTCGCGCTGCCAGGCCACGACCTCAGCGCGCAGCCAGTCGAGCCGCTTCGCCGGGATCTCGCGTGTCATCGCCACCCCTTCCCCACCCAGTAGACCGCGCCCACGAGCCCCGCGTTACCCCCACCCAAGTAGTGATCTTGCTGCAGCCACCCACAGCGCGAACCGCAGGCTGTGCCTGACGGCAGCAAGATCATCGGTTTTGGGGCGGGGCCCGGCGACCGGATCCACCGTCAGAGGTCGACGAGGTCGAGGGCGGCTTCGACGACCGACTGCGCGTCGAGGTGGTGGGCGCGGTAGACGTCCTCGAGTCCGCCGCCCTGGCCGAACTTCGACACACCGAGGCAGGCGCCCGGCACCTGCAAAGCGGCGCCGAGGAAGGCGAGCGTGTGCGGGTGCCCGTCGATGAGCGTGACGATCGGCGTACGACGCTCTGCCGGGAAAGCCCGGTCCACTACCGTCTCGTCGACCCCGGCCGTGGACCCGACCCCCAGGCCCTGGCGCGACTGCACCGCCCGCCAGAGCCGGTCGTACGACGTGACGACGACGACGTCGCAGGGTGCACCGAGCGACGTCAGCTCCTCGGCGGCCGAGAGCCCCTCGGGGACGAGCGCGCCGACGACGACGACCGTGACGACCGGCGTATCGACCGACCGCAGCCGGTAGCCACCGGCGAGCACGTCGCGTCGTCGCTGCTCGCGTGCAGTGGGCTCCTCGGGCAGCGCGGCGAGCGCCTGGTCGATCGGGCGCGTGGTGAGCCGCAGGTACGCCGACTCGCCGTCCGGCCGGCCGAGTCGGGAGAGCGCATCGAGCAGGCACCACTCGGCCTCGACCGCGAACGCCGGCTCATACGCCGTCACCCCCGGCTGCTCCATCGTGATCGACGGCGTCGTGATGCTCTGGTGCGCTCCGCCCTCCGGCGCGAGGGTCACTCCCGACGGGGTGCCGACGAGGATCGACTGGCCGCCGGCGTACACCCCGAACGCCCATGGCTCGAGGGCCCGCCCCACGAACGGGTCGTAGACCGTGCCGATCGGGAACAGCGGCTGGCCGACCTGCGACCAGGTCGACCCGAGCTCGCCGAGCAGCGACACCAGGTTGACCTCGGCGATGCCGAGCTCGATGTGCTGTCCCGCTGACGTCTCGCGCCAGCGGACCAGGCGCTCGCCGTCCTCGGCGAACCAGTCATGCCGGTCCTGCACCGACCAGACGCCGACCTTGTTGATCCAGCCGCCGGTGTTGGTCGAGCTCGCGACGTCGGGCGACACCGTCACGATCCGGGCCGCGACCTCGGGTGCGTCGCGCGCGAGGTCGGTGAGCACCCGGCCCAGCGTCGCCTGGGTGCTGTGCTCGCCCTTGTAGAACCGGCCCAGCTCGGTCGGGACCACCGGCAGCGCCACCGCGGGGAGGGCTGACCGGGTCAGCCGGGCGGCGACGTCCGCGCAGAGCTTCCCCGGCTCGGAGTCCGGGTCGAACGCCCGCCACGGGTCCGCGGAGTCGGCGCCGAGCTGCGCGGCGAGATCGACGTACTGCTCGTCGGTCAGCAGCGCCGAGTGATTGGCCGGGTGACCCTCGACCGGGAGGCCGCGGCCCTTGATCGTGTAGGCGAAGACGACCGACGGGCGGGTGTTGTCGACGCCGCGGAAGGTCTGCGACAGCTCGCCGAGGTCATGTCCGCCGAGATCACGGATGGCGCCGTGAACCTCGGCATCGCCGAGGTCGGCGAGCAGCTTGGCGAGCGACTTCGCGCCCAAGCCCCCGCCGACGAGTCGCTCGCGCAGCACGTCCGCGGGAGAGCGGAGGAGCCACTGGTACTCCTCGTTGCCCATGTCGTCGATCCGCGTCCGCAGCGCCTCGCCGCCCTTGCGCGCGAAGAGCTCCTGCAGGCGCCGGCCGTACTTCACCTCGAGCACCTGCCAGCCAGCGGCGGCGAACATGCCCTGCCACCGGCCGATCGCGATGTCCGGCACGATCCGGTCGAGGGACTGGCGGTTGAGGTCGACGACCCAGAGCACCTCGCCGAGCCGCTGCACCTGGGGGTCGGCGACGCACTCCCAGATCGCCCCCTCGTCGAGCTCGGCATCGCCGAGCAGCGAGATCTGCCGGCCGCCGGGCTCGACGTCGAAGTGCGCGCTGACGTAGCGGTGCGCGATTGACCCCCACACCGGCGCGGTCGCTCCGATGCCGACGCTGCCGGTCGAGTAGTCGGGGGTGTCCGGATCCTTGGTGCGCGACGGGTAGGGCTGCAGGCCGCCGAAGTCCCGGAGGCGAGTGAGGTACGACGCGTCGAGCCGACCGAGGAGGAAGTTGAGAGCGTGCAGCACCGGGCTCGCGTGCGGCTTCACCGACACCCGGTCGGCGGGGCTGAGCGTGTCGAACCACAGCGCGGTCATCAGGCTGACCATCGACGCCGACGACGACTGGTGCCCGCCGACCTTCACCCCGCTCGTGTTGGGCCGTACCCGGTTGGCGTGGTGCACCATCGACGTGGCGAGCCAGAGCACCCGCTGCTCGACCTGCTGAAGCGCGTCCATGGCTTCAGCCTACGGTGGCTCGTTCGGCCACAGAAGATCTTGGAAATGCCTCGAATTAAGCCTTGTGCCCCAACACTTGTTGGTCTATATTCGAATGTATGAGCGAACGGGCGGTGGTAGACCTTCGGGACTGGCGCAACGCCATGCCGGTCGCCGCCCGCCTCACTCTGCTCACCCACGCCACCCCCGGCCCCGAGACCCTTGCCGCACTCGCCGAGTACGACCCCGCGAGCCTGGGCGACTTCGAGCAGGTGCTGCTCGTCAAGGCACTGGAACGGCAGCGGCACTGGCTCGACGGCCTCCAGCAGCCCGCCATCGCCGCGGTCGCCGGTGACCGCGGCACCCACGACTGGGGCCGCGAAGAGCTCGCCGCCGCACTCACGCTGTCCAAGCAGACCGCCGGCAAGCGCGCCGACGTCGCCCGCATGCTCAGCGGACCGCTGCACCTGACGCTGTCCGCACTGCAAGGCGG
>DATLNF010000035.1:0-9949 GCA_035536955.1 Mycobacteriales bacterium | reverse complement strand
CCAGGCCGAGTCGGCCGGCGAGACATCGCAGGCCGAGGGCGAGGACGAGCCGACCCCGTAGTGGCGGAACCGTCGGCGGGCGGCCCGCGCCGTCTTCGACTCGACGTCGCCTACGACGGGGGTGCCTTCTCCGGCTGGGCCCGCCAACCGAGCAGATCCACCGTGCAGGGCGCCCTCGAGGGCGCCCTGTCGCGTGTCCTGCGCCAGCCGGCCGACCTGACCGTCGCCGGCCGCACCGATGCCGGCGTCCACGCGACCGGCCAGGTGTGCCACCTCGACGTCGTACCTGCCGTCGTGGGCGCGATGGACCTGCCGGACCTCGCGCGGCGGGTCAACGGCGTGCTGGACTCCGCTGTCCGGGTGCTGTCGGTCGGCTGGGCGCCGCCAGGGTTCGACGCGCGCTTCTCGGCGCTGTCGCGGCGCTACGAGTACCGCGTGGCGGATGCGCCGTACGGCGTGCTGCCGCTCCGCCGCCACGACACGGCGGCGCACCCGCGGCCGCTGTCCCTGCCCCGGCTGCGCGCGGCTTCGCGCCCCTTGGTCGGGCTGCACGACTTCGCCGCGTTCTGCCGCCGCCGCGACGGGGCGACGACCGTCCGGACGCTGACCCGGCTGACCTGGACGAGGGGAGCGGACGGCGTGCTCGTCGCCGTGATGGAGGCCGACGCGTTCTGCCACCAGATGGTGCGGTCGCTCGTGGGGACGCTGCTGCTCGCCGGCGACGGCCGGCGCGACGTCGACTGGGCCGAGCGGGTGCTCTCAGGCGCCGACCGCGCCGCGGCGGGTGCGGTCGCGCCGCCGCACGGCCTCACCCTGGTCGCGGTGCGCTACCCCGCCGACTCACGCCTCGCCGCGCGTGCGGTCCAGACCCGCCGGCGTCGCGACGGCTGAGCATCTGCGCGCGGTGCCGCTCAGTCCGGCCTGGACCGGAGCGAGCGCCACCGCTCGGCCCGCGAGGCAAGCGCGGTGCCGCTCAGTCCGGTCAGAACCGGACTGAGGGGCACCGCAGCACGCCGAGCGCTAGCGGACGGCGGACCTGCGGGCACGGCGCAGCGCGACCGATCCGGCGACGGCGACCGCTCCGGCGATGAGGAGACCCGTGTCGGCACCGGTCGCCGGCAGCGGCCGGGTCGGCCGCGGCGCCGGCTCGGGCTGTGGCTCGGGCTGCGGCTGTGAGCTCGGCGCCGGAGCCGGGCCGCCGCCCTGGCCGCGTACGGGGTTCGGCGTAAGGTCCGGCGGGAGGGTGACCTCGAGCACGTCGAGGCCTCGGACGAGGTCTGCGGTGTAGACGATGTTCGTGCGCTTGCCGGTCGCCTTGCCGTCCGCGCCGTACTCCGGCACGAAGTAGGCGTCCCAGACCTCGCTGGCACCGGTGGTGAAGAACCCGTACTGGACCAGTTCACGCGGCTGGCGGACGTCGATCAGCCGCATGCCCTGCTGGTAGTAACCCTGCGCGATGATCCCGCTCTGGTGGAAGTCGAACCAGTGCGCGGAGCAGAAGCCCCCGACCGGCGAGTCGATCCCGGAGCCGACCATCACGGGGTTGATACGGCCGAGCGGGGTCATGTCCCCGCGCCCCGCCTCGAGCGCGGGATTGGCCTTCCGGTACGCCGCCGCGTCGAGCGTCGGGACGTACCAGGTCTCGAACGAGCCGGCGCGGTCGCACTCGATCTCGTCGCCGTCGTTGGCGTAGTCCTCCTCGGTGATCAGCAGGACGTTGCCGTTGCGCACGTCGGGCTCCGCGTTGGGCCGGAAGGCGGCCGAGAACGGGTGCTGCGCGTTGTGCAGGATGAAGTTGTTCCACGGCTCGGCGTCGCTGAAGTCGGTTACCCCCAGCTGGTTCGTGCTCGCCAGTGGCACCGGGTTGGCCGGGTTGCGCACGTCGTACGCCGTGGCGCCGCCGCCACCCGTGTGCCACCCGAGGCCCTGCCCGTTGAACCACCAGTGGTGGCCGGCGTCGAACGGTCCCTTGGCCGACGGGATCTCGACCTCCTCCTTGCCCTCCACGACGACCGGCAGGTCGAGGTTGCGGAAGTCGAGGATGGTGAACGCGCCGTTGTCGCCGGCGGTGTAGGCGTAGTTGCAGTCCTCATCGGCGCAGGCGACCGTGTGCGTGCTCGTGGTCGCCGAGACAGCGGAGCGGACCCTCGGCAGCAGGGGGTTGGTCACGTCGACGATGTAGACCTCGCCGCCGCCGAAGTTCGGCGGCCGGTCGGCCGGCTGGGTGGGCGTGGCGTTGAAGATGTCCGCCCCGACCAGCACGAACCTGTTGATCTCGCCGTCGATCTCGCGCTCACCGTAGGAGACCGCCTCGTTCTCGAAGACCAGGTTCGGCAGCGTGCCCTTGAGGACGGGCAGGCGCGGGTTGGAGATGTCGAAGACGTTGATGCTGTCGAGGCTCGACGTGTAGTAGTACGGCGCCGAGCGCGAGAACACCCCGGAGATCGCCAGCGTGTCCGGGAAGTTGCCGACGAACTTCACGTTGTCGCTCATGATCAGCGGGACGGACTGGGCGCGGGCCGCTCCACTCGCGGCGAGCAGGGCGCCCGCGGCGAGGGCGCAGGCAGCGGTCAACGGACGTCGCATGGGGGTCACTCTCAGCCGGGGGTGTACAGGAGGTCATACCCACTGCGGGAGCTGCGACCCGGCCGGGCGTTGAGCCGTCTGGCTCTGCTTTGCCGTCCGGTCGCCGCGTCGGTATGCTGCTGGGTCGTTGCGCGCAGTGGTTCCGCCCTGCGTTCACGTCCCCGCCGCACCGCCGGCGCGGGCGCACCACATCGACACGACAGACGAGGGCAGCACCGTGCGTACGTACTCTCCGAAGGCCGCCGACGTGCAGCGTCAGTGGCACGTCATCGACGCCACCGACGTCGTGCTCGGCCGGCTCGCGAGCCAGACGGCGAAGCTGCTCCGTGGCAAGCACAAGCCGATCTACGCGCCGCACGTCGACACCGGCGACTTCGTGATCATCGTGAACGCGGCGAAGGTCGCCCTGACCGGCAACAAGGCAGCGCAGAAGAACTACTTCCGCCACTCGGGCTACCCGGGCGGGCTGCGCGCCACGAGCTACACCGAGCTGCTCGCGACGCGGCCCAAGTTCGCGGTCGAGAAGGCCGTCAAGGGCATGCTGCCGCACAACACGCTCGGCCGGCAGATGCTGTCGAAGCTGAAGGTGTACGACGGCCCCGAGCACCCGCACGCCGCCCAGAAGCCCGTTCCCTACGAGCTGACCCAGGTCGCCCAGTAGCGCTGGCGTCAGCCGTCGCACTCATCGAAAGGCACGTCATGCCCGAGCCCGCTGGCCTCGTCCGCGCCACCGGCCGTCGCAAGGAGGCAGTCGTCCGCGTCCGCCTCGTGCCCGGCACCGGGACGTGGAAGCTCAACGGCCGCACCCTCGAGGACTACTTCCCGAACAAGGTGCACCAGCAGCTGGTCGCCGACCCGTTCAAGACCCTCGAGAAGTCGGGCACCTACGACGTCATCGCGACGCTGCACGGCGGCGGCACGTCCGGCCAGGCCGGCGCGCTCCGGCTGGGCATCTCCCGGGCGCTGATCGAGATCGAGGCCGACGACCGGCCCGCACTGAAGAAGGCCGGCTTCCTCACCCGTGACGCTCGCGTCAAGGAGCGGAAGAAGTACGGGCTGAAGAAGGCGCGCAAGGCGCCGCAGTACTCCAAGCGCTAGGCCTGCCTTGGGCCGGCTCTTCGGCACGGACGGCGTCCGCGGCCGGGCCAACGCCGACCTGACTCCGGAGCTCGCGCTCGCCATCGCGCAGTCGGCGGTGCGGGTGCTCGGCGCCGAGGGCCGGGGCGACAGCGGCCGTCCGACGGTGGTCGTCGGCCGTGACCCACGCGCGAGCGGCGAGCTGCTCGAGGCCGCCGTCGTGGCCGGGCTCGCGTCAGCCGGCGCCGACGTGCTGCGGGTCGGCGTCGTGCCGACGCCGGCCGTCTCCTACCTCACCGCCACACTCGGTGGGGATCTCGGGGTCATGCTCTCGGCGAGCCACAACCCGATGCCGGACAACGGCATCAAGCTCTTCGACCGCTCGGGGCACAAGCTGCCGGACGCCGTCGAGGACGAGATCGAGGCCGGCCTGCATGCCGACTTCGACCGGCCGACCGGCGCCGGTGTCGGACGGGTGCGCGAGGTCGACGCGCTCGACCGGTACGTCGAGCACCTGGTCGCGTCGGTCGGGCATCCGCTCGCCGGCCTGCGTGTGGTGGTCGACTGCGCGCACGGCGCAGCGCACGCGGCGGCACCACGTGCGCTGCAGCAGGCGGGTGCGACGGTGGTCGCGATCCACGCAGCGCCGGACGGGCTCAACATCAACGACGGCGTCGGCTCCACTCATCTCGACGGGCTGGTGGAGGCCGTCCGCTCGCACGGCGCAGACGTCGGTGTCGCGCACGACGGCGACGCCGATCGCTGTCTCGCCGTGGACGCTACCGGCGCTCCCGTTGACGGCGACTCCATCCTCGCCGTCCTCGCCGTCGCGGCGAAGGAGCACCGGCGACTCGCGCACGACACGGTCGTCACCACGGTCATGACGAACCTCGGCTTCCGGCACGCGATGGACTCGCACGGGATCCGCACGGTCGAGACGGCCGTGGGCGACCGCTACGTGCTCGAGGCGATGCGGGCCGGGGGGTTCACCCTCGGCGGGGAGCAGTCGGGTCACGTGATCTTCGGCGACGTGCTGCCGACGGGGGACGGCCTGCTCACCGCGCTGCGCCTCGTCGCGCGGATGGCCGAGACGGGGCAGCCGCTCGCCGAGCTCGCCCGCGTGATGACGCGGCTGCCGCAGGTGCTCGTCAACGTGCCGGTGCGCGACCGCGAGCGGCTGACGGCGTCGACCGACGTCGCCGCGGCGATCGGGTCCGCGGAGCAGGCGCTCGGCTCGGCCGGCCGGGTGCTCGTCCGGTCCTCCGGCACCGAGGCGCTGGTCCGGGTGATGGTCGAGGCCGCCGACGCGGCCACCGCGCGCCGGACGGCCGACGACATCGCGGACGTCGTCCGCCGCGAGCTCGGCTGACCCTCACTCCTCGAGGCGGGCGATGAGCTCGTCGAGCGGTGGGGGATCGGCGTGGTCCCCGCCCGGGAGTTCGGCCGGCGGCGGGACCAGCTCGCGAAGGAAGACCGGGCCGGGGTCGTCCCGGTGCCGCTCCGCGGCGCGCAGCAGGCTCGCCTCGAGTGAGGGGTCGGGCACGGCCGTCGCCGCCAGGCGCAGCAGGGACGTCACACCCGACTGCAGCCCCTCGGCAGCGCATCGACGCAGGCCGGCGGCGAGCTGCACCCGAGCCGTCTCCGCGACCCCCTCGGCGACGGCGATTTGGGCGGCGAGGACACCGGCGCGGACCGCGCTCTCCCCGCTGAGGGCGCCCGGGAGCTGGTCGAGCGAGCACTTCGCGGCTGACAGGTCACCGGCGTCGACAGCGCAGTGCGCCGCGACGAGGTCGACCAGCGGCTCGAGCACACCGAGCTCGGCGGCGACCCGCCGCGCCTCGTCCAGACTCGCCCGGGCCGCCGCCAGCCCGCCCCGGCGGCGCTGGACGTCGGCCAGCTGGGCGAGCAGCAACGGCAGGTAGCCGCGCACCCCGCTGCCCCGGCACAGCTCGACCGCGGTCGCGAACGACGTGGTGGCGAGCTCGAGCTGACCGCCGCCGAGGGCCGCGCCGCCGAGGCGGACGTGGCCGCGGATGCGGCTGTCCGCGTCACCGAGCCGCTCGGCGCGCGAGAGCGCGCGCTCCGCGGCCGAGGTCGCGGCCGCCCACTGGGCCCGTCGGATCGCGAGCCCGGCCTCGATCGCCGCGCCCTCGCAGAGCACGACCGCACGCTCGTAGAACCGGTACCGCGGGGCGTCGGCCTGGGCTTCCTCGGCCAGGCGCAGGCCGCGGAGCACGGCGTCCTCCGCGGCGTCGAGCTCGCCGCGCAGCTGGCGGAGGTGGCCGAGCCACACCCACGACCGTCCCTCCAGGACGGGTCGCCCGAGTGCGGCCGCCTCGTCGATCGCCCGGTGCGACCACTCCTCGGCACGGACGAGGTCGCTGGTGAGGGAGCCCACCGCGACGCAGTCGAGCAGGGTGAAAGACGTCTCCGACGGTCGCGGCATCCGCTCCAGCAGGTCGACCGAGCGGCGGATCAGCTCGTCCCAGTGGCCGCGGTGCCACACCGCGTCGGCGATGTCGGCGAGCAGCTGTGCCTCGTCGTCGACGCGGCCGACGTCGCGCAGGTGGTCGAGCGCGACGCGCACGTTGTCCAGCTCGCGTTGCACGAATGCGACGGCGCCGTCCTCGGTGAACCGGCCGACAACCAGCGCGGCGACCGCGTCCCGGAAGTACTCGGCGTGGCGGTCGGCCACACCGGAACACTCGTCCGGCTGCTCGGCGAGCCGCTCTGCGGCGAAGTCGCGAACGGTCTGGAACGTCTCGTACCTCGGCTCCGCGTCGTCGCCCGGCCGCTGGCGGACGAGCGACTTGTCCACCAGCGAGGTGAGCACGCCGACGACGTCCGGGCAGTCGGCCGCGCACACGGCTTCTACGGCCTCGAGCGGTGCTCCTCCGGCGAACACCGACAGCCGGGCGAGCAGCGCCTGCTCGGCCGGCTCCAGCAGGTCGTAGCTCCACTCGATCGTGGCGCGCAGGGTCTGATGTCGGCCCGGGAGGTCGCGCGCTGCGGATCCGGGGAGGTCAAGGCGGCCGGCCAGCCTGGCGAGCAGCGCGCGTGGCGGCAGCACCTTGACCCGGGCTGCCGCCAGCTCGATGGCGAGTGGCAGCCCGTCGAGGCGCGCGCAGATCGCGGCCATCGCGGCGAGCGCGTCGTCGTCGACCGGGAAGTCCGCCACGACCTCCCGCGCCCGGTCGATGAACAGCTGCACCGACGGGTACGCCGTCAGCGCGCTCGCCCCGCCGCGCTCGTCGGGCACTTCGAGCGGCTCGAGCGCGTACTCGCGCTCACCGCGCAGTCGCAGCGGCTCGCGGCTGGTGACCAGCAGTCGCACGGCCGGAGCCGCGCCGAGCAGGTCGAGCACGGTCGGCGCCGCTGCCACGACCTGCTCGAGGTTGTCGAGCACCAGGAGGACGCCCTCGGCGGATAGCCGTTTGGCCAGCCCGACCAGGAGGTCGCGCGACTCCCCGGCCCGGACGTCGAGCGCGGCCGCGACGGCGTCGAGCAGCCGCGCGGGATCGCGGACCGTGGAGAGGTCGACGAAGTAGGCACCGGCGCCGACCGCGGCCGCGCGACCCGCCACGTGCAGCGCGAGCCGCGTCTTGCCGACGCCGCCGAACCCGGTGATCGTGACCAGCCGGCTCTCCTCGATGAGCCGGATAACGGCGGCCACATCGCCCTCGCGACCGACAAAGCTCGACAGCTGCACCGGCAGGTTGTGTCGGGAGTCGTCGAGGGACCGCACCGGAGGGAAGTCGTCCGGCAGCTGCTCGTGGCAGAGCTGGTAGATCGACTCCGGCCTGGCCAGGTCCGGCAGCAGGTGGGCGCCGAGGTGGCGCAGGGTGGCCCCCGGGGGCAGGTCGCCGCCGAGAACCGCCTCGACGGCCGCGGAGACGAGCACCTGACCGGGATGGGCCGCGTCGCGCAGGCGCGCGCACTTGCTCACGACCTCGCCGAGGACGTTGTCGCCTCGACGGATCGCGTCCCCGGCGTGGAGGCCGATGCGCACGCGCATGGGCTCCGGGGTCGGCCACTGCTCGCGCTCCAGCTCGCCCTGCAGCGCGAGGGCAGCCTCGACCGCCTGCCGAGCCGCGTCGAACACGAGGAAGCGCGAGTCGCCCTCGCCCTGGTCGGCCGGGCGGACGCCCTCGAACCGGCGCGCGACGTCGTCGACGATCTCGTCGTGACGCTTGAGCGCGGCGTCCATGGCGTCGGGCGCCCTGCGCCACAGCAGCGTCGACCCCGCGACGTCGGTCAGCAGCATCGCGATCGTCTCGCGTGCCCCTGCCACCGGACTGCCTCCTCCACGACGGTGCCGCGGGTCATCGTGGCACGCGCAGGTACCCTGACGACGACACCGAGGAGGCCGCCGGCGTGTGCGGGATCGTGGGGTACGTCGGCGAGCAGCCGGCGATCGAGGTGGTGCTCGACGGGCTGCGGCGCCTCGAGTACCGCGGCTATGACTCTGCCGGCGTGGCGATCCTCGACGGCGCGGCGTCGACGCTGGCGGTCGAGCGTCGCGCGGGGAAGCTGGCCAACCTCGAGAAGACGCTCGACGGCGTCGACCTGGTCGGCACCACGGGGATCGGGCACACCCGCTGGGCGACGCACGGGCCGCCCACCGACCGCAACGCACATCCGCACCTCGACTGCGCCGGTGCGGTCGCGGTGGTGCACAACGGGACGATCGAGAACTTCGACGAGCTCCTCGCCGACCTGGCGACCCGCGGCCACGAGCGCCGCAGCGAGACCGACACCGAGGCCGTCGCGCACCTGATCGAGGAGCGCTACGACGGCGACCTCGCTGCGGCTGTGCGCAGTGTCTGCCGTGACCTCGAGGGGTCCTTCGTCCTCGTCGTCGCGCATCGTGACCACCCGGACCTCGTCGTCGGCGCCCGGCGCAACCTCCCGCTGATCGCCGGGATCGGCGAGGGCGAGAGCTTCCTCGGCAGTGACGTGACCGCGTTCATCGCGCACACGCGCGAGGCGCGAGTCATCGAGCAGGACCAGTTCGTCGAGCTGCGCCGCTCCGGTGTCACGGTGACCGACGCCGACGGCGTCGTGGTCGACGGCGAGACCTTCCACGTCGACTGGGACACCGCGGCGGCCGAGAAGTCGGGCTACGAGTTCTTCATGCTCAAGGAGATCGCCGAGCAGCCGGGCGCGATCCGCGACACCCTCGGCGGCCGCCTGACCGCGGCCGGGCTCCTGCGTCTCGACGAGCTCGCGATGAGCGACGAGGACGTCCGCGGCATCGAGCAGGTGTTCATCGTCGCGTGCGGATCGGCGTACCACTCCGGGCTCATCGGCAAGTACGCCATCGAGCGCTGGACCCGGCTGCCGGTGCAGGTGGAGATGGCCTCGGAGTTCCGCTACCGCGACCCGGTGGTCGGCCGGAACACGCTGGTCGTCGCGGTGAGCCAGAGCGGCGAGACCGCGGACACCCTCGAGGCTGTTCGGCACGCGCGCGGTCAGCGGGCCTGGGTTCTCGCGGTCACCAACACGGTCGGGTCGACGATCTCGCGGGAAAGCGACGCCGCGCTCTACACCCGTGGGGGGCCGGAGGTCGCGGTCGCGTCGACCAAGGCGGTGATCACGCAGATCACGGCGATGTACCTCGTCGGGCTCTACCTCGCGCAGCTGCGCGGCACGCGCGACCCGGACGAGGTGCGCGCGCATCTGCGCGACCTCCAGCAGGTCCCCGACCTGGTCACCGAGGTGCTTGCCCGCATGGAGCCGGTGCGGGAGCTGGCGCGGGAGATCGCCGGGTCGGAGCGGGTCCTCTTCATCGGCCGGCACGTCGGGTACCCGATGGCTCTCGAAGGCGCCCTGAAGCTCAAGGAGCTCGCGTACATCTCGGCGGAGGGCCTCCCCGCGGGTGAGATCAAGCACGGGCCGATCGCGCTGGTCGAGCAGGGCACGCCGGTCGTCGTGATCGCCGCGCGGCATGCGCTGTCCCCGAAGCTGGTCAACAACGTGCAGGAGGTCCGGGCCCGCGGAGCGCGGACCATCGTCATCGCCACCGACGGCGACGAGAGCGTCACGCCGTACGCCGACCACCTGATCCGGATCCCGGACACGAAGTCGTTGCTCTCGCCGCTCCTCACGATCGTGCCGATGCAGGTGCTGGCGGCGGAGGTCGCGCGGTTCCGCGGGCTCGACGTCGACCAGCCGCGCAACCTCGCCAAGTCGGTCACGGTCGAGTAGGACGTGACGATCGTCGGCATCGGCGTCGACCTCTGCGAGGTCGCGCGGATCGAGCGGATGCTGACCAGGACCCCGCCCG
>DATLNF010000034.1:0-24958 GCA_035536955.1 Mycobacteriales bacterium | reverse complement strand
CTGGTCGTCCTCGACGTCACGACCGGTCGGGAGCTGTGGGCGACGCCGTGGTCGGAGGCGTCGTCCGCGCCCACGACGGCGGCAGCCGCCGGCGGCGTCGTGGTGCTCGCCGGCGGCGCGCGCACGACCGGCTTCGACGCGCGCACGGGCGGGCGGCTGTGGGATGCGAGCGTGGCGGGTCGCGAGGGCCACGCGCTCGCGGATCCGCCGACGTTCGTGGTCATCGACGACAGCCCCCGCGCCTTCATCGGACTTGACCCGCGCACGGGCAATGAGCGGTGGTCCCGCGAGCTGTCCGCATCCGGCCTCGACGCGGTGGTCGGCCCGGCGACACCGCTCGACGGCGGACCGCTGCTGCTGACCACCGGGTACGACGTCCCGCGGCACCGCGACTGATGCCGCGACAGGGCACCGCGTAGCCTCCGCCGCCATGAGCGCGGGCTATTCGGGGACTCCGCTGGCGACGAAGCTCGGCGTCAAGCCGGGACACCGCCTGCTCCTGATCGGCGCGCCCGACGGATTCGACGACCTGCTCGGGCCGCTGCCGGCGGACGTGCGGATCCTGCGGCGCCGCGCCGCAGCCGACGTCGTCGGGTGCTTCGTCACGGCGTACGCCGAGCTGCGCCGGCGCTTCGACCCGCTGGCCGCCGCGGTCTTCCCCGCAGGGGGGCTCTGGTTCGCCTGGCCGAAGCGAGCGGCGAGAGTGCCGACCGACCTCACGGAGGACGTCATCCGGGATCACGCCGTCGCGGCCGGGCTGGTGGACAACAAGGTCTGCGCGATCGACGACACGTGGTCGGGGTTGCGCATCGTCCACCGGCGCGAGAGCCGGTCATGAGCGAGTCGCTGCCGAGCCGCGCTGACGTCGTCGTGGTCGGGGCGGGCCACAACGGCCTGGTCGCGTCGGTGCTGCTCGCGCGCGCCGGGTTGTCGGTCGTCGTGCTCGACCAGGCCCCCGTCGTCGGCGGTGCGTGCCGTACCGAAGCCCCGTTCCGCAAGGCGCCCGACCTGCGGGCGTCGACCGGTGCGTACCTGCTCGGCCTCATGCCGCCCGAGCTGCTCGCGACCCTCGACATCGAGCTGCCGCTGCTCCGTCGGGACCCGCACTACTTCCTGCCCACGTTCGGGCCTCGCCATCTGCTCTTCGGCTCCGATCGCGAAGCGCTGCGCGCGCAGTTCGAGACGTTCTTCTCCCCCGCCGACTGGTCGGCCGACGTCGCCCTGCAAGCCGAGCTCGACGCGCTGCGCAGCGACCTCGCGCCGGCCTGGCTGGCCGAGCCGCTCGACGTCGAGGCCACGGCGGAGCGGTACGTCCGCGCAGGCCTGCGCGAGGCGTTCGTCGCGCTGTGCCGGGGCTCGGTCGTCGACTACCTCGCCCGGTTCGGCTTCGCGAGCGACCTCGTCGTCGCGATGTACGCCGTCACCGACGGCCTGTCCGGGCTCTCGGCCGGTCCGGACACGCCCGGCACCGGCCACAACTTCCTGGTCCACAACATGTGCCGGCTGCCGGCCTCCGCCGGGACATGGATGATCGTGCGCGGCGGCATGGGCACGGTGACGGACACGCTGGCAGCAGCCGCCCGCGCCGCCGGCGCAATGCTCGTCACCGATGTGCCGGTCGCCGCGGTGACGACGGCCGGCGGCTCCGTGGACGGGGTCGCGCTGGCTGACGGCCGTACGGTCGCGGCGCCCGTGGTCCTCGGTGCGTGCGACCCCTATCGGCTCCAGCAGCTCGCCGGTGGCTCGCTGTCGCCGGACGTCGACGCGCTCCTCGACCGCGCTCGGCGGCCGGGCGCGACGCTCAAGGTCAACCTCGCCCTGCGCGACGTCCCGACGTTCACCTCACTGCCCGACGACCGCGGCCAGCACAGCGCGACGATCCACCTGCTCCCCCAGGTCGACGACGTCCTCGGCGCAGTCCAGGACATGTGGGCGGACGTGCAGGCGGGACGGCTGCCCGACTTCCCGACGATCGAGTGGTACGTGCACTCGACACGGGACCCGTCGCTGCGTGATGGAGATGGACGGCACACGTCGGCCCTGTTCGTGCAGAGCGTGCCGTTCCAGCCGGCCGGGTCGTCGTGGGACGCCGAGCTGGCCGGGTACGTCGCGCACCTGCTCTCGATCTGCGACCGGTTCGCGCCCGGAGCGAGCGACCTCGTCGTCGACACCTTCGCGCTGCCGCCTCCCGCGATCGAGGCGCACTTCGGCATCACCGGCGGGCACATCCACCACGTGGACAACACCGTCGCGTTCGCGGACCGGATGCCCTACGCCGCCGGGGTCCCCGGCCTGTATGCCGGCAGCGCCGGCTGCCACCCGGCGGGCTCGGTGATCGGCGCCGCGGGCCACAACGCGGCGATGCGCATCCTGGCCGACCTGCGCTAGCGAGCGCGGGCCAGCTCGCGGTCGAAGGCGCGGAGCAGCCCGCGGCCCTTGGTCTGCCGCACGATGAGGGCGCGACGAGCCCGCTCGTTGCGGCTGCACTCGACGTCGAGACAGCCGTCGGCGACGGCAGCGAGCACCCGGCCCTTGCCGTCGATGATCACGTCGTTGAAGTCCAGCAGGTTGCGCGTGTTGCCCATGCACAGCACGCCCGAAGTGCAGATCGAGCCGACCTGGATGGGGCTGCGCGGCGTCGCGTTGACTGTCTTCCAGGTCCGGCCCGCGTCGTAGGTGAACGCGACGTAGAGGCGCCACACGCCCTCGAAGCTGTGGACCTGGTCGTTGCCGGGCGTCGGCGTACCGAGGAAAGCCACGGCGGCGCGGTCGCCGTCACCGGCGACCGTCGTGACGAACTTGGTGTTGCGGATCCCGAACTCGCGCCCGAGCTGCGCGGGCTTGGTCCAGGTCCGGCCCTTGTCCCGACTCACGGCGGCCATGGGCGGGCCACCCTCGTCGGTGCGCTTGCCGCCCTCGCGGCCGCCCCACGCGAAGTAGACCGAGCCGTCGGAGCCGACGTCGAGCGACGGGTGCCCCGCGTTGCCGGCGAGGCTGCCCGGCACGTACCGCAGCTCCCAGGTCAGCCCGTTGTCCTCGCTGACGGCGGTCGCCGCGGACGGCCGGTTGAGCGGGTTGCTGGGCTGGCCGGCGATGGACGTGATGCCGCGCTCGCACTGCGTCGGGGGCAGGTAGACCGTCCCGTCGGGCGCCGACTTGAGGTGGCCGAACAGGCCGCTGCAGTTGGTCGCCGGTCCGGCGGTGTAGACCGTGACCGCCGGCAGGTACGTCGCCCCGCCGTCCAGACTGGTCGAGCACTTGGCCGCGGTGACGTCCTGCGCGCAGTAGTACGCCGCGTGCGGGTACGAGCCGGTCGGCCGGAGCACGCCGCCCTCGACGAAGGGCCCCGTGCCGACGGTCTGGTGGTCGAACATCGCGCCGGCACCGCAGCCGAGCGGCACCTCGGTCCACGACGCGCCGTCGTCGTCGCTGTAGGCGCTGAGGCTGCAGGCGAGCGCGAGGTGGCTGACGATGTGGCGGCCGGTCACCCGGTCGGTCTCGATGATGGGGTCGAGCGTCGTCGTGTTCGCCAGGCCGGGCGACACATCCGTCCAGGTCGACGTGCCGCGCCCGCGCTTGTCGAAGTCGGTGACTCGAAGCGTCTCGAGGTTCGCCTGGAACATGACGGCGCCGGTCTCCGGGTTGTAGCCCAGCGTCGGCTCTCCCGCCACGCCGCCCTCGGTCGGCGGCGGCTCGTAGCTCGTGAACGCAGGGGTGGCTGGACGCCCGGCCGCGAGAACCGGCTGGAGCAGCATGATCACGGGCAGGGCGGCGGAGATGGCGAGGAGTCGGCGCATCCCGCCTTCTTCGACGGACCGGCCCGGTCCCCTCTTGGGATCCGGACCGGGCTGCTCCAATACCCTCGCGCGATGGACTTCGCGATCCCGGCCGAGCTCACCGCACTGCGGTCGTCATTCGCGGCCTTCCTCGACCGTGAGGTCCGCCCGGTCGAGGACCGCATCAGAGAGGCGTACTGGACCCCGGGCCGCGAGGACGAGCTGCGCGCGGCCGCCGGTGAGGTCAAGGCCCGGGCCTGCGCCGAGGGGTTCTACGCCGCCCACCTGCCGGAGACCGTCGGCGGCTGGGGGCTGTCCACCCTCGGCATGAGCCTGCTCGTCGAGGACGCTGCGCGCTCCGGGATGCGGATGGCGACGTACGCCGTCGGCCCGCCGAACCCCGAGGCGCCCACCCCGCTGCTGCTCGAGCTGCCCGAGCACCTGTGGCCGACGTACCTGCTCCCGCTCGTCCGTGGCGAGCAGACGATGTGCTTCGCCCTGACCGAGCCTGAGGCCGGCTCGGACGCGCAGTCGATCAGCACGTCAGCCGTGCGCGACGGCGACGACTGGGTCCTCAACGGCACCAAGCACTACATCACCAACGGCGATCGCGCCGACTTCGCCGTGGTGTTCGCCGTGACCGACCGCGAGAAGCGGGCCGCGGGCGGGATCACCGCGTTCGTCGTCCCGCGCGACCAGTTCACCGTCGGGAAGAAGCAGTACACGATCGCGGACACGCACCCGTCCGAGCTCCGGTTCGACGACGCCCGCGTGCCCGCGGACCACGTGCTCGGCGAGGTCGGGCTCGGCTTCTTCGCCGCGATGCGCTTCCTCAACGCCGGCCGCGCCTACATCGGCGCGCAGTGCCTGGGACTCGCCGAGTGGTGCCTCGACCAGGCGGTCGCGCACGCGAGCGCGCGCACCGCGTTCGGCAAGCCGCTGTCGAAGTTCCAGGGGGTGTCGTTCCCGCTCGCGGACAGCAAGGCCGAGATCGAGGCGATGCGCTGGCTGACCTACCACCTCGCCTGGGCGTGCGACCAGGGCGAGCAGCCGATGATGGACGCCTCGATCGTGAAGCTCTACAACACCGAGCGGGCGTACGCCGTCGCCGACCGCTGCGTCCAGGTGTTCGGCGGGCAGGGCCTGCTGAAGGAGGGCCCCGTGGAGCAGGTGCTGCGCCACCTGCGCATGCTTCGGGTCGTCGAGGGGGCGAGCGAGGTGCAGCGGGTGGTCATTGCGAAGAGCCTCGGCCTGTGACCGCGCCGGAGACGCCGACGCCGCCCACGCCCGAGCAGCGCAAGCAGATGACGGCCGCCGTCTTCGACCGCGCCGCAGCGTCGTACGAGCAGGTGGTCCCCTTCTTCACGACGCCCGGGCGTCGGCTCGTCGAGCTGGCCGAGGTGTCGGCCGGGATGACCGTGGTGGACCTCGGCGCCGGCCGCGGCGCCGTCACGCTGCCGGCGGCGGCGGCCGTCGGCCCGCACGGCCGCGTGATAGCCGGCGACCTCGCGCCGCAGATGGTCGACCTGCTCCGCGCCGACCTGGCGCGAGCCGGGATGCGCAACGTCGAGGCGCACGTGATGGACGCCGAGTCGCCGGACCTGCCGGGCCGCTCGGCGGACCGGGTCCTCGGCGCTTTCATGATCTTCTTCCTGCCGGACCCGCACGCCGCCCTGCGCCGGTACGCGCAGATCCTGCGCCCCGACGGACGGCTCGGGCTGACGATCTTCCCGGGCACGGACGACCGCTGGACGTGGTGGGGCGAGATGCTCGAGGAGCTCAAGCCGCCGCAGCTGCCGAACAAGCCGGACGACCCCGGTCCGGTGGGCAGCCCCGAGCGGCTCGCCGAGACGCTCGTCGAAACCGGGTACGCCGACATCGCGCAGACCGAGGAGAGGCACGAGGTCGTCTTCCCGGACGCCGGCCGGTGGTGGGACTGGGTCTGGAGCCAGGGCCAGCGCGCGGCGCTCGAGCAGGTGCCGGCCGAAGCGATCCCCGCGCTCCGGTCACGCGCCTTCGAGCGGTTCGCCGACCTCGCCCGCCCGGACGGCTCGGTGGTGCTCGAGCAGCGCGTCACCTACACCCTCGCCGCACCGCGCTGAGGGCGTTCGCGGCGCCGTGGCCCCCGGCGTAGCCTGGGCGGGCTGATCACCCGCCGTCACATCTTCCGCCGCAGGGGGCCTCGCACCGTGGCTTCGCAGTCCGACCGCATGGCCGAGTTCGGGACGAACGTCTGGCTCGTCGACGAGATCTACCAGCAGTACCTCGCCGACCCGAAGTCGGTCGACCAGGTCTGGGTCGACTTCTTCGCCGATTACCGCGACGCCGCGGATCGGAACGCGCCCAGCGCGGATCGCTCCGCTCCCGATTCCGCGACGCCGGGCGATCGCTCCGCTCCGCCCGCCGCCGCGGCGGAAAGCCCAAAGGCCAAAGCAACCACAGCGCCGGCAGAGGCGAAGGTGGCTGCTCCGGGGACGCCGCTCAAGGGCGCGGCGGCGCGCACCGTCGCGAACATGGAGGCGAGCCTCTCCGTGCCGACGGCCACGTCGGTGCGCGCGATCCCCGCGAAGCTGCTCGAGGACAACCGCACGGTCATCAACCGCCACCTCGCCCGGGGCCGCGGGGGCAAGGTGAGCTTCACCCACCTCATCGGCTTCGCGCTGGTACGCGCGCTACGTGAGCTGCCGGAGATGAACCGCGGCTACGCCGAGGTCGACGGAAAGCCCACCCTGCTGACGCCGGAGCACATCAACCTGGGCCTCGCGATCGACCTGCAGAAGGACGACGGCAGCCGCACCCTCCTCGTCCCGTCGATCAAGGGCGCCGAGGGGATGGACTTCGTCGCCTTCTGGGCGGCGTACGAGGACGTCGTACGCCGGGCGCGGGCGAACAAGCTGACCGCCGACGACTTCGCCGGCACCACGATCAGCCTCACCAACCCCGGCACGATCGGGACGGTCCACTCGGTGCCACGGCTGATGCAGGGCCAGGGCGCGATCATCGGCGTCGGCGCGATGGAGTACCCCGCCGAGTACGCCGGGTCGTCATTGGAGACTCTCGCCCGCCTCGCAGTGAGCAAGACGATCACGCTGACCAGCACTTACGACCACCGCATCATCCAGGGCGCGCAGTCGGGTGACTTCCTCCGCCGCGTCCACCAGCTGCTGCTCGGCGAGGACGGTTTCTACGAGCAGGTCTTCCTGAGCCTCCGGATCCCCTACGAGCCGGTGCGCTGGATCCGCGACATCAGCGAGGCGGCCCAGGACGAGGTCGCGAAGCCCGCCCGGGTCCTCGAGCTGATCCACGCCTACCGCGTGCGCGGCCACCTGATGGCCGACACCGACCCGCTCAACCACCGCAGCCGCAGCCACCCGGACCTCGACATCGTCAACCACGGCCTCACCCTGTGGGACCTCGACCGCGAGTTCCCCACCGGTGGGATCGCCGGCGCTCAGGTCATGCGGCTGCGCGACATCCTCGGGGTGCTGCGCGACTCCTACTGCCGGACCGTCGGCGTGGAGTACATGCACATCCAGGACCCCGACCAGCGCCGGTGGATCCAGGAGCGCGTGGAGCGGCCGCACGACAAGCCCGACCGCGACGAGCAGCTGCACATCCTCGAGCGGCTCAATGCGGCCGAGGCGTTCGAGAACTTCCTGCACACGAAGTACGTGGGCCACAAGCGGTTCTCGCTGGAGGGCGGCGAGAGCGTCATCCCGCTGCTCGACGCGGTGCTGGCGTCGGCGGCCGACGACGAGCTGGACGAGGTCGCGATCGGCATGCCGCACAGGGGCCGCCTCAACGTGCTCGCCAACATCGTCGGCAAGAGCTACGGCCAGATCTTCCGCGAGTTCGACGGCGACATCGACCCCGGCTCGGCGCACGGCTCCGGCGACGTGAAGTACCACCTCGGCGCCGACGGCGAGTACGAGGCGCGCGATGGATCGCGGGTGAAGGTCTCCCTCGCCTCGAACCCCAGCCACCTCGAGGCGGTCAACCCGGTGCTCGAGGGCATCGTGCGCGCGAAGCAGGACCGCCTCGACAAGGGCGCCGACGGGTTCACCGTCCTGCCGCTCCTGCTCCACGGCGACGCGGCCTTCGCCGGCCAGGGGGTCGTGGCCGAGACGCTGAACCTCAGCCAGCTGCCCGGCTACCGCACGGGCGGCACGCTGCACGTCGTCGTGAACAACCAGCTCGGCTTCACGACCTCCCCCGCGTCCGCGCGGTCGAGCGTGTACTGCACGGACGCGGCGCGGATGGTCCAGGCGCCGATCTTCCACGTCAACGGAGACGACCCCGAGGCGTGCGTCCGGGTGGCGAGGCTGGCGTTCGAGTTCCGCCAGGAGTTCCGCAAGGACGTCGTCATCGACATGGTCTGCTACCGCCGGCGCGGGCACAGCGAGGTCGACGAGCCCTCGTTCACCCAGCCGCTGCTCTACGACACCATCGAGAGCCACCGCTCGACGCGGAAGCGCTACACCGAGGCGCTCATCGGCCGGGGCGACATCACGCTCGCCGAGGCGGAGGAGGCCCTGCGCAACTACCACGCGCACCTCGAGAGCGTGTTCGTCGAGACGCGCGACGCGGGCAAGCCGGGGGCGGTCCAGGACCGTCCCCCGGTCGAACCCGACGAGCCGGTCGAGACCGCGGTCTCCGACGAGATCCTGAAGCGGATCATCACGGCACAGCTCGACTTCCCGGAGGGCTTCACCGTCCATCCGCGGCTGCTGCCGCAGCTGCAGCGACGTGCGCAGATGCTCGAGGACGGCACCATCGACTGGGCTCTCGGCGAGACCTTCGCCTTCGGCGCGCTGCTCCTCGAGGGCACGCCGGTCCGGCTCGCCGGCCAGGACTGCCGGCGCGGCACTTTCGGCCACCGGCACGCGGTCGTCACCGACCGGGTGACCGGCGCCGAGTACCAGCCGCTCACGCACCTCTCCGGCGAGCAGGCCAGGTTCAGCGTGTACGACTCGCTCCTCAGCGAGTTCGCCGCGCTCGGCTTCGAGTACGGCTACGCCGTCGCGCGCCCGGACGGGCTCACCTGCTGGGAGGCGCAGTTCGGCGACTTCGTCAACGGCGCGCAGTCGATCATCGACGAGTTCATCTCGGCCGGCGAGGCGAAGTGGGGGCAGCGGTCGGGTGTGGTGCTGCTCCTCCCGCACGGGTTCGAGGGCCAGGGCCCGGACCACTCCAGCGGTCGGATCGAGCGGTTCCTCACGCTCTGCGCCGAGGACAACATGACGGTCGCGTTGCCGACGACGCCGGGCAACTACTTCCACCTGCTCCGGCGCCAGGTCCGGGGCACCGCGCGCCGCCCGCTCGTCGTCTTCACCCCCAAGTCGATGCTCCGGCTCAAAGCTGCGACGTCGACCGCGCAGGAGCTGACGAGCGGCTCGTTCCGCCCGGTCATCGCCGACTCCGCCTCGCCGAGCGCACCTCGTCGGGTCGTCATCTCCGCCGGCAAGGTCCACTACGACCTCGCGGCCGCGCGCGAGAAGCTCGGCGCGGCCGACGTGGCGCTGCTCCGGCTCGAGCAGATCTACCCCCTGCCCGCAGACGAGCTGCGCCAGGCACTCGCGGCGCACGGCAACGCGAGCGACGTCGTGTGGGTCCAGGAGGAGCCGGCCAACCAGGGCGCGTGGCCGTTCCTGGCGCTGCACCTCCCGGAGCTGCTCGCCGAGGGCCAGCACCTGCGCCGCATCTCCCGCAAGGAGGCGGCCAGCCCGGCGTCGGGCAGCGCGAAGGTGCACGAGCTCGAGCAGCAGGCGCTGCTCGAGGCGGCCTTTTCGGCCTGAGGCCGGGCGCGATGTACTTCACCGACAAGGGAATCGAGGAGCTCGAGGAGCGGCGCGGGGAGGAGAAGGTCGCGCTGTCATGGCTCGCCGGTCGGCTCCGCGAGTACGTCGACCTGCACCCGGAGGCGGAGGCGACCGTCGACCGGCTCGCCACCTGGATCGCCCGGCTCGACGACGACGACTGAGGAGCTGCGATGCGGAAGTTCTCGTTCCGACCGGTGCTGACCGTCAAGGGCCGCACGTTCAAGGGCCTGCGCGGGTGGGCCGGCAAGCCGTTCCATCCGCCGCTGACCGACATCCCGGTCGCGGCCTACTGCTTCGCCGCCGTCTTCGACGTGCTGAGCCGACTGCTCGTCCACGACCAGCCGATCGCCCGTGACCTGTACCGCGCCGGCACGTTCGTGCTGCTGGGCGGGGCGGCGGTCTCGGTCCTGGCGTCGCTGACCGGCTGGGCGGACTGGCACCGCTCGAGCCAGCCGGGCACCCAGGCGCGCCGGACGATCAACGCGCATGCGCTGATCATGATCGTCACCACCGTGCTGGTGATCGCGAACATCGCCGGTCGGACGATGACCTACGACGACCTGCCGAACGCGCCCTGGCGGGTCGCGCTGATGAGCGTGCTCGCCGCCGTGCTCGTCTCGTGGGGTGCGACGTACGGCGGCTCGCTGATCTTCGACTACGGCTTCAACGTCGAGACCGCCGGCGACCACCCGGTCTGGCACGCCAGCGAGGTCGACGTCATGCCGGGCAAGCTCCCTTCGCCCGACCAGACCACATCGGTGGACCGCCCGGCAACGTAGCGCCGCCCGTGACCTCGATCGTGCGCGACCTAGCGGATCTCGTCGGCGCGCTCTGCGCCGACCACGACCGCGTGACGGTCGCGATCGACGGGCCGGACGCCGCCGGCAAGACAACCCTCGCGAAGGACCTCGCGCACGAGATCCGTGGGCACGTCGTCCGCGCCTCGGTCGACGCCTTCCTGCACGACGCGAGCATCCGTTACCGGCGGGGTGAGCTGTCGCCGGAGGGGTGCTACCGCGACTCCTTCGACTACGCGCGCCTGCAGCGAGAGGTGCTCCAGCCCTTCGCGCGCGGCGGCGACCGCGCGGTGCTCCTGGTCGACGGGGTCTTCCTGCTCCGGCCCGAGCTGCGCGGCGCCTGGACGCTGTCCGTCTACCTGGACGTGTCCGCCGGCGAGTCCCTGCGGCGGGCCAAGCGGCGCGACGCCGAGCGGTTCGGCGTCGAGCTCGAGCGCCGGTACGCCGAGCGCTACCTCCCGGCACAGGACCTCTACCGCGCCGAGGCGGATCCGGTCGCCGTCGCGGACGTGGTCCTCGGCTACGACGACCCGGCGCGGCCCGACGTACGGCGCTGGCCGGCCCCTATCGACCGGCCGGCTCCGGGCTGAGCACCGACTCGACCAGCTCCACCGCGCGGGCGGGGCCGAGGCCGCGCCCGCTCTGAGCGACCCGGCGCGCCGCGGCCGCGTAGGAGGGCTGCGTGAGCACGCGGCGCACCGCGGCCGCCAGCGTCGAGGCGTCGAGCCGGCGTGGGTCGACCCGGACGCCGGCGCCGAGCGCCTCGACGCGCACCGCGTTGTCGCGCTGGTCGCCCGGGCCGGGGACGACGACGACGGGCAGGCCACGTCGAAGCGCCTTCGCCAGCAGGCCCTGCCCCCCGGGCAGCACGACCGCGTCGACGTGGTCGAGCAGCGCGGTGTGCCGGGCGGGACCGATGCTCACCGACGCGGTCCGCGTCGCGGGACCGTCGAACCGGGCGCCGACGACTCGAACGCCCGCCGCCGGGAGGGCCGCGGCCGCGAGGTCGAGCAGGTTGCGTGCGCGCGGGCCCGACGCCGACGAGTCGGCGACCAGCACAAGGGGGCCCGGGCCGGTCGGCAGCGGCAGCTCCGCGCCGCCCGGCTCCCACTCGAGCGGGCCGACGACGTGCGCCCGCGGCGGCCAGTCCGGCCGGGGCGGCTCGAGCGCCGGGAGCGTCGCGACCAGCCGCAGCGCCGGTGGCCGGTCGTCGTCGAGTCCGAGCGCGCGTCGGGCCGCGATCCGCTGCGCCGCTCCGGTGCGCTGGTCCCGCGCGGCGAGCCGGCGCAACATCGCGTCGCGCATCCGGCCGAGTGGACCGTGCCCCGGCAGCAGCCCCGACCCCGGCGGCGGGAGCGCTCGGCTCGGCACCTGCAGCGTGGTCGCGAACAGCTCGATCCGCGGGACGCCGAGCAGGTCCGCGGCGAACCACCCCGGGACCGTGATCGCGTCGGCGACGACCGTCTGGGGGTGGTACGGCGCGAGCAGCTCGGCGAGCGCGGGCGCCATCTCCCGCCCGCGCCCCCACAGCCGGAACCCGATGTCGTCATCGCGCGGGTCGGCTTCGAGCATCGGCAGCGGCACGAACTGCGGCCCGGCCGCATGCGCGTCCGCGCCCCACCGCGCACCGGTGGCGACCACCACGTCGTGGCCGGCGTCGTGAAGGGCGACCGCGAGCGCGATGGAGGGGAACGCATGTCCCGGGTCGGGACCCGCGACGACCGCGACCCGGCCCCGGCGCGGAGCCGGTGTCACCGCCGCGAGGCGGTGATCCGGAAGAGGTTCCCGCCGGCGTCGGACATCAGCAGCTCGCCGGCCTGGTCTTCGCCGAAGCTGGTGATGTTCCCGCCGTGGTCGCGCAGGAGCGCGCTGCTCCACACCCCGTTGTTCTTCGCCAGTCCCCACATCTCGCCGGTGCAGTAGTCGCCGTACAGGTACACGCCGGCCATCACCGACGCGTACCGCGAGCCGCGATAGACGTAACCGCCGATGACCGCGCACCGCCCGCTCGACCCGGTCGCGTACTGCCACACCGGGTTCACGAACCGCTTGCCGCTGCAGTAGGCCCCGCCGTACTGCACCGTGGTGTCGAGCGTTCCCTCGCGGCAGTCCCAGCCGAAGTTCAGCCCGCCCTGACCGCGCGCGGTGTAGTTGATCTCCTCGCGCGCGCCCTGGCCGACGTCGGCGATCGCGATGTTGTCGTAGGTCCGGTCGAACGAGAATCGCCACGGGTTGCGCAGGCCGTAGTGCCAGATCTCCTGGCGGACGTCGGCACGGCCGACGAACGGGTTGGTCGAGGGGATGGAGTACCGCTTCGTCGACGATGCGCGGTTGACGTCGACGCGCAGGATCTTGCCGAGGGGCGATGCGAGGTTCTGCGCGTTGCCCCGCGGGTCACCGCCACCGCCACCGTCGCCGGTGGACACGTAGAGGAACCCGTCCTTCGCGAACGCGATCTGGCCGCCGTTGTGGTTGCCCGCCTCCCGGTGCGGGATCTCCATGAAGCCGATCTCGGTCGCCGGGTTCGCCGCGTTTCGCGCCGGGTTGGCGGCGAACCGCGACACGCGCAGGTCCCCCTCCGCATCGGTGTACGCCAGGAAGAAGTAGCCGTTCGTGCGGAAGCCGGGGTGGAACGCGATGCCGAGCAGCCCGCGCTCCCCGCCGCTGGACACGCGGTTGGTGATGTCGACGTACGGCGTCGCCGCGAGGCCGGCGGAGGTCACCAGCCGCACCCGACCGCTCTGCTCGGCGATGAAGATGCGCCCGGTGCCGTCAGGCGACGGGGCGATGGCGACCGGGCTGTTCAGACCGGAGGCGACGCGGGAGAGGTCGATCGCCACCGTTCGCGGGTCAACGAGGGACTCGATGTCGGCCGGCGTGCTCGGGACGGGCAGCGCGTCGTCGTCGCCGGTCGAGCCCTGGCACGACGTCAACGCGACGCAGATCAGCGCGCTCAGCACCGCGACACGGGATGTCGGACGGACCATGGCGCGACCTCCGGGCTCGAGTGCGGCTCCCCACGGTACGTGGGGTGCTCAGCCGCCGTCGCCCATCGTCACGACGACCTTGCCGAACGCGGCGCCCTGGTCGAGCCGCTCGAACGCGGATCGCGCGTCCGCGAGCGGGAGCTCGCTGTCGATCAGCGGCCGCACGCCGGACTCCGCGAGGAAGCGGATCAGCTCCTCGAGCTCGCGCCGGGTGCCCATCGTCGAGCCGACCACCCGCAGCTGGCGGTAGAAGACCCGGGTGAGGTCGGCCGACGGTGCCGGCCCGCTCGTCGCGCCGGACACGACGACAACGCCGCCCGGCTCGAGCGACTTCAGCGAGTGGCTCCACGTGGCGGCGCCGACCGTCTCCATGACCGCGTCGACGCGGCTCGGCAGGCGCGCGCCGCTGAGCACCGCCTCGGACGCGCCCAGCTCAAGCGCGCGGGCCAGCCGCGTCTCGTCGCGGCTGGTGACGTAGACCGTCAGCCCGGCCGCGCGGGCGAGCAGCAGGCACGCGGTCGCGACGCCGCCCCCCGCGCCCTGCACCAGCACCCGGTGGCCGGGGCGGAGTCCGCCGCGGACGAAGAGCATCCGGTACGCCGTCAGCCATGCCGTCGGCAGGCACGCCGCCTCGCCCCAGGACAGGGTCGCGGGCTTGGCGACCACGTTCCGGCTCGGCACGGCGACGAGGTCCGCGAGGGTGCCGTCGTACCGCTCCGAGAGCAGCGACATGGCCGGGTCGAGCGTCTCGTCGCCGGCCCCGGCGCTCGGCTCACCGACGACGGCATGCAGCAGGACCTCGCGGCCGTCGGCGGTCACCCCGGCCCCGTCGCAGCCGAGGACCCGCGGCAGCTCGCCGGGGGCCAGGCCGACGCCGCGCAGCGACCAGAGGTCATGGTGGTTGAGCGTGGCCGCCCGGAGCCGGACGACCTCCCAGCCCGGCGGCGGGACCGGGTCGGGGTGCTCGCCGACCCGAAGGCCGTCCAGCGGTGACTCCGCGGACTGGGCCACGGCGACGGCAGCGAGCATGCGCGAAGCCTAGAGCCGGCGAGCCTTGGACACCGACCTGTCGTGGACGCCCGGCCGAGGCGGCACTAGCGTGCGAATCGAGCGGAGTCGGCGATGGGGGACAGCCGTGGCGACGTGTCGGGCTCGCGGGGCGTTCGCGCTCCTTCTCCTCGCCGCAGCTACCGCGTGCGGTTCGACAGCGACTGCTCCGGGTCGCAGCGTCGACACCGCGGACGAGATCCCCGGCAACATCAGCGGTCAGCCGGACATCGAGCCCGGGTTGTCGGTGGATGTGCCGGGGCCCGCCACGGCGGGCGTGCCCCGGGCGCCGGAGTCGGCGGTCGACTCGGTCGAGCCCGGGCCCGCCGCGCGGGCGACGCGGTCGGCAGCCGGCCCCCAGACGCCAGACCAGGGCGGCACCAATCGTCCGCGGCCGCGCGCCTCGAGCGCTGTCGGTGTTACCGCGGGCGCGATCAAGATCGGGTTCATCGACGTCGTCAACAACGATCAGCTCGTGGCATCGTTCGGGGTCCAGGGCGCCGACATCGGCAGCAGCCGAGCGCAGATCGACGCGGTGGTCGCCGACCTCAACGCGCGCGGGGGAATCTTCGGCCGGAAGATCGAGCCGGTCATCGCGACATTCGACTCGTACTCGTCGGAGACCTCGGCGCAGCAGTACGAGTCGATCTGCGCCAAGTTCACCCAGGACAACAAGGTGTTCGCGGTGCTCGCGCCATGGAACGAGTCCCCGGGGTTCGCCGAGTGCCTCCGCAAGGCGCGCACCCTCTACATCACCGACGGCCTGCTCCAGCTCGACGCCGAGACGTTCGCGGCGTTGTCGCCGTACGTCTACACCGGCCTGTTCAGCGTCTCCCGAGGCGCGGTGGCGCTCGCTGACGGCCTGGTGACGCAGGGCTTCTTCGGTCGCAACACCAAGACCGGGATCGTGCGGTTCGACACGCCGGAGTACAAGAGAGTTGCGGATCGGTACTTCAAGCCGGTGCTGGCCGCCGCCGGGGTGCAGGTGGCCGCGGAGGCCGCCATCAGGCGCGGGAACATCTCGAACCAGATGGCCGACGTCAACAGCGCGGTCCTGAAGTTCAAGACAGAGCAGGTCGATCGGGTCGTGTTCCTGACGGCGGCCGGTGGGACGGCGATCTTCTTCATGTCGCAGGCCGAGTCGCAGAGCTACCGCCCTCGCTACGGCCTGGCGAGCCCCGACGCACCATCGGTGCTCGCGCAGAACCTGCCGGCCTCGCAGCTGAGCGGGGCGATGGGATCCGGCTGGTTGCCGGGCATCGACGTCGCGGACGCGCAAGGTCCGCCGCTGACGCCGGCCGAGAAGCGGTGCCTGGCCGTGCACGCCAAGAACGGGACCTCGTACGCGACGCGCAACTCGGCGATCACCGCGCTTGCTTTCTGCGACCTCATGTGGCTCTTCGAGCGCGCGGCACGCGCAGCCGGACCGGACCTGACGACTGCTCGGTGGACGGACGGGATCTCGGCGATGGGCGCGCGACACGAGACCCCGTACACGTTCGCCACCGCATTCGTGCGAGGTCGGGCCGACGGCGCCACTCGTTATCGCCCGCTCGCCTACGACGACGCCTGCGAGTGCTTCCGGTACACCAGCGCAGCGCGGGCCGTGCAGTAGCGGCTGCATCCGCCCGTCCCGCCCAGCAATGGAGTGTTGATGTTCGCCTCGCTCAACGGCACGAGGTTCTTCTTCGATGTCGACGGCGCAGGGCTGGTGTGGCGGGACGGCACGCAGGGCGAGCAGCGCCCGACGGTCGTGATGCTGCCCGGCGGTCCCGGCGCGTCGCACATGCACTACAAGAGCCCGCAGCAGCGCTTCGACGTCTTCAGTCGCGTCTTCCAGGTCGTGTACGTCGACTGGCGGGGCGCCGGACACTCTGAGCCGGCGCCGGCGGACACCCTGACGATCGCGCAGGCGGTCGACGACGTCGAGGCACTTCGCGAGATGCTCGGCATCGAGAAGTGGGCCGTGCTCGGCGCGTCGGGGGGCGGCACCTGGGCGCTCGCCTACACGGCGAAGTACCCAGATCGGGTGAGCCACCTGATAGCGATGCACTGCCCGGCGTCGGCCGACGGCTGGGGCGACCTCGCCGAGCGAATCGCCCGTCGAGCCGGCGTGTCCGACGAGAAGGCGCTTGCGCTGTACCGGCAGTTCGTCGGCGGTGACCTGACGGCCCCGGTCGAGGAGTGGGCCTGGTCCGTGCGCAACACGATCGTGCAGACACAGCAGGCGACGTACATCGATGCTGAGAAGCACCCCGACGTGGTCGCCGCGCACCAGGAGCGATGGGACTCGCTGCTGGATGCCGAGCTGCTCGCCTCGATGGACGTCTCACGGTGGTACCTGCGCGACTTCGCTCGGAGCTATCCGACCGCCGACGACTACGCCCGTATCCGCTGCCCATCGCTGGTCATCACCGGTGAGACTGATCCCGTCGCTCCTCCGGCGGATGCTCAGGCCATCGCGACGTCCGTGCCGGGCGCAGACGTCTACATCCACCCGGGTGGCCACATGCCCCACGAGGACGAGCAGGTGCCGTTCCTCGCCCGGATCGCCGAGTTCTTCACCCGTCACGGGATCGAGGCCGGCGCGATGACGGCGCTCCCCGTCTGACCGCGGCCTTTGGCATTGGCCCGTCATGCGGCACGATGTCGCCAGCATCGGGGCACCCGCGCCCCCGTGGTGATGGGGAGGAACACACGTGAGCATGGCCACCCGAGGTCGGCCGGTCCGGGCCCTGGCGTTGAGCGCCGTCGTCGCCCTGAGCCTCTCGCTCGCTGCCTGCGGCGACGACGACGACGACCCGACCATCGAGCCGGGCGACGACCCGACGTCCGCGGCCGCGACCGCCGACGCGCTCGCCGCGAAGGTGCCGGACGCCATCAAGGCCGACGGCAAGATCATCGTGGGGACCGACGCGACCTACGCGCCGAACGAGTTCCTCGCCGAGGACGGCAAGACGATCCAGGGCTTCGACATCGACCTCTTCAACGCGGTCGCTGCCAAGCTCGGGCTGAAGGCCGAGTTCCAGAGCGCGCCGTTCGACGCGATCATCCCTGGCGTCCAGTCCGGGAAGTACGAGATCGGCGTCTCGTCGTTCACGATCAACGACGAGCGCAAGAAGGTCGCCACGATGGTCAGCTACTTCGAGGCCGGCACGCAGTGGGCGACCAAGAAGGGCAACCCGGCCGGCGTCAACCCCGACGACGCGTGCGGGAAGAAGGTCGCCGTCCAGAAGGCGACCATCCAGGTCGACGATCTCACCGCGCGCTCCAAGAAGTGCACCGACGGCGGCAAGAAGGCCATCACGATCGACCAGTACCAGGGTCAGGACCAGGCGACCGCCGCCGTGGTGTCCGGCAAGGACGACGCGATGCTCGCCGACTCCCCGATCACGGCGTACGCCGTCGAGAAGACCAACGGGCAGCTCGAGCTGCTCGGGGAGATCTACGACTCCGCGCCGTACGGCTACGTGGTGAAGCAGGACCAGACCGCGTTCGCCGACGTGCTCGCCGAGGCGCTGAAGGCGACCATCGCCGACGGCAGCTACGTCAAGGCACTCGAGACGTGGGGCGTCGAGGCCGGCGGCATCACCGACCCGGCAGTGAACCCGTAGCCACCGCGTGAGCGCGCGCGACGCGACGTCACCGGGACGGCCCGAGACCATTCGGGCCGTCCCGGTTCGTCATCCCGGCCGGTGGGTCTCGGTTGTTGTCATCGCCGTCCTCGTGGCGATGTTCGGCCACATGCTGGCGACCAACGACGCGTTCCAGTGGTCGTTCATGTTCGAGAACATGTTCCGCCCGCCCGTGCTGCGCGGCGCGCGGACCACGATCGTCCTCACCGTGCTGGCCATGCTCATCGGCGTGGCGCTGGGCATCCTGCTCGCAGTCATGCGCCTGTCGCCGAACCCGGTGCTGTCGTGGACGGCGTGGTTCTACACGTGGATCTTCCGGTCGGTGCCGCGCATCGTCCTGGCGATCCTGTTCGGCAACCTGGCGATCATCTTCGCCAACGGGCAGATCGACTTCGGGCTGCCGTTCGACAACTACCTGCTGCCGCTGTTCGGACTCGAGGGCGACGCGACGCTCTTCGGCCTGGACAGCCGCGAGGTGCTGTCCGGGTTCATGGCCGGCCTGCTCATGCTGGCGCTGTCCGAGGCGGCGTACATGGCCGAGATCGTCCGCGCCGGCATCCTCGCCGTGGACTCCGGCCAGACCGAGGCGGCCCAGGCCCTCGGCATGAGCCGCAGCCGGATCCTGCGGCGAATCGTTCTGCCGCAGGCGATGCGGGTCATCCTGCCGCCTACGGGCAACGAGACGATCGCGATGCTGAAGGACACGGCGCTCGTCGCGTTCGTCCCGGTGTCGAACGAGCTGTTCTTCCAGATCTCCGCGGTCGGCTCGCGCACCTTCCAGGTGTTCCCGATGCTCGTCGCCGCGTGCCTCTGGTACATCGCGATGACCAGCGTCCTGCTGGTCGGGCAGCACTTCCTGGAGAAGCGGTTCTCCCGCGGGTTCGGGCGGCGTTCCGGGCGCGTCCGCGCCGCCCTCCCGGCCGGCGGACCGCAGGGCTCGGTATGACCGCGACGACCGCGGCCGACGCCATGCCGATGGTGGTCGCTGAGGACCTGCACAAGTCCTTCGGGCACGCGCATGTCCTCCGTGGCATCGACCTCGTCGTCGAGCGCGGCGAGGTCATGGTGATCGTCGGACCGTCGGGGTCTGGGAAGAGCACGTTCCTGCGGTGCATCAACCACCTCGAGAAGGTCGACGCCGGGCGGCTCTGGGTCGACGGCGAGCTCGTGGGCTACCGGGAGCACGGCGGCAAGCTGCACGAGCTCAAGGACAGCGAGGTCGCCCGCAAGCGCGCCGAGATCGGCATGGTCTTCCAGCGCTTCAACCTGTTCCCGCACCTCACCGCCGCGCAGAACATCGCGGCGGCGCCGATCTACGTGAAGCGGACCCGCAAGGACGCGGCTCTGCGCCGCGCCCGCGACCTGCTCGATCGGGTCGGCCTCACGGACAAGCACGGCGCGTACCCGAGCGAGCTCTCCGGCGGTCAGCAGCAGCGGGTGGCGATCGCCCGTGCCCTCGCCATGGACCCCAAGCTCATGCTCTTCGACGAGCCGACGAGCGCGCTCGACCCGGAGCTCGTCGGCGAGGTTCTCGACGTCATGAAAGACCTGGCGCGCGACGGGATGACGATGGTCGTGGTCACCCACGAGATGGGCTTCGCGCGCGAGGTCGGCCACGAGCTGGTGTTCATGGACGACGGGATCGTCGTCGAGAGAGGCAAGCCCGCTCGGGTCATCACCGCGCCGAAGCACGAGCGGACGAAGGCGTTCTTCTCCAAGGTGCTGTGAAGAGAGAGAACGCCTAGCCGAAGACGACCTCGAACAGGATGTAGAGCACCGCCGCGAGGACGAAGCCGGCGATGATCGTGTTCTTGTGCGTGTCGAGGTAGACGGTGTTGCCGCCCGGCCCGTAGCCGCCGAGCTTGCCGAGCGCGTTGAGCTCGAGCACGGCGACTATCAGCAGCACGACGATGAGGTACGTCGCCCGGGCGCCACCGTCGGCGCCGGGGTAGATCGGCGCGAAGTGGCTGGTGGCCGCCATGAAGAACAGCATCGGGATCGAGAACAGCGTGTTCGTGCGCGATGCGAGCAGCCCGCGCCGGCCGGCGGCGGCGGCGTTCGGGTCGGCCGGGCGGCCCGCCGCCGTCCCCTCGGCGTTCGCGATGACGATCCGCTGGGCCGGCCAGATGACCAGCCACACGTTGGCGAACATCACCAGCGCAAGCAGGATCCCGGTCGAGATGCTGTAGCCGGAAGGCGACTTCCAGAACTCGCCTGCATCGCTGCCGAGGCGCTCCTGGAACGCGAGGATCGACAGCCCCGACAGCAAGGTCAGGAGCGCGCCGTACCGGAACCACCACAGGGCTCGCGGGACGAGCTTGCGGACGGCCTCCGTGCGCGGGCCCGCCTCGAAGTCGGCGAACGACGGGGTCTGGACGAAGTTGAAGTAGTAGAGCAGGCCGATCCACGTGACGCCGGCGAGGTAGTGCGCCCACCGGGAGAGGAACTCTCCGCCGACCTGGGAAAAGATCTCCACGAGAACCTCCTGCGCGACAGCGCGGCCATGATCAGCGCGACCGTAGCACCGCGCGGAGCCGGGTCGCTGCAAGGCACGGCTACCCTGCCGGCATGATCCGACCCGCGCGCGACGGCGACGTGCCGGCGATGGTCGCGCTGGTCCGCGAGCTCGCGGCGTACGAGCGGGCCGAGCACGAGGTGGAGCTGTCCGAGGACGCGCTGCGCCGGCACCTCTTCGGCCCGGCGCCGCGGGTCTTCGCGCACGTCGCCGAGGTCGACGGACAAGCGGTGGGGCTGGCGATCTGGTTCTTCAGCTACTCCACCTGGCGCGGTCGGCACGGCGTCTACCTCGAAGACCTGTACGTGCAGCCGGCGCACCGCGGTGCGGGCCACGGCAAGGCGCTGCTGGCGGCATTGGCGGCCGCTGCCGTCGCGAACGACTGTGCGCGGGTCGAGTGGTCGGTTCTCGACTGGAACACTCCCGCGATCGAGTTCTACCGGTCGCTCGGCGCGGTCGCGATGGACGAGTGGACGGTGTGGCGACTGACCGACGGGCCCCTGCGAGCGCTCGCCGGCACCTGAACCAGCGCGAGCGGTGCCGCTCAGTCCGGTCAGGACCGGCGTGAGCGGCACCGCTTCGGGCTAGCGCGTGTGGCGGCGGATCGCCAACGCGGCCGCCACCGCGGCCATCGCACCGAAGGCGAGGCCGACCGGGACGCCGGTGGACGGCAGTGGGCGCGGTCGCTCCGGCGCCGGGCAGGTGTCGCAGCCCGATGCGGTGACGTTGACGGTGACGGTGCCGGTCGAGGACAGGCCGCCGGAGTCGGTGACGCGCAGCCGCACGGTGTACCTGCCGGCGCGGTCGTACGCGTGCTTGGCGGTGGCCCCGCTCGCGTCGTAGCGGCCGTCCCCGGTGAAGTCCCACTCGAACTTCAGCGCGCTCGCCGCGTCGCGGTCGTCGACCGACTGCGAGCCGTCGAACGTCACGGACTGCCCGACCGCGGGATTGGCCGGCTTCGCCTGCGCGATCGCGGTGGGCGCCACGTTCGGCGCATCAGCGGGGTCGCCGTACCCGTAGTTGAACCGGGCACAGCCCTCGCCGAGACTCACGGCGACGTCGCCTTTCATGATGTCGCCACCCGCGCCGACCGGGTCGGGCCCGTCGTCGTCGCCACGCATCGTCTTCACGTCGAATGCGAGGCAGCCGAAGCGGAACTCCCAGTTCTCGCTCTCGCTGTCCAGGTCCCGGTAGTTGTCGACGTGGTTCGAGTCGTCGAACTTCTCGCCGGCGTTGAACGCCGCATCCTGCAGGTTCGGCGCGACGTTCCCCGGCTGCGGCGCGGCGTCGAGCGGCGACTGGTTGGGCGTGTCGTCGTCGCCCTGCCCGGTGTTGCCGTAGCCGCCGGTCTCGTCCGTCCAGACGAGCAGGAGCCCTGGCTCGAAGCCGATCGCCGCGCGGTCGTTCTCGCCCCGGCCGTTCTCGTCGAAGCCGGAGCGGTCGCGCATCTCGAGGTAGTAGCCGCGGTCCGCCGTCGACCCCTGGTCGGAGCTGATGTAGCCCCAGCCGGCCGTGCAGTTGTTGGCCACCCGCGTCGCGTCCTTGCAGCCCCCGTTGTAGACCCGCGGGTCGGCAGGCTTCCCGGTGTCGGTGAAGTCCGTCTGGAAGATGACCTCGTCGCCGGCCTTGACGACGAGGTCGTCGATGAACCAGCCGGGCCGGGCGAGCCCCGGGTCGGTCGCGTAGGAGAACCGCAGGACGCCGCCCTCCCCTGCCAGCCCGGAGATGTCGTAGGAGTCCTCGAGGAACGGGCCGGTCGGGTCGTAGGTGCCGCGCACCCGGTCGACCGCCGCCGTGCCGGCGGCGTACGACGCACTCGTCCCGGTGAGCCCGTTGCCGTAGCGCGCCTGGCAGGAGTTGGCGTTCGGGTTCTGCGCGACCGGAGTCGAGTAGCCCTTGGTCGAGGCGACGGAGGTGTACGCGTAGGACCCGTTGTCCCCCGTCGTCCCGACCTGGACGAACCCGTAGTCGTAGTCCCACTCGATGTCCCAGTAGGACTTGAACGTCGCGGTCACGGGGGTGCCGGGCGCGACGTCCGCCAGCTCCGGCAGGGCGATGTCGAGGTTGTGCCCCTTCTCCGGGGCGCAGCCGAAGTCGTTGCCGGACTTCGACCACCACAGCTTGCTGGGCGAGGCGCTGTCCTCGACCTTCTTCGGGTCGATCACGGTGAGGCCCGGGACCTTCGCCGTGTAGCCCTCGCCGTTCGCCACGGTCGGACCGCGGAGCGTGTAGGGCTCCCCGCTCGGCGTCACCCAGTCGATCCGGTGCGTGTTGATCTTCGAGTCCTGCCAGCCGGGCAGCGTCTGCCTCCCGGGCTTGAGCACGCGCGGCACGAGCCAGCCCATGTCCTGCTTGGCGAAGACGTCCATGTGCTGGCTCTTGTCCGTCGCCATCAGGTTCCAGTCGCCGTAGGTCTCGCGGGTGGCGGCGATGGAGTAGAAGTCCGGCAGGCCGAGGGAGTGGCCATACTCGTGCGAGATGACGCTCGCCTTGTCGATGGCGGACTCGGGGTTGACGTTGTACGGACCGACCCGGACCCACACCGGCACGCCGGTGTCCTGCGTGGTCATCGCCGAGCGCGACTCGTTCGTGTAGAAGAGCCGCCGCCCGGCCGGGTCCTTGAGCTGGTCGTCGCTGATGTAGCCGGTCAGGCCGGTCTCGGCGTCGGTGTAGGAGAACTCCAGGCTGGAGGAGTGCGGCCAGATGTTGTCGTAGCTGCAGTCCGTCGGCGTCGTCGGGCAGTCCTCCCCAGGCAGCTGCGAGTCGAGGTGCCCGCCGCGACCCGCGTAGATCATCATGAAGAAGTCGACGACGCCGTCCTTGTCGGTGTCGAAGTCCGAGTAGTCGATCTCGGGATCGGCGGCGTGGGCGGCGTCGTACACCGACTTGCCCGTGGGTCCGCAGCCGGAGTCGATCTGCTGCAGCGCGCCCTGGCCGGCCAGCGCGCCGATCGCGGCCGACCCGTAGGCGTCGCGCCCGTAGTAGCCGGTCGTCCCTGGCAGCTGGTACCAGCCGTCCTTGATCCGCTCCGGATGCGCCGGACCGCCGACCGCGGTCGGCACGTCGGACAGGGTGAAGTCGGTGGCGACGACGCAGGTCTGACCCGGCTGGATGTTGCTGAAGTCGAAGCCGTCCGCGTACCGCGGGTTGGTGAACTCGTGCGAGAAGTCGGCCGTGGCGATGCCGGACGACGGGACGGTCCCGTGCGGGAAGAGCTGCCCGTACGAGATCTCCTGGAACAGGTTGAACGTCGAGCCGGGCTCGGCGGGCGAGTTGATGACGCGGTCGAGCACCTCGGCGCTCCCAGCCACCTTGTGCTTGCGGTCGACGTAGTCGACCGGGACGACGGGGAACGGCCGGTCGCCGAGCCGCGCGGTGTCGTACAGCTCGTCCGGGGGGATGACCTTCGGCCCGTGGCTGGTCGACACCGACGTGCCGGCGCCGAGCCGCAGCGTGCCGGTCGTCGACAGGTTCTTCCACACGATCCGCGGGTCCTCGCGCACCGAGTCAGCGCGCGCCTCGATCACGAGGTTCGCCGTGCCGGGCCCGACCTCCGTCGCCCCGGGGACGGTGCCGACCGACCACGTGATGCGGCCGTCCACGACCTGCGCGGTGCCCCCGCCGCTCGACGGCGCAGCCTTGGTGAACCGCATCCCGTCGACCGGCTCGATCGTCACGGTCGCGCCGCCGCGCGCGGCGGTACCGGTGTTGCGCACCATCGCCCGAGCCGGGTAGGTCGCGCCGGGCTTCACCCAGCCCACCGCGGACACGAAGCTGTTGTCGAGCTGCAGGCCCTGCACGACGGCCGCCGCCAGCGGTACGGCGGTCGCGCCGGCGCGGGCCGCCCGCAGCCCGCCGGCTGTGGCGTCGACGACCTCGACCGCTGCGACCGCCCGTTCGCCCGCGACGTCGGCCGGCCGGATGCCTGCCGTGGCCGCCGATGGCAGCGTCACGGCGATCTCGCCGCCAGGGCCGGTGCGATACGGACCGAACGGGCCACGCGCGGCATGGCCCGGCGCCCGCAGGCGCAGCGAGAACCGGCCGTCGACCGGAGTCAGCGCCACCCCGTCGGCCGTGGCGACCGGTCGGCCGAGCCGGCCAGTGATCCGCAGGGGCGCGCCGGGCTCGAGCAGCCGTCCGGTCGCGGACGCCGCTGAGATCTCGGCCGCGAGCGGGTGCGCCGAGAGGAGGTCGGCCAGGCTCGGCGCCGTACCGCGGGCGTCGGCGACGCCACCGGCCGACGGCGCGAGTCCGGACAGCAGCATCGCGGCGACGGCGATCAGCCGGCGGCGGGTTGCGGACATGCGGGTTCCTCTTATTCGCTCGGCTCGAGCTCGACGTGCGCGGTGCGTCGCTTGATCCACAGCGGCGTCACGGCGAGC
>DATLNF010000033.1:0-25415 GCA_035536955.1 Mycobacteriales bacterium | reverse complement strand
GTCCTGGGTGTGCAGGGTAGCGAAGACGAGGTGGCCGGTCTCGGCCGCGGTCAGCGCCACCGAGATGGTCTCCAGGTCGCGCATCTCGCCGACCAGGATGATGTCGGGGTCCTGGCGCAGCACGTGCTTGAGCGCGTTCTGAAACGAGTGGGTGTCCTCCCCCACCTCGCGCTGGTTGACCAGGCAGCTGCGGTGACGGTGCAGGAACTCGATCGGGTCCTCGACCGTCATGATGTGCTCTTTGCGCTGCTTGTTCGCCAAGTCGATCAGCGACGCGAGCGTCGTCGACTTCCCGGAACCCGTCGGCCCGGTGACCAGGACGAATCCCCGCGGCAGCATCGCGAAGTTGGACACCGCCGCCGGCACGCCCAGCGACTCGAGTGGCTTGATCTCGAACGGGATGAGGCGGAACGCCGCGCCGACCGCGTCGCGCTGCCGGTAGATGTTCGTCCGGAAGCGCGCCTTGCCCGGGACGGCGTACGCGAAGTCGAGCTCCCAGATCTCCTCGAACTTCTCCCGCTGCTTCTGCGTGATGATCGCGTAGATCATCTTCTGGAGCATCGGGGGCGTGAGGCGCGGGTAGTCCTCCAGCGCCAGCAGGTGGCCGTGCATCCGGATGGTCGGGTGCGCGCCGGCGGTGAGGTGCAGGTCGGACGCGCCGGTGTCGAGCACGTGGACGAGGAGGTCGTTGAGCATGATGCCCTCGTCGCGGCTGCTCTCCTCCAGCGCCGAGCGGCCATAGCTGCCGCCCTCGGTGGGCGCGGCGAACGTCGTCGCCGGCGCTTCCGGAGCGGTCGGCGCGAACGACGGCGGTGCGGCCGGCATGGCCGGCTGCGCGAAGACCGGGTTGGCGCCGGGCGGAGGCGCGGCGGGCGCGGGCGGCGCAGCCGGTGCGGCAGGCGGGGCATAGGTCGGCGGCGAGGGCGGCGCGTACGCGGGAGGAGCGTAAGCCGGTGCGGCAGGGGCCGGCGCTGCTGCTCCGTCGGCCAGCGGCGCGGCGGGCGGCGCCCAGTCGGAATCCAGCGGTGCGCGGACGGGCGCCGGAGCGAAGATCTCGCCCGACTGCTGGTCGGCACTCACGCGACTCCCCTTTCGACGGCCATCCGGACGAGCATCGGCAGGTCGCCACGGGTGCTTGAGCCGGTTGGCTCAACGCGGCTCACACGACGACGCGGAAGATCTCCTCCAGGGAAGTGTGACCCAGGAGCACCTTCGACATCCCGTCGTTGCGCAGTGTCGTCATCCCCGCGGCCCGCGCGACGCGGCCGATCTCGTCGGCCGAGCGCCGCTCGACGGCCAGCCGCTCGATGTCCTCGCCGACGGGCATGACCTCGTGCAGAGCCATTCGGCCCTTGTAGCCGGTCTTGCTGCACTGCTGGCAGCCGACCGGGCGGTACAGCGTCGGGATGGGCTCACCCGGCGTCCACGGGAACCGGGCTTGGGTGAGCGCGGTCTCGGTCGGCTGGTAGGCCTCCTTGCATTTCGAGCACAGCTTCCGGGCCAGCCGCTGGGCGAGCACGCAGTCGAGGGCGGAGCCGACGAGGAACGGCTCGATGCCCATCTCGATCAGCCGGCTGATGGCCGACGGCGAGTCGTTCGTGTGCAGCGTCGACAGCACGAGGTGACCCGTGAGCGCAGCCTCGATGGCGATCTGAGCCGTCTCGTGGTCACGGATCTCACCGATCAGCACGACGTCAGGGTCGGAGCGCAGGATCGAGCGCAGCGCCGCGGCGAAGGTCAGCCCTGCCTTGACGTTGGTCTGGACCTGGTTGATCCCCGGGATGCGGTACTCGACCGGGTCCTCGACCGTGATGACGTTCTTGTCCGGCGTGCTGACGATGTTCAGGGTCGCGTAGAGCGTGGTGGACTTGCCCGACCCGGTCGGACCGGTGACCAGGATCATCCCGTAGGGCTTGGTGAAGCTCTCCTCGAACCGCTTGAAGTTGTCGTCGAGGAAGCCGAGGTCGGTGAGCTTGAGCATCGCGGTCGTGTTGTCCAGGATTCGCATGACGACCTTCTCGCCCCACACCGTCGGCAGTGTCGCCACGCGCAGGTCGATCTTCTTGCCGCTTGCGTTGATGCTCATGCGACCGTCCTGCGGGATCCGTCGCTCGGCGATGTTGATCTCCGCCATGATCTTCAGCCGGGAGATCACACCGGACTGGATCGTCTTCGGCGAGCGCATGATCTCATGGAGGACACCGTCGATGCGGAACCGCACGCGCATGTCGCGCTCGGTCGGCTCGATGTGGATGTCCGAGGCCCGGTCCTGGATCGCCTGGGTGATCAGCAGGTTGACGAACTTGACGATCGGCGCGTCGTCGACGATCTCCTTGACCTGCGCCAGGTCGTCGAGCGTCTCATCCGAGTCGGCGTCCATCGACGCGGTCAGGTCCTGCATGTCGGTATCCATGCGGTGCATGCGGTTGATCGCGTTGACGACGTCGGCCTTCGTCGCGACGACCGGCTTGACGTCCATGCCGGTGAGGCTGCGGATGTCGTCCATCGCGAAGACGTTGGCCGGATCCGCCATCGCGACGATCAGCTTCCCGTCCTCGTAGCCGATCGGGATCGCGTTGTGGCGGCGCGAGACCGCGTCGGGGATCCGCGCGCTCGCGGACGGGTCGATCTGGTACTCACCCAGGTCGACGAACGGCAGGCCGATCTGGTGTGCCAGCGAAGCAACGAGCTGTGCCTCGGTGACCATGCCCAGCTCTACGAGGACCCGGCCCAGCGCCTTGCCCTGCTGCTGCTGCTGCGCGACAGCGCTGCGGAGCTGCTCGTCGGTGATCAGGCCACCCTCGAGCAGGATGTCCCCGAGCTGTTTCACCGCGCCTCCACGTCGATGCTCAGAGTATTGCTCAACCTCGGCTACTTGCTTGCGGTCTGTCTTGTGAGGCCGTAACTCATGTCGGTGGTCTGGAGCAGCTTGCCATCGGCTTCGGAAGCGGTTCTCGCGGTTCGCCGATCGCGGCAATCGCATCTGCGTAGGCGCATGCGCTCACCTCGCTGTCCGGTGCGATGGCAAGGAGTCGCTGCACCAGGCCCCACACCTGCTCTTCGGCACGCTGCCCGGGTGTGGCGAACTCGGCCACCCCCTCGACGAGCACCGCGGCCGCGTCGGCGCGACGGTCCGCCCGCAACAGCAGGTCGGCGTGCATTCCGACCAGCAGCGGGCGGTAGCGGGCGTGCTGCCCCACGATCCGCTTCGCTTCGGCGAGGCCGGCGACGTGCTCGCCGAGCAGGTAGCGAGCCTGCGCGCGGCGCATGGCGAGACGCGAGTCGACCGCGGCCACCCGCTCGGTGCGCGCCACCGCCTCGCGGACGAGGTCCTCGTCGAGGAGCAGCCCCGGTCGGAGGTTGCCGTAGAAGGAGAACTCGAGCACCCGCATCCACACCCGTGGGTCGCGGAACGGGAGATCACGTCGGGCCAGCACATGCTCAGCGGCGACGTCCACGCCACGGGTCGCAGCGAGCGCGTCGGCCCTCTGCAACGTCGCGGTCGTGACTTCCGACGCGTGACCACCGGCGACGGCGATGCCGCCTGCCGCGACGAGCGCGACCACAAGAACGCCCGGGAGGACGCGGAAGAGCCGAGGCGACTCGGGCGGCAGCCCGGCCACGTCAGGATCCGGAGGAGTGCCCGAGCCCGGGTCGAGCGCGACGTCGTCGGAGGCCGCCGACGCGGCGACCGCGAGCACGACACCGGTCAGCGCCAGCAGCGAGGGGAAGAAGAAGTCGAAGTCCACGGCGCCGTGCGCGATCAGCACCAGGCCGGCCGCGGAGGCTCCGGCAGCGATCCATCGGTCGGCCGCGCCGGACGGCGGGGGGCGGCGCAGGCGCCGGAGGAGGAGCCAGCACGCGGCCGCGCCGGCGAGCGCCACCGGCACGCCGTGCACGGCGCCGCCTTCTGCGAACGCCTGGAGGAAGCCGTTATGCACCGCGGGCGAGCGCACGACGCCTGGCGGCTGGTACGGCGCCGCCGCCTCGGTGTAGGAGCCGAAGCCGGCACCGAGCACCGGTCGGTCCGCCGTCGCCTGCGCGGCCGCCGCCCAGAACTCGAGCCGACGCTGCCCACTCGTCCCGAAGTCCTCGGACGCCGAGCGTCGCGCCGTCCCCGCGAACGGAGTCCCGCTGCCGTTGGGGAAGAACAGGCTGCTGGTCATGCCGAACAGCAACGACGCCGACACGACGGACAGCAGGACCACACGAGTTGCTACCGCGCGCCACGCCTGCGTGCGGCCGGCCTGGTAGGCCAAGAGCGCCACGACGACGCTCCCTGACAGCATGCTGGCGCGACTCGTGCTGAGCACCACGCCGACAGCGACGAGCGGGGCGCACACCCACCCGAGCGCGCGGATGCGGTTGCCGGCCATGAGGATCATCGCGATGGCCGTGCCGCCGCAGGCGACGAGGTAGATGGCGAGCTGGTTGTGCCAGTAGAACGTCCCGATCATCGGCGTCGCCGGATCCTCGCTGCCCCAGTACGGCAGCCACGCCCGGGAGAACTGGTCGAGGCCGAGCACCGCGACCGCGACGAGCGCTGCCTCACGGCGGCGCGCGGTGTGCGCGAAAGCGCGCGCGACGACGTACCACAAGCACCCGTAGGCCCAGGTCGCCGGCGTCCGGCCGCCCGCCCAGCCGTAGGGAGTCGTCACGGAGACCACGAGCGTGCTCGCCACGACGGCGACCGCTAGCGCGAGCTCCCGCGCGGGGACGTACCGCCACGGTCGCGTCACCAGCAAGGCCGGCACCAGGCTCAGCGAGCCGGCAAGCATGCGGGCTGGGTCTCGACCACCTTGACCAGGGGTCACCCACAGCGCCGCGACGACGAGCGCGAGCCCGACAGCGGCCACTTCGAGGGCGGCTCGCCGATCCACGCCGGAGACCCCTGATCCCTCGTAGCGCCAACGCCGATGAGACGACGAGATGTCGTCGTCCGGCGCAGGGAGCGCCTCGGTGACCGTCATGGCGCTACCTATCGGCCGAACGGACTAAGGACTGAAGGGCTGCGCCTGCGCCGAACGCGCGTCGGCCTCGCAGCGCTATCGATCCGCTCCTACCGCCACCAGGCGGTCGGCGACGGCGCGCAGGGCGATCGCCGCAGGGTCGTCCAGCGGCAGGTTGAGCTCGAAGCCGTCCGCGAAGGTGAGCCGTACCGCCGGCAGGTGCTCCTCGGCTGGAGGGGCGGGGGGCGCAAGAGCTGCGAGCACGGGTGGCGGCGGAGGCGCCGCGTCTCCGGGGAGGCGCGCCGACGGCGTGACCGCCAGGTCGGCGGCTCTGGGCGCGTCGATCTGCGACAGGGCCTCCCACGCCTGCCGCAGCACTGCTTCGTCCGCTCGGTCCCAGGGCGCCGCCGGCCCGTCGAGCCCGACGAACACCACGCGCCGACTGCGTCCCCGTCGGCGCAGGGGCCACCACACGCCTATGCCCGTGCGGGTTGGGCATCGAGAGAGTCGACGACCGAGTAGAGCAGCGCGAGTAGAACAGCCTTGACGCTCTCCCGGTCGACGGCGTCGCACGGCACGACCGGTATCGAGGTGTCGATGTCGAGCACCTCGCGCACGCGGGTCTCCTCGTCCTCGTCGAGGCCGCTGGAGCGGTTGAGCGCGACGACGAAGGGCACGTTGGCCATCCGCCGGAACGCGTCGAGGATCCCACGCGCCTCATCGATCGAGTCCTCGCGCGAGACGTCGATGAGCAGGATGTAGCCGAGCATCCCCTCGCCGAGGATCTCCCACATGAAGTCGAACCGCTCCTGGCCGGGCGTGCCGAAGAGGTAGAGCACGAGGTCGCGGTCGATGGTGATGCGGCCGAAGTCCATCGCGACCGTGGTCTCGTTCTTGCGCGCACGGGTCGAGTCGGTGATGTCCTTCTCCGTGGACAGCACGGTGATCTCGCTGATCGTCCGGATCAGAGTCGTCTTGCCGGCGGCGAAGGGCCCGGTGACGACGATCTTGACGGCGGTCCCGTGGTGCTTCTTGCGGGGCGGCATGGGGCTACAGCCCCCTGACGCCGGCGATGAGCCGAAGCAGCAGGCTCTTGTTGACGTTGGGGTCGCGCTCGATCAGCGAACTGGTGCCCGGAGCTGGCTCGGCCAGCGCCGCGGACCCCTCCGTGCGATGCGTGCCACTGACCCGCGCGGTCGGGACGACCGGCTGCTCGGCGAACTCCGGCTGCCGAGTGATGATCGGCTCGGGCCGCGTGGGCACGACCTCGGGAACGTTGGGCGCCGGCGCAGCAGCGGGCGGGGGCGCGGGACGGCGCACCGGGGCCGGCTCGGGACGGCCTTCCAGCAGGGAGAGTGTCGCCTGTCGGCGCAGCAGCGCGTTGACGCCGGCGGCGTCGTCGGCACCGTCGGTGGTGCGCGCCGAGACCAGACCGCGGTCCACCAGCGAGGCGAGCGTCCGGACGGTCGCGAACTCCCCGCGCCCGGTGACCGCGACGAGCTGACTGACCGTGCGCTCGCCGTCGACCAGCGCGAGCAGGCTCCACTCCTCGGCCGACAGGGTGGTCTCGGGTGCGGCGGGCGCCAGTGTCATCGTCACGACCGCCTCGGGCGAAGGCACCTTTCGAGTGAGCTCGTCCCACTTCTCGAGGCGACTCCGGCCTTCGGTGACGAGGTCCTCGACGACGAGGGAGACCGCGAGGTCGTCCGGGTTGGCCTCGTCGACGACGAACGCGAACTCGCCCTGCGTCCAGCGCAGCAGGTCGAACACCGCGTCGGTGGCCTGCTCGACCACCTGCTCGTGCAGGACGCCGTCCTCGACCGCATCACCCTGCTGAAGCGCGCGCGCCAGGCCGACCGAGGGGTCGTCCTTGACCTGCTGCACCGCGGCGGCCAGCGCGGTGTCGTCCACGAGACCGGTTCCGACGAGACGGCGCGCCAGGGACTGCCGGGAGGTGTCCGACGCGCCACCCGTGATCGCGCCCGCCGTGAAGTAGACGACGCCTCGGCCGGTGGGCCGGGTGATGTGCAGCGCGCCCGTCTTCTTGGTGAAGGAGAGCAGCTGGAAGATGTCCGGGAGGCTGAACGCCTCCAGGCTTCCCTCAAGATTCATGCCGGGTCTCCGTCGCCGTGGTCAGGTCTAGGACCAGGCCGAACCGGGGGCCTCGGAGCCCGTTCCGGTCGCGTACGGCGCGTAGGTCGGCGGCGGCGGGTAGGCGGCGCCGTTCGCCGCGGCGGACTCGTACGCCGGAAGCGCCTCGAGCTCACCGAGCGCGATCTCGGCGGGCGTCTGCGCGGGCGGCGCCTCGTGCCGCAGGACGTCAGCGACCTGCGCCGCAGAGCGCTTCACCTCGTAGAGCATGAGCCCGGTCTTCGCGCCCTTGGCGGCAACCGCGACGAGGACCGCCTCGTCCTCCGCCGAGACCAGGAACACGGTGCCGTTCTCGCCCTCGATGAACACCTGGGACAGCGCGCCGCGGCCGAGGCCCTCCGTGGCCCGCTCGCCGAGGCTGAGCAGGGCCGCGCTCATGGCGGCGACCCGGTCCTCGTCCATCCCGGCGGGGAGCGCCGAAGCCATGGGCAGCCCGTCGAACGACACGACGGCGGCGGCCTCGAGGTCGGGCGTCGCTGCGATCAGATCGCGCAGGGCACGCTCGAGCCGGCTCGCGCGGGTCTCGTCGCTGCGGGTGTCGGACATGGCGAGCCCTTCGGGGTGCGGTCGATGTTGTCCAGCCTATCCGGGACCATCGGCGGAGACCGGCGCAGGCTTGAATCGGCCGAACGGGCGTGCCGCGAGGATCGCCGCGATCGGCGCGGCGACGAGCGAGCAGATCACGATCCCCCGTGCCGTGCCGCGATACGGCGCCGCGACGAGCACGTCGCGCAGCCACGAGTGGGTCCAGCCGCTCCAGTGGTACGGCGGGCTGTCGAACAGGATCGCGCCGACGGCCTGGTAGCCGATGGCGAGCACGGCCAGTGCCGCGAACAGGCTCCGCCGCCATGCGCGCACCGAGACCCACTCGCGCCAGGACAGCACGAGCAGCGGGCTGGCGAGCGTGAGGGTCTCGAGGGACAGGCGATAGCCCCAGAACCGGTCGCCGCCGGTGAAGTAGTTCAGCCGCGCCTGGACGAGGAGGTAGACGACACCGCCGACGGCGCTGGAGCGCACCCATGGAGGGGCGACCCGCCAGGCGGCGACCAGCCCGGGCAGCAGGACGAGGAGGAACGGGGAGACCACGAGCAGCCCGCGATCAGGGGAGAACAGGAATCCGGCGATGTTCTCCGCGAAGGTCCAACCGGGCTGCTCGCGCAACGAGCGCGCGGCTCCCGAGCCGCCGATCTCCGCCTTGAGATCCCACCTGCCCGTGATGTGGCGGACGTAGAACGCCACAGCGGCTACGGCCATCGCGGTGGGCACCCCGACCGCGATGGCCGGTCGCGGAGACCGGCGCCACACCGAGTGCCAGATGCCGACGACAGCGGCGGCGGCAGCGAGGTGGGTCCGGGTCAGCACAGCCAGCGCGTAGCCGACGCCGGTGCCCACGTAGGCCTCCCGCGCGAGGAACACCATGCCGACAGCCAGGTAGAGCTGGTCGGGACCGTGCGGCCACAGGGAGTCGGCGCTCACGGACCACGTCGAGGTCCCCACCGCGAGGAGTCCGCCCGCCGCGACCGCCGTCCTGGTCTCGACGAGCCGTCGAAACGCCAGCACCAGGCAGGCGACGGCGGCAGCGGTCACGGTCGACGCCGCAACTGCCGCGGGGAACAGGCTCACCAGCGTGGGATTGCGCGAGAGAACCGCGTAGAAGGGCACGCCGGTCAGGATCACGCCGGGCTGCCGGTTGCTCACCCGACGACCCTCAGCCTCCTGAACCCAGATGTTGTTGTAGCCCATGCCGTCCAGGTTGAGGTCGCCGTAGTTCGCCAGCCGCCACGCCGGCAGCGCCGCGGCGACCGGGTCGGGGCTCAGCCGGTCCTCCTCGACCGTCGACGTCGCGAGGTAGCCGACGAACAGCGGCAGGAACACGGCGAGCCACAGCAGCGGCGCGCTCAGGCGACGCCGTGCCGGCGCCGCGCCGTTCGTCGCCTCAGCCATGCGTGCCTTCCGGTAGAGCCATCAGGAGTCCGAGGAACCTCGCACATCTCGGCCCACGGCGCCGGGCGCAGCGCCGGGGTCGTCGGCGCGGGGGCGAGGCGCCCCGCCGAACCAGCGGGTTACGCGGCCTCCTTCGCCCTGAGCCCTCCCGCCCGATGACCGCGACGGTGCCGACGGCCACCAGACGCAGGAGCCGCATGAGCAGGGGTGCCATCGGGACCGACCAGATCGCGTGATCCTCTCGACGCGACGTCAGCGCTGCGGCGACGCCCACGAGGATCGCGGCAGCGCCCTGGACCAGGCGGTAGTGCCAGCCCAGGCGGCGGCCCGCTCCGAGCACACCGGCCAGCGGCGCCGAGGAGGAGACCCGCGGTTCGCCGCGACTCCCCCACCTAGGGACGCGCCACGGGAAGGTCGACGACGACGACGCGTCCGGTGACCGCGGCGATCGCTGCCCTGGCCTGGTGGGCGAGCAGCCGTCTCCCGGCGACGACCGGGGCGCCGGCTTCGGTAGCCGCCGTAGCGAGCGGCGTCGGCCACGGGTCGTAGAGCACCTCGATCAGCGCGGCACCTCTGGGCCACGGCTTGTCGGCCAGCGAGTCGGCGGCGCCTGCCGGAGTCGTCTGGACGATCACCGGGGCACCGTCGAGTGTCGCCGGCGACCGCGGCCAGGCCTCCAGCCGCACCTCGGTGCCGCAGCGTGGCCCCACCGCGAGCAGGGGCGCGCCGCGGCTCGGGTCGCGAACGGCGACTCGCACGACGTCGGCGCCCGCCCGCGCCAAGGCCGCGACTGCCGCGCGAGCCGTGCCGCCGCCACCGAGGACAACCGGAGCAGTGCGGTCGGCGACGTCCACCCCGGTCTCGCCGATGCAAGCCTCGAGGCCGGGCACGTCCGTGTTGAGGCCGCGCCGCCGCTCGGCGTCGAAGATCACCGTGTTCACCGCGCCGACCGCCGCGGCAGCCGCGTCCAGCTCGTCGACCAGGGGCACGGCGACGAGCTTCAGCGGCATGGTCAGCGACACGGCCGCCCACTCCCCCGACGCACTCATGTCGTCGAGCAGCGCGGGCAGGCGCTCGACACCGCACTCGATAGCGTCGTAGGTCCAGTCGAGACCGAGCTCGGCGAAAGCCGCCCGCCACATCGCCGGGGACAGCGAGTGGGCGACCGGCGAGCCCAGGACCGCGCAGCGGCGACGCATCTACGTCCGCGCTAGCACTCGCCGAGGACCTCGCACCGGTACCTCTCCCGGTTGCGGAGGAACTCCTCGTAGGACTCGCTGAACGCCGAGTTGCCCTGCTTGTCGATGACGACGAAGTAGAGCCACGGGCCCGGCTCCGGGTCGACCGCCGCCTGCATCGACGCCTCTCCCGGCGAGTTGATCGGCCCGGGCGGCAGCCCGGCGCGGCGGTAGGTGTTGTACGGCGACTCCACGTCGAGGTCACGGAAGAGGATCCGCGTCTTCACCTCCCCGCGTTCGGCGAAGATGTACTTGATCGTCGAGTCGAACTCCAGCCGCTGGCCCTTCTCGAGCCGGTTGTAGACGACACGGGACACCTTGCCGCGCTGGTCGGCCTTCGGCGTCTCCGCCTCGACGAGCGAGGCGACGGTGAGCACCTGCAGCGGGGTGAGGTCGAGCGCGGCGGCGCGATCGACGAGGCCGGTCTCGGCAGCGGCGACCTCGTACCGGGCCACCATCCGCGCGAGCACCTCGACCGCGGTCGTCCCGGGCTCGACGTCGTACGTCGCCGGGAAGAGGAACCCCTCCACCCGGCCGTTGGCGTAGGCGGGGAGTCCCAGTGCGGTCGGGTTGCGCACCGCCGCCTGGAGCTGAGCCAGCGGCATCTCGTCGACGGACCGCGCGATGATCTCGAGCGTCTTGCCGACAGTCGTGCCCTCCGGGATGGTGAATCGGCCGCGGATCCGCGCGGCGGGGTCGAAGAACAGCGCGAGCGCGTCGACGGCCTTCATCTCGAGCCTCAGCCGGTAGAAGCCGGGCTGGATCTTCAATGACCGGTCGTCGGCGACCGCGGCCTCCCGGAACGCCGCGGCGCTCTTGACGACGCCCCGCTCGGCGAGGATCACCCCGATGGCGCCCGCGGTCGCCCCGGTCGGGACCTCGATCAAGGCCTCGCCGCGGCCGGGACCCGCGAAGTCCGGGGCCGGCGCGTCGACCAGCCGGTCGTAGATCGCCCGCCCGCCGTACGCCGCACCGCCGCCGATCAGCGCGAGCACCGAAAGCACGACCACGACGCCGAGCCGCTTCCGCCGCCGGCGTGGCGGGGTCGGCGGCGCGTCGTGCCCGGTGTCGAACCCGTCGTGGTCCACGTCGGGCGCCTCGTGGTCGTAGGGCTCGCGGTCAGTCACGGTCGGACTCCGGCGGCAGCGCGTCGAGCGCGCCCTGCAGGATCACCACGGCAGCCGCCTGGTCGACGACCGATCGTCGCGCGCGAGACCCGACGCCGCGGTCCGCGAGGGTCCGCTCGGCGGCGACCGTCGACAGGCGCTCGTCGACCAGGCGGACCGGGACCGGCGCGACCAGCTCGGCGAGATCCTCGGCGTACGCCGTCGCCGCCGCGGCGGCCGGACCGGAGCGTCCGGACAGGTGCCGGGGCAGCCCGACGACGACCTCGACCGCGTCACGCGCGCGCACGAGCTCGGCGAGCTCGGCGAGGTCCCGTCCGCCTTTGGGATCACGATCGAGCGTCGCGACCGGCGTCGCGAGGATGCCGTCGGCGTCGCTCGCCGCGACGCCGACCCGGACGGTGCCGACGTCGACGCCGATCCGCACGCCGCGGCGCTGACGCGTCACGGCCGTCACAGCGCCTGCGCGACGAGCTGCGGGGCGAGGGCGAGCGCCTCGGCGATCCCCTCCACGCGGGTGCCGCCGCCGACCGCGACGTCGGCGGAGCCCCCACCGCCGCCGCCGAGCACCGGGGCGAGCGACCGGACGAGAGCGCCGGCCTGCAGCCCGCGCTGCTGCGCGGCCGCGCCGACGGCGACGACGACCTGCGCCTTGCCGTCCGCGGGCACCGCGACCACGACGACACCGGGACGGTCCGACTCGAGCCGGCCGCGCACGTCGATGGCGAGCTTGCGGGCGTCGTCGATGCTGGTGCCGCGCGGAACCTCGTGGACCGCGACCGCCACACCCGAGACGTCCGTCGCCGCCGCGGCGACCGCCGCCGCGGCAGACAGGACCGCGCCCGCCTTGATCCGCTCGAGCTCCTTCTCCGTCTCGCGGAGGCGGGTGACCAGCCCCTCGACGCGCTCCGGCAGCTCCTCGGGCTGCGCCTTGAGCAGCTCGGAGAGCCCGGAGACGAGCAGGTGCTCCTTCGCGAGGAACCGGAAGGCGTCCATGCCGACCAAGCCCTCGACCCGGCGCACGCCGGCGCCGATCGAGGCCTCCCCCAGGATCTTCACGAGGCCCAGCTGGCCGGACCGCGCCGCGTGCGTGCCGCCGCAGAGCTCCCGGGCGTAGTCGCCGACCTCGACCACGCGCACCGCGTCGCCGTACTTCTCGCCGAACAGCGCGAGCGCGCCGATGCGCCGCGCCTCGTCCTGCGACGTGACGAACGCGCGCACCTCGAGGTCGTCGATCAGGATCGCGTTGACCTCGTCCTCGACGTCGCCCAGCACCGACTGCGGCACGCCGCCGGACGCGTGGAAGTCGAAGCGAAGACGACCGGGCGCGTTGAGCGAGCCGGCCTGCGTCGCGGTCTCGCCCAGTGCTCCCCGGAACGCGCGGTGGATGAGGTGGGTCGCCGTGTGCGCGCGGCTGATCGCCCGGCGCCGGTCGACGTCGACCTCGGTCTGCATCGCGGCACCGACGGTCACCTCGCCGCGCACGACCCGGGCGCGATGCACCACGAGGTCGGCGATGGGCTTCTGCGTGTCGAGGACCTCGACCTCGACACCGTCGAGCCACAGGCGCCCGGTGTCCGCGAGCTGACCCCCCGCCTCGGCGTAGAACGGGGTGCGGTCCAGGACGATCTCGACCTCGTCGCCCTCCCGTGCACTCGGGCAGGACCCCGCCGGGCCGAGGATCGCGCGGACGTGCGCCTCACCGCCCACGGCGACGTAACCGGTGAACTCCGTCGGCCCGCCGTCGTCGAGCACGGTCCGGTACGCCGACACATCGGCGTGGCCGATGCCCTGCGCCTTGCGGTCCGCCTTCGAGCGCTGCCGCTGCTCGGCCATCAGCCGGCGGAAGCCGTCCTCGTCGACAGCCAGGCCCTGCTCGGCCGCCATCTCCAGGGTCAGGTCGATCGGGAAGCCGTAGGTGTCGTGCAGCTGGAACGCGCGCTCCCCGGACAGCACGCCGCCACCGGTCCGCGCCTCTGGCACGGCCTGCTCGAACAGCGTCGCCCCCTTGGCCACCGTCTCGAGGAACGACGCCTCCTCGCCGACCGCGACCTCGAGGATGCGCTCCGAGTCGGTGACCAGGTTGGGGTACTGCGGACCCATCGCCTCGATGGCCGTTCCGACCAGGTCTCCCATCGTCGGGTCCGCCGCGCCGAGCAGGCGCATCGCACGCACGGTGCGCCGCATGATCCGGCGCAGCACGTAGCCGCGCCCCTCGTTGCCCGGGGTGACGCCGTCACCCAGCAGCATGAGCGAGGTGCGGGCGTGGTCGGCGACGACCCGCAGCCGGACGTCGGCGGCCGGGTCCGCGCCGTACGACGTGCCGGTCAGCACGCTCGCCCGGACGAGGATCGCGCGCGACGTGTCGATCTCATAGAGGTTGTCGACGCCCTGCAGGACGGTGGCGACCCGCTCGACGCCCATCCCGGTGTCGATGTTCTGCGCCGGCAGCGGACCGGAGACGTCGAAGTCCTCCTTCCCGCGGACCGCGCTGAGCTGGACCTGCATGAAGACGAGGTTCCACAGCTCGAGGTAGCGGTCCTCGTCGGCGATGGGGCCGCCCTCGCGCCCGTAGTCAGGTCCGCGGTCGTAGTAGATCTCGCTGCAAGGACCACCGGGTCCGGGCACGCCCATGTGCCAGAAGTTGTCGGCCTTGCCCCGCCGCTGGATGCGCTCCTCAGGGACGTACTGCCGCCACAGGTCGAACGCCTCGTCGTCGTCGAGGTAGACGGTGGTCCAGAGCCGCTCGGCGTCGATGCCGTAGCCGCCGTCCTCGACGCTCTTCGTCAGCAGCTCCCAGGCGAGCTCGATCGCGCGCGGCTTGAAGTAGTCGCCGAAGCTGAAGTTGCCGGCCATCTGGAAGAACGAGCCGTGCCGGGTGGTCTTGCCGACCTCGTCGATGTCCAGGGTCCGCACGCACTTCTGCACGCTGGTCGCGCGCTCCCACGGCGGCGCCTGCTCGCCGAGGAAGTACGGCTTGAACGGCACCATGCCGGCGTTGACGAGGAGCAGCGTGGGGTCGTCGGAGATGAGCGACGCGGACGGCACGATCTCGTGGCCCCGCGTAGCGAAGTGGTCGAGGAAGCGGCGGTGGATCTCGGCGGAGCGCATGCTCCTACTCTCCCGCAGGAGCGTCGAGACCCAGACTGGTTATCAGCTCGTCCTCGCGCTCGGCCATCCCGGCCCGGACCTCGGCGGTGAAGCCGCGGACCGAGTCGGCGAGGCCGGACACCGCACCGGCCAGCGCACCGCCGACCTCGCTCGGCATGAGCGCGTCCGCGGTACGGCGCAGGCGACGGGCGACCAGGATGCCGCCGGTCGCGCCGAACCCGATGCCGAGCGCGGTCCAGAAGAGCCGGCGCACGTCAGCCGGCCCGTCGGGTCGAGCGGGCCTGCTTCTTCTTGTCCTTGAGCGCCTGCTTGACGTCGCGCTCGACGTCACTGCGCTCACGACGGCCCGCCGCGCGCCGTACGCCGTAGCTGAAGGCGGCGACCTTCACCAGCGGGCCGCCGAGGGTCGCCGCGAAAAGGGTGGTGAGCGCGGCGACGTTGCTCGAGACGGTCGCGGCGTGCGACGTGATCGTGTCGATGCGCTCGAGCTGGCCGTTGACCTGGACCACCGAGGTGGTGACCTCGCCGAGCAGCGGCACGGTGCGCTCGGTGACGCCGTCGACGAGCTCCTCGGTCGACTTCAGCACCTGACCGAGCCGCATGAGCACGTAGCCGAGGAACAGCACGAACACCAGCCACCCGAGGGCGAGTGCGAGCAGCAGGAAGTCCTTGGCGCTGAGCAAATCAGTGCTCCTGGGGGGTCTGGTCGGCTCCGGACGGGTGCCGGCCGGCTCGCAGCGCTCGGCGCAGCTCGGCGACCCGCACCTGCGCCTCCTGCTCCGCGCCGTGACCCGTCGGCTGGTAGTAGTCCTTCCCGTCGACGAGGTCGGGCGCGTACTGCTGAGCGACCAGCGCAGCCGGGAAGTCGTGAGGATATCGGTAGCCCTTGCCGTGGTCGATCTTGGCCGCACCCGCGTAGTGGCTGTCCCGCAGGTGCGCCGGCACGCCGCCGGTCATGCCGCGCCGGATGTCCGCGGCCGCCGCGTCGATCGCCGTGATGACGGCGTTGGACTTGGGCGCGAGCGCGAGGTGGATGGACGCCTGCGCGAGGTTGAGCCGGGCCTCCGGCAGCCCGATCAGCTCGAGCGCCTGGGCGGCGGCCACGGCGATCGGCAGCGCGGTCGGATCGGCGAGCCCGATGTCCTCGCTGGCGAGGATGACGAGTCGGCGGGCGATGAATCGGGGATCCTCGCCGGCCTCGATCATCCGGGCGAGGTAATGCAGCGTCGCGTCGACGTCGCCGCCCCGCATGCTCTTGATGAAGGCGCTCACGACGTCGTAGTGCTGGTCGCCGTCGCGGTCGTACCGGACCGCGGCGCGGTCGATGCTCGACTCGAGGATGGCGAGGGTGATCGTGTCGACACCGAGGCCGCGAGCCGCGCCCGCCGCGGCCTCGAGCGCGGTCAGCGCCCGTCGGGCGTCGCCGCCGGCGACGCGGAGCAGGTGGTCCAGCGCATCGTCGGCGAGCGACACCTCGCCCCCGAGGCCGCGCTGGTCGACGAGCGCCCGCCGGACGACCGTGACGATGTCGTCCTCGCCCAGCGGCTCGAGCCGGAGCAGCAGCGACCGCGACAGCAGTGGCGAGATCACCGAGAAGAACGGGTTCTCGGTGGTCGCGGCGACCAGGGTCACCCACCGGTTCTCGACCGCCGGCAGCAGGGCGTCCTGCTGCGTCTTGGAGAACCGGTGCACCTCGTCGATGAACAGCACGGTCTGGGTGCCGTACATCGCCAGCGACTCGCGCGCCGCCTCGATGACCGCGCGGACGTCCTTCACGCCCGCGGTGACGGCGGACAGCTCGACGTACCGCCGCTGCGTCGCCGCGGACACGACATGGGCGAGCGTCGTCTTGCCGGTGCCCGGCGGTCCCCACAGCAGCAGTGACAGCGGGGCGTCACCCTCCACGAGGCGGCGCAGCGGCGTGCCGGGCCCGAGCAGGTGGCGCTGCCCGACGACCTCGTCCAGCGTGGTCGGCCGCATCCGCACCGCGAGCGGCGCGACCGCGGCCTCCGCCGTCGCCCGCGCGCCGTCGAAGAGCGAGTCGGCCACGACCCCAACCTACCCAGCGGGCCGCGCGGCTAGCCTGACCGGATGCGCGCCCTGAGCCGGCTCCGCGTCCTCGACGACCTCGAGGCGTCCGTCCTCGCCGCGCTGGACCCGCTGCGCACACAGGGCTGGTCGCTCCGGGTGCCCGGAACCGAGGCGTACGCCCTCGGCGAGGCGGTCGCGATCCACCAGCGGCTCGGCGAGCAGATCGACGACTGGTGCATCACCGGCCCGCCGCCCGACGCGGAGGCTCTGCTGCGCGCACTGGTCGCCGAACGCGGCCACGACAGCGGCTCGGTCCCGGCCGGCGCGCTCGACCCGCTGCGCGCCGACCTCGGGGTTACCGAGGTCGAGCCGTGGGACTTCCGCTGGACCGACCACCCACCTGAGCTGCGCCCGCACCTAGCGCCCTGCTGGCTGACGCCGTCGGAGGACCCCGAGGTGCAGGACCTGCTCGACGTCGCCTTCCCGAGCGCGGCGCTGCAGACCGGAGCGCCGGAGGTGCGCCGGTGGGCCGGCGTCAGGGACGGAACGGGACGTCTCGTCGCGTGCGCCGCGGACGCGACGTCGGCGCCGACGCTGGGGTTCCTGAGCTCGATCACCTCGGCGCCGGACGTCCGGCGCGCCGGGCACGGTGCCGCGGTCACCGCGTGGGCGGCGGCCGAGCTGGTGCGCGAGCACGGCCGCGCCGGGCTCTGGGTCAACCACCCCAACGAGGTCGCGCGACGCCTCTACGACGCGCTCGGCTTCCACGACGACCACTGGATGGTGTGGCTGTCGGTCGATCCCGAGCTCTAGGGACTAGGACCGCGACGGCCCCGGCGGCGCGTCGATGCCTGCCTCCTTGCGCTGGACCGGCGTGATCGGCGTGGGGGCGCCGGTCAGCGGGTCCCCGCCCGACGACGTCTTCGGGAAGGCCATCACCTCGCGGATGCTGTCGTGCCCCGCCAGCATCGCCGCCAGGCGGTCGAGCCCGATCGCGATGCCGCCGTGCGGCGGGGGCCCGTACTCGAACGCCTCGAGCAGGAAGCCGAACTTCTCCTTCGCCTCGCCCTCGGTGAGCCCGATGGTGTCGAACACCCGCTTCTGCATCTCGCTGCGGTGGATGCGGATGGATCCGCCGCCGAGCTCGACGCCGTTGAGGACGACGTCGTACGCGCGGGCCAGGGCGCTCTCCGGGTCGTCCGTGAAGCTGTCCGCCCAGTCGGCGGCCGGAGCGGTGAACGGGTGGTGCACCGCCGTCCAGCCGCCGTCGTCGGTCGGCTCGAACATCGGCGCGTCAGTGACCCAGAGGAACTCCCACCGCCCCGGGGAGCGCAGCCCGAGCCGGTTGCCGATCTCCACACGTACGGCGCCGAGCAGGTCCAGGGCCGATCGCCGCGATGACGCCGCGAAGAAGACGGCGTCGCCCGGCGCGGCGCCGCACTCCGCCGCGAGTCCGTCCAGCTCGGCCGGAGCCAGGTTCTTCACGACCGGGCCGGACAGCGTGCCGTCGGCGCCGACGAGCACGTAGGCGAGCCCCTTCGCGCCGCGACCGCGCGCCCACTCCTGCCAACCGTCGAGGTCCTTGCGGCTCAGCGCGCCGCCGCCCGGGTAGACGACGGCGCCGACGTGCTCGGCCTGGAAGACCCGGAACTCCGTGCCGGCGAATCGCCCGCTCAGGTCCACGAGCTCGAGGCCGAAGCGCAGGTCGGGCTTGTCCGACCCGTAGCGCGTCATCGCGTCGGCGTAGGTCATCCGCGGGAACGGTGTCGGGATGTCCGTGTCGAGCACCTCGCGCCACACCCGGGCCAGCAGCTCCTCGGTCAGCGAGTAGATGTCCTCCTCGTCGAGGAAGGACAGCTCGACGTCGAGCTGGGTGAACTCGGGCTGCCGGTCCGCACGCAGGTCCTCGTCGCGGTAGCACCGGGCGATCTGGTAGTACCGCTCGAACCCCGCGACCATGAGCAGCTGCTTGAACAGCTGCGGCGACTGCGGCAGCGCGTACCAGGTGCCGGGCTGCAGCCGGCACGGGACGAGGAAGTCACGCGCGCCTTCGGGGGTGGACCGCGTCAGGGTCGGCGTCTCGATGTCGAGGAACCCGTGCTCGTCCATCACCTCGCGGATGACGCGGGTGGCGCGCGCCCGGGTGCGCATGGCCGCCGCCGCCTCAGCGCGGCGCATGTCCAGGTAGCGATAGCGCAGCCGCACCCCCTCGTCGACGTCGCCCTGCTGGCCCTCGATGGGGAACGGCAGGGGCGCGGCGACGGAGAGGACCTCGACGTGGTCCGCCGTGACCTCGACGTCGCCGGTGGGCAGGTCGGGGTTGGCGTTGCCCTCCGGGCGCACGCCGACCGTGCCGCGGACGAGCACGCAGTACTCGCTGCGCAGGTCGTGCGCCTGCTCGGCCGGCGCGCCCTCGCGGAACACCACCTGGACGACCCCGCCGGCGTCGCGGAGGTCCACGAAGATGACGCCGCCGTGGTCGCGCCGCCGGGCGACCCAGCCGGCGAGGACGACGGACTGCCCGGCGTGCTCCCGGCGCAGCGCCCCGGCCTCGTGCGTGCGGATCACGTGTCGGACCCCTTCGTCGCGTGCATCGTCGGACGCCGGTCGGCCGCCGGCGGCGACCAGGACGCCGGGTCCGCGGACACCTGGTCACCCGACCTGATGTCCTTGACCTGCTGCTCAGTGTCGCCGCTGCCCGGGAACCAGACGAACGGGATTCCGCGGCGCTCGGCGTACCGGATCTGCTTGCCGTACTTCGCGGCGTCCGGTGCCACCTCTGTCGCGATCCCGCGAGCCCGGAGCGCGGCGGCGATCCGGACGCACTCCGCGCGCGCCGGCTCGTCGGGCAGCGCGACGAGGACGCAGGTCGGCACCGACCGGCTGGGCTCGACCAGCCCTCGCCCCAGCAGCCGGCTGAGCAGCCGCGTCACGCCCACCGACACGCCGACGCCCGGGTACGTCGTCGTGCCGTCGGTCGCGAGCGCGTCGTACCGCCCCCCGGAGCAGACGGAGCCGAGGTCCTCGTGGCCGACCAGCTGTGTCTCGTAGACCGTGCCCGTGTAGTAGTCGAGCCCGCGGGCGATCCTCAGGTCGGCGACGAGCAGGCCGGGCGCGTGCTCGGCCGCCGCGGCCATGAGCTGGGCGAGCTCGGCCAGGCCCCGGTCGAGCAGCTCGTGGCGCACCCCGAGGGCGTGCACCGCGTCGACGACGGACGCATCCGTCCCGCGGATGCCGGCGAGCTGTAGGCAGGACGTCGCCTGCGCGTCGGTCAGCCCGTCGTCGACGAGCAGCCCGTGGACCGCCTTCGCCCCGATCTTGTCGAGCTTGTCGACCGTGCGCAGGACCGCGGTCACGGCGGAGGCGTCCACCCCGAGCCCGAGGTAGAAGCCCTCGGCGACCCGACGGTTGTTGACCAGCATCCGCACCGGCGGCATCGGCAGCCGGGCGAACGCGTCGGCAACCGCCAGCGGGAGCTCTACCTCGTGGTGGAAGCCCAGGGAGTCGCGGCCGACGATGTCGACGTCGGCCTGCGTGAACTCGCGGGATCGCCCCTCCTGCGGTCGCTCGCCGCGCCAGGCCTTCTGCACCTGGAACCGGCGGAACGGGAACGTGAGCCGGCCGGCGTTCTCGACGACGTAGCGCGCGAGCGGAACGGTGAGGTCGAAGTGGAGCCCGAGACCGGTGTCGTCGGCGCTGGGGTCGGCCTGGAGCCGGCGGACGACGTACACCTCCTTGCTGGTCTCCCCCTGGTGGACGAGCGTCTCGAGCGGCTCGACGGCGCGCGTCTCGATCGAGGAGAAGCCGTGCAGCTCGAAGACCTCGCGGAGGGTGTCGAGGACGTGCAGCTCCACCAGTCGCTGGCCTGGCAGCCACTCCGGGAAGCCGCTCAGCGAGCTCGCGCGGGCCACTAGAGCCCCTGCGCGCGGGCGCGGGCCGATGGTGGCGCGCCGCCGACGCCGCGCGCGGCCTCGGCGAGGTAGGGGTTGCCGGCTCGCTCCTCGCCCACCGTGGTGGCCGGGCCGTGGCCGGAGAGCACCGACAGCTCGTCCGGGAGGGGCAGCACGACCCTGGCGAGCGACGCCAGGATCTCGTCGTAGCTGCCCCCGGGCAGGTCGGTGCGCCCGATCGAGCCGCGGAAGAGCAGGTCGCCGCTGAACAGCACCAGCTCGGCGAGCCGGAACGTCACCGAGCCGAGCGTGTGGCCGGGCGCGTGGTCGACGACGAAGTCGAGCCCGGCCAGGGTGACCTCGTCGCGACCGGTCAGCTCGACGACCTCGTCGGGCTCGCTGAAGGCCAGCCCGCCGAGCAGGTCCTGGCTCGGCGAGAGGCCGAGGCCGGACGCCGGGTCGGCGAGCTGGCCGCGGTCCGCGCCGTGGATGTAGGCCGGCACGCCGTAGCGCCCGCACACCGGCACGACCGAGAAGGTGTGGTCGACGTGCCCGTGGGTCAGCAGCACCGCAACCGGCTGCAGCCGGTGCTCACGGACGAGGTCGGCCACCCCCGGGGCGGCCTCGTGCCCGGGGTCGATGACCACGCACTGCTCCCCAGGACCCGGAGCGACGACGTAGCAGTTGGTGCCCCACGCGCCGGCGGGGAACCCGGTGACCAGCACCAGTCGTCTCCTCTTCGGTCAGCACGGGCGCGGCAGCGGAGCCTATCGGCGGCCCGAGCCGCGCAGCGAACGGGTAGGTGACCACCTAGACTCCCCCGCGGCGACCACGTGGGCGCCGACCACCAGCCAGACCCGGAGAGGCCGCAGTGACCAGCAGCAAGCGCCAGCGTGAGATCGCCCGACGCCGCGCCGAGCGGCAGGCCGCCCGCCGTGCGGAGCGCCTCGCGCGCCGGCGGAAGCGGAACCTGATGGTCGGCGGTGTCTTCGCCGCCGTGCTGCTGCTCGTCGGCGGCGGGTTCCTGGTCGCGAACCTGTTCGAGGACGAGGACACGATCAACCCGCTCGCGTCGCCGAGCGAGTCGGCCGAGCCGGGTGACGGCGGTGGCGTGGCGTGCGACGGCGAGGAGCTCAAGGCGCCCGCGAAGCCGCAGGAGTTCGGCAAGGAGCCGCCGCTGACCATCGACAAGACGAAGAAGTACCGTGCCGCCATCACCACCTCGTGCGGCGTCATCGAGGCCGACCTCTTCGCGGACAAGGCGCCGAAGACGGTGAACTCGTTCGCGTTCCTGGCCGGCAAGAACTTCTTCGACAACACCTCGTGCCATCGCGCGACGACGTCGCCGACCCTGACCGTCCTGCAGTGCGGTGACCCGACCGCGACCGGCAGCGGCGGGCCGGGCTACAAGTTCGCCGACGAGAACCTCAAGGGCGCGACGTACCCACGCGGCACGCTGGCGATGGCCAACTCCGGTAAGGGCACGAACGGGAGCCAGTTCTTCCTGGTGGCCAAGGACAGCCAGCTGCCGCCGTCGTACACCGTGTGGGGCAAGATCACGCCGGCCGGTCTCACCGTGCTCGACAAGATCATGGCGAACGGCGTCGAGGGCGGCGGCACCGATGGCCCGCCGGCCAAGCAGGTCTTCCTCGCCGACTTCGTGGTCAAGCCCGTCTGACGCGGCGCTCGGCGAAGCGGTGCCGCTCAGTCCGGTCCTGACCGGACTCAGGGGCACCGCGTGAGGATGGTCAGGACTTGGTGCTGACCACGCGGTAGGCGTCGTAGACGCCCTCGACGTTGCGCACGGCCTTGAGCAGGTGGCCGAGGTGGGTCGGGTCGGCCATCTCGAAGGTGAACCGGGACACCGCGACGCGGTCCCGGGTCGTGGTCACCGACGCCGACAGGATGTTGACGTGCTGGTCGGACAGCGCGCGGGTCACGTCGGAGAGCAGCCGGGTCCGGTCCAGCGCCTCGACCTGGATGGCCACCAGGAAGATCGAGCCGGCGGTCGGCGCCCACTCCACGTCGACGAAGCGCGGCTGCTGCGCCTCGAGCGCCTTGGCGTTGACGCAGTCGCCGCGATGGACGCTCACCCCGTTGCCGCGGGTGACGAACCCGACGATCGGGTCGCCGGGCACCGGGGTGCAGCACTTCGACAGCTTCACCCACACGTCGCTGGCACCCTTGACGACCACGCCGGGATCACCGACCGGCCGGGCCTTCGGACGTGACGTCAGGGGGCGGGCGACCTCCGCCAGGTCCTCGACCGCGCCCTCGGCGCCGCCGAGAGCCTGGACGAGCCGCTGCACCACGCTCTGCGCGGACAGCTGGCTCTCCCCCACCGCGGCGTACAGGCTGGCGATGTCGGGGTGACGCAGGTCCTTGGCCAGCGTCGCCAGCGCGTCGCCGGCGAGCAGCCGCTGGAGCGGCAGGCCCTGCTTGCGCATCGCGCGGGCGATCGCGTCCTTGCCCTCCTCGATCGCGTCGTCGCGCCGCTCCTTCGCGAACCACTGGCGGATCTTGTTGCGCGCGCGCGGCGTCTTGACGAAGGCCAGCCAGTCCTGGCTGGGGGCGGCGTTCGCGGCCTTCGAGGTGAACACCTCGACGACGTCGCCGTTGTCGAGCGGGCTCTCCAGCGGCACGAGGCGGTTGTTCACCCGTGCACCGATGCACCGGTGCCCGACCTCGGTGTGCACCGCGTAGGCGAAGTCGACGGCGGTCGCACCGGTCGGCAGCGAGATGACGTCGCCCTTGGGCGTGAAGACGAACACCTCACCGGCGAACAGGTCGAATCGCAGGGAGTCGAGGAACTCGCCCGGGTCGGCGGTCTCCTTCTGCCAGTCGAGCAGCTGGCGCATCCACTCCATGTCGTTCTTGCCGGGGACCGTCGAGCCGCCGTCCTTGTACTTCCAGTGCGCCGCGATGCCGATCTCCGCGGTGTTGTGCATCGCGAACGTCCGGATCTGCAGCTCGACGGGCTTGCCCTCGGGCCCGATGACCGTCGTATGCAGCGACTGGTACATGTTGAACTTGGGTCGCGCGATGTAGTCCTTGAAGCGGCCGGGCACCGGATGCCACAGCGCGTGGATCGTGCCGAGTGCGGCATAGCAGTCGCGGATGGAGTCGACGAGGACGCGTACGCCGAGCAGGTCGTGGATGTCGGCGAAGTCGTGGCCGCGCACGATCATCTTCTGGTAGATCGAGTAGTAGTGCTTGGGGCGGCCGGTCACCTCGGCCTTGATCTTCGCGTCCTTGAGGCTGTCGGTGACCTGCTCGATCACCCCGCTGATGTAGGTGTCCCGCGACGGCGCGCGGTCGGCGACGAGACGGACGATCTCGTCGTAGCGCTTCGGGTACAGCGTCGCGAACGCGAGGTCCTCGAGCTCCCACTTGATGGTGTTCATGCCGAGGCGGTGCGCGAGCGGCGCGTAGATCTCGAGCGTCTCGCGGCTGATCCGCTCCTGCTTGTCCCGTGCCAGCGGGGCGATCGTGCGCATGTTGTGCAGCCGGTCGGCGAGCTTCACGACGAGCACGCGGGAGTCCCGGGCCATCGCGATGACCATTTTGCGGATGCTCTCCGCCTCGGCCGCCTCGCCGAACTTCACCTTGTCGAGCTTGGTGACGCCGTCGACGATCCGGGCGACGAGGTCGCCGAACTCGACGCGGACCGTCTCGAGCGTCGCCGGCGTGTCCTCGACGACGTCGTGCAGCAGCGCGGCGACGATCGTGCTCGCATCCATCCCCAGCCCGGCGAGGATGGTCGCCACACCGATCGGATGGACGATGTAGGGGTCGCCGCTCTTGCGGACCTGGCCGCGGTGCGCCTCCTCGGCGACCTCGTACGCGCGCACGACCGGCCGCAGCTCCGCCTTCGGGTGGTGCGTGCGGAGCACGCGCAGCACCGGCTCGATCTCGGGAGGTGTGGTCGTGCCGGCCTTGGGACTGAGCCGGGCGAGCGCGGCCCGCACCCGTCGTGGCGGGGCGGACGCGGTGCCTGCCGCGTCCGCGCCGTACTCCCGCGCGACGGCGTTCTTGTCGGGCAGGGCGGTGTCGACGGAGTGCTCCCGCGGCGCGTCCGAAGAAGCGTCCCCCGGCTGCGAGGCGCCCTCGGGGAGGGCCTCCTCAACCGGCGGCGCGGCCGACTCCGGGGCAGCCGCGTCGGCGGGCGCGGGGGCGACCTCTGAGGGCACGCGGCGCTCCTAACCTGCCGGAGGAGCCTCCTACGATACCCACCGCGCGCAGGCCGACCGCGCGAGCTAGTAGGTCAGCAGGCTGTGCACCGGGAACCCGGCGAGGCGTTGACGCCCGCCGAGCTGCGCCAGCTCGATCAGGACGCTGACCCCGACGACGTCGGCGCCGGCGGCGGCGATCAGCGCGGCGGCCGCCTCGACGGTGCCCCCGGTGGCGAGCACGTCGTCGACGATGAGCACCTGCTCGCCGGGGGTGAACGCGTCCTGCTGCACCTCGAGCGTGGCGGCGCCGTACTCGAGCTGGTAGGTCCTGGACCGGGTGACGCCGGGGAGCTTGCCCTGCTTGCGCACGGGGACGAATCCGGCGCCGAAGTGGTAAGCCACCGGTGCGGCGACGATGAATCCGCGCGCCTCGATCCCGACGACCTTGTCGATCGTCCCGCGGCCGCGGTGCGCCACGATCGCGTCGACGGCGTGCGCGAACGCGACGTGGTCGGCGAGGAGCGGCGTGATGTCCTTGAACACGACTCCGGGCTGGGGCCAGTCCGGCACGTCGCGGATCCGGCTGGTGAGCAGCCCCGCGACGTCGAACGGGTCCCCCGCGGTCACCGTCGCTTCTTGCCGCTCGGCCGGCCGGGCCGACCGCCCTTGCGCTTCGCCGGTCGTGGACGCGCTCCCCCGGACGACGCCGGCCGGCTCGCCGAGCGGGCGGGCTTGTCCGCCTGGACGGTCGCCGCGGGCACGCTGTCGGTGACGACGGCGGAGCGAGCAGCGGCCCCGGCCGTGG
>DATLNF010000032.1:0-31152 GCA_035536955.1 Mycobacteriales bacterium | reverse complement strand
GATGTTGGTCGCCATGCCCACGGCGATGCCGGTGCCGCCGTTGACCAGCAGGTTGGGGAACCGGCTCGGCAGGATCACCGGCTCCTGGCTCTTGCCGTCGTAGTTGGGGACGAAGTCGACGGTCTCCTGCTCGATCTCGCGCAGCATCTCCATCGCGAGCGGCGAGAGCCGGCACTCGGTGTAGCGCATCGCGGCTGCAGGATCGTTGCCCTGCGAGCCGAAGTTGCCCTGCCCGTCGACCAGCGGGGCCCGCATCGCCCACGGCTGGGCGAGCCGGACCAACGTGTCGTAGATCGCGCTGTCGCCGTGCGGGTGGTAGTTGCCCATGACGTCGCCGACGACGCGGGCGCACTTCACGAAGCCGCGGTCCGGCCGGTAGCCGCCGTCGTACATCGCGTAGAGCACCCGGCGGTGCACCGGCTTGAGTCCGTCGCGCACGTCGGGCAGCGCGCGGCTGACGATGACCGACATCGCGTAGTCGAGGAAGCTGCGCTGCATCTCGACTTCGATGCCGACCGGCTCGACACGGTCGGTCGTCGGGGGCGGCGGTACGTCGACCACGAGGGTCCTCTCGGCTCAGGTGTACGGCGGGGCGGGGCGGCTCAGACGTCGAGGAAGCGGACGTCCTTGGCGTTGCGGACGATGAACTCCCGGCGGGCCTCGACGTCCTCGCCCATGAGGACGCTGAACAGCTGGTCCGCGGTCGCCGCGTCGTCCAGCGTCACTTGCAGCAGGACGCGGTTGCCCGGGTCCATCGTGGTCTCCCACAGCTCGCCGGCGTTCATCTCGCCGAGGCCCTTGAAGCGCTGGATCGCGTCCTCGGAGAGCTTCTTGCCCGACTCGATGTAGCGCGCGACGAGCCCGTCGCGCTCGCGGTCGGAGTAGGCGTAGTCGACCTCGTCGCCCTTGCGGTTGTACTTGATCTTGTAGAGCGGCGGCTGCGCCAGGTAGACGTGGCCGGCCTCGACGAGCGGTCGCATGAAGCGGAAGAGCAGCGTCAGCAGCAGCGTGCGGATGTGCTGGCCGTCGACGTCGGCGTCGGCCATCAGCACGATCTTGTGGTACCTGAGCTTCTCGATGTCGAAGTCGTCGTGGATGCCGGTGCCCAGCGCCAGGATGAGCGCCTGGACCTCGGTGTTCTTCAGCACCCGGTCGATGCGCGCCTTCTCGACGTTGATGATCTTGCCGCGGATCGGCAGGATCGCCTGGAACCGCGAGTCGCGGCCGCCCTTCGCGGACCCCCCTGCGCTGTCGCCTTCCACCACGTAGAGCTCGGACTCGCGCGGGTCGGTCGACTGGCAGTCGGCGAGCTTCCCGGGCAGTGACGACGCGCCGAGGATCGACTTGCGCCGGATGAGGTCGCGCGCTGAGCGTGCGGCAAGACGCGCCCGGGCCGCCTGGGTCGCCTTGTTGATGACGTCCTTGGCCTCGCCGGGGTTGCGCTCGAACCAGTCGGTGAGCCGGTCGTTGCACGCCTTCTGCACGAACGACTTCGCCTCGGTGTTGCCGAGCTTGGTCTTCGTCTGACCCTCGAACTGCGGCTGCGAGATCTTCAGCGACACGATCGCGGTGAGCCCCTCGCGGACGTCGTCGCCGGTGAGGTTGTCGTCCTTCTCCTTGAGCAGTCCCTTGTCGCGCGCGTACTTGTTGACGATGGCGGTCAGCGCCGCGCGGAAGCCCTCCTCGTGGGTGCCGCCCTCGTGGGTGTTGATCGTGTTGGCGAAGGTGAACACCGACTCGGAGTAGGTCGCGTTCCACTGCATCGCGACCTCGACCTCGATGCCGTCGCCCTTGACCTCGAAGCTCGCGATCGACTTGTGGATCGGCTCCTTCGAGTGGTTGAGGTGCGCGACGAAGTCGACGATGCCGCCGGCGTACCGGTAGTCGACCTGCATCGGCACCTCGTCGCGCTCGTCGCGCAGGCTGATGCCGAGGCCGCGGTTGAGGAACGCCATCTCCTGCATGCGCCGCGACAGCGTCTCGAAGCTGTAGTGCGTGGTCTCGAAGATCGTCGGGTCGGCCCAGAAGGTGATCGTCGTGCCGGTCTCCTTCGTCGGCCGGCCCTGCTTGACCGGCTCGGCGGCCCTGGTCATGACGTAGGGCTGCGTCCACTCGAAGCCGTCGCGCTTGACGACGACGTCGAGGCGCGCGCTCAGCGCGTTGACCACGGACACGCCGACGCCGTGCAGCCCGCCGGAGACGGCGTAGGACCCGCTGTCGAACTTCCCGCCGGCGTGCAGGGTGGTCAGCACGACCTCGAGTGCGCTCTTCTTCTTCACGGTCGGGTGCTCGGCCACCGGGATGCCGCGGCCGTTGTCGGTGACCCGGACCCCGCCGTCGGCCAGCAGGGTGACGCTGATGTCGGTGCAGTAGCCCGCCATCGCCTCGTCGACGGCGTTGTCGACGACCTCGTAGACGAGGTGGTGCAGGCCGCGCTCGCCGGTCGAGCCGATGTACATGCCAGGTCGCTTGCGAACCGCCTCCAGGCCCTCGAGGACCTTGATGGAGCTGGCGTCGTAGGCCGCGGAGGAGGTCATCCGGCTCGGGTCTCGCTCTCTGTCGTCACGTGCTGGCGATCGTGGGCGCGCACGCGGCAGCGGGGCACTGAGGCCCTGAGCGGCATGCGGTACCGACGAATCATACCGGCGTACGGCGACAGAAATGGCCCTTCGCGGCCTCCTGTGGCTACAGACTCACGCGTTCCCGCCCTGGGTGATGTCCCCCCACCCGAGCGCGGGCTGATCCCGCGAACTTCGGTCACCTGCCGTGCTCACCAGGTCCCGGACCCGGACAAGGTTCGCCTAGCCGTAGGTGTCGCGGGGTCCGCGGCCGCCGGCGACCCGCCACGCGCCGCTGCGCCGGGGCCCGCCGCTGGGCCCCTGGACCCGCACCGAGGTGACCGCGCCCGCGCCGAGCTCGGCGTTGAGCCGGTCCTTGAGCTCCCCGGCGAGCAGCCGGAGCTGGGTCGCCCACGCGGTCGACACGGCGCTCACCAGCAGCTCGCCGTCGAGCAGGGAGACCGGCGCGCACTTGTCCGCCAGCGCGGGTCCGACCAGCTCGTCCCAGCGGCCCATGACCGCCGCGACGCGGGCCTCGCCCTGCCAGCCGCGCGCGGCGAGCAGCGCGTCGATCGCCGCCCCGAACGGGACGGGGTCGCCGCCCTTGCGCCGCCCCCGGCCGGCCTGCTCCCGTCGCCGCTCGCTGCGCTTGGCCGCGGCCCGCATGCGCTCGTCCTCGCTGGGGGTCAGCCGGGCCCGCGCGGCCGCGGCCTTCGCCTCTGCCAGCGCCCGGTGCGCGAGGTCCGGGCCGGCCGTCTCCGCGGCCGCAGCGGCGGCAGCGGCGTCGGTGCCCGTCCGGTCCGGCTGGTCGTCCTCAGCGGACACGGCGCACCTCCCCGGCCGCGACGTCGTACCGCGCGCCCTGCAGCTGCTCGGGTACGTCGGCGATGACCGCCGCGGTCACCAGCACCTGCTCGCGGCCGGCGACGAGCGCGGCGAGCTGCTCGCGTCGGCGCACGTCGAGCTCGGCGAAGACGTCGTCGAGCACGAGCACCGGCTCGCCCCCGTCGGCGGTCAGGACGTCGTGGGACGCCAGCCGCAGCGCGAGCGCGAGCGACCACGACTCGCCGTGCGAGGCGTATCCCTTCGCCGCGAAGTCCCCGATCGACAGGACGAGCTCGTCGCGGTGCGGTCCGACGAGCGAGATCCCGCGCTCCAGCTCCGCCGACCGCATCCGCGACAGCTCGGCGAGCATCGCCGCGCTGAGCAGCTCGCGATCCGGAACGAGCGGGGTGTCGGCGCCGAGCGAGGACCGGTACTCGAGGCCGGTCGGCCCGCCGCCCTGCGAGAGCTCGTCGTAGGCCTTGTCGACCAGCGGCCGGAGCGCGTCGACCGCCTCGATGCGGCCCGACAGCAGCTCCGCGCCGGTCGTCGCGAGGTGCTCGTCCCACACGTCGAGCGTCCGGAAGTCGGCCGCACCGCGGGCGGCGTACGACGACTTCAGCAGCGCGTTGCGCTGCTTGAGGATGCGGTCGTAGTCGGCCTTGACGCCGTGGTAGCGCGGCTGCCGCTGCACCAGCAGCGCGTCGAGGAAGGCGCGCCGGTCCGCCGGGTCCCCCTTCACCAGCGCGAGGTCCTCGGGCGCGAACAGCACGGTGCGCAGCGCGCCGAGGACGTCCCGCGCGCGCGGCACGGCGCCGCGGTTCAGCCGCGCCCGGTTGGCCTTGCCCGGCGTGATCTCGATCTCGACGAGCAGCGCTCGGTCGGCGTTGACGACCTCGCACCGGACGACCGCCCGCTCGGCGCCCTGCCGCACCAGCGGTGCGTCGGCGGCGACCCGGTGGCTGCCGAGTGTCGCGACGTACCCGGCGGCCTCGACGAGGTTTGTCTTGCCCTGCCCGTTGGGGCCGACGAACGCCGCGGTGCCCGGCGCGAGCTCGACCGTGACCTCGGCGTACGAGCGGAAGTCGGTGAGCGCGAGGCGGCGGATGTGCACGTCAGCCGGGCAGCGACTCGGCCGGCGCGGACCCGGCACCGGTGACGTCCTCGGGGGACGCGGCGTCCGGCACCCCGCCGCGCGTCACGGCATGCCCGCCGAAGGCGTTGCGCAGCGACGCGATGACCTTCATCGCCGGGCTGTCGTCCTGCCGGCTGGCGAACCGCGCGAACAGCGCGGCGGTGATGACCGGCAGCGGTACGGCGAGGCGTACCCCCTCGTTGACGGTCCACCGCCCCTCGCCGGAGTCCTCCGCGTACCCGCGGATCGCGGACAGGTCGGGGTCGGCGACCAGGGACGTCGCGAGCAGGTCGAGCAGCCACGACCGCACGACGCTGCCGTGCCGCCACGTCTCCATGACGCCGGGGCAGTCGATGCCGAGCTCGCTCGCCGCCATGAGCTCGTAGCCCTCGGCGTAGGCCTGCATGAGCCCGTACTCGACGCCGTTGTGGACCATCTTCGTGAAGTGCCCCGCGCCGCTGGCGCCCGCGTGGACGAACCCACCCTCCGGCGCCAGCGCGTCGAACACCGGCTGCAGCAGCGCGACATGCTCGGCCGCGCCGCCGACCATGAGGCAGTAGCCCTCGGTGCGCCCCCAGATCCCGCCGCTGACCCCCGCGTCGACGAAGCCGATCCCGCGCTCGGCCAGGGCGGCGGCGTGCGCCTGGGAGTCGGTGTAGCGCGAGTTGCCGCCGTCGACGACCACGTCGCCCTCGGTGAGCAGCTCGCCGAGGCGCTGCACCGTGTCGATGGTGGGCGCCCCTGACGGCACCATCACCCAGACCAGCCGTGGCGTCGGCAGCGCGGCGACGAGCGCCTCGAGCGAGTCGACGTCGCGTGCGTCGTTCGACGGGTCGAACCCGACGACCACGTGACCGGCGGCCCGCAGGCGGGTCGCCATGTTCGCGCCCATCCGGCCGAGTCCGACCATGCCCAGCGTCGTCGTCATCTACGAGAGTCTGCCCGATCCGGCTCGCCCGGTCCCGACCAGCTCGCGGTACTCCGCGCTGCTCCGCAGCAGCCGAGCGTGCGTCCCCTCGGCGACCAGCTCCCCGTCGCGGAGCACCACGATCCGGTCGGCCCGGCGGATCGTGCTGGGCCGGTGCGCCACGACCACGCGGGTGCTCCGGAGCGCCGCGAGGCCTCGATGCACCGACTCCTCGCTGGGTGCGTCCAGCGCGCTGGTCGCCTCGTCCAGGACCAGCAGCCCCGGGCGACCGACGAGGGCGCGGGCGAGCGCGAGCCGCTGCCGCTGGCCGCCGGACAGGCCGGACCCGCCGTTGCCGAGCATGGTCCGGTAGCCCGACGGCAGGGCGGTGATCTCGTCATGCACCGCGGCGATCCGCGCGGCGGCCTCGATGTCCGCGTCGGACGCGTCGGGACGCCCCAGGGCGAGGTTGTCCCGGATCGTCATGGCGAAGAGCACCGTGTCCTGGGTGACGACGCCGACCCTTCGACGCAGCTCGACCGGGTCGTACTCCCGAGCGTCGAAGTTGTCGATGCCGACCGTCCCGGTCGTCGGGTCGTAGAGGGTGGCGACGAGCATCGCCAGCGTCGTCTTGCCGGACCCTGATCGCCCGACGATCGCGACGTGCTCGCCGGCGTCGATGCGCAGCGTCACGCCGCGTACGGCGGGCCGGGACAGCGGCGAGTACGCGTAGCTGACATCCGCGAGGTCGACCCGCCCGGCCAGCCGGTCGCCGAGCGGCCGGCCGCCGCGGCGCTCGGGCTCCGCCTCGAGCAGGTCGTCGATGCGGTCCAGGTAGCTGCCGACGGTCGACATCGACGACACGGTCGAGAGCAGGCCGCCGGTGGGCACCGTCACCGCGGCGGACAGCGCCGCGAGAGCCAGCATGTCCGGCAGGTCGAGCGCGCCCGATGCGACGCGGCTGAGCCCGAGGACGAGCAGCAGCGGCGGCGCGCCGAATCGGACCGTGAGCAGCACCGCGTCGACGACACCGGCGAGCCGGCTGCGTCCGGCCTGCGCGTGGACCTCGGTGCGCAGCCGACCCGACCACCCGGTGACCACCTCCATCGCGGTCCCGCTCGCCTTCAGCAGCTGCAGCCCGCCGATGATCTCCAGCAGCTCGCCCTGCGACCGGGTCTGCGCCTCCAGCACCTCGGCGGACGTGCGCCGCAGCCGGGGCCAGGCCGCGGCCACGACGAGCACCTGCCCGGCCACCGCGCCGATCGTGAGCAGCCCGAACCACACGTCGAGAGCCGCGATCAGCACGAGGTAGCCGACGACGAGCGCGCCGTCGAGGATCGCGGACAGCGCACCCGCGGTCAGCACCTGGCGCACGATGACGGTGCTGCGCAGCCGCAGGGTGAGGTCCCCGACGGAGCGGCGCGCGATGAACGCGTACGGCTGGGCCACCAGGTGCTCGAGAACCCCGAGCGTCAGCCGGAAGTCGACCACGCGCTGCAGCGCAACCAGGAAGGCGAGCCGCCCGACCACCGCGAGCAGGTAGCCGACCGCCAGCGCGACCACGCCGAGTGCCAGGGTGCCGGCGCCGACGCCGGCCACGTCGCCGGTCAAGCGGTCGACGACGTACCGGAGGACGATCGGGTTGGCCAGCACGAACGCCTGGACGACGACGGCACAGCCGAGCGCGAGCGCTGCGGTCCGGCCGGTGCCGCGGACCAGCGGGCGGTACGTCGCGAGCCGGCTCCGCCCTCGGCGTCTGGGATCGCGCGACGGGGCGGTGTCAGGTACGGCGACGTCAGCCGAGGCGTTCTCGTCCACCGTGAACCGCAGGGCGACGCCGCTGTACGAGCGCCGTACCTCTTCATCGCTCACGACCCGCCGGCCGAGCGCGGGGTCCAGGACGACGAGGCCGCGCCGGTGGCGGCCGGCGAGGACCACGAAGTGGTTGCCGTTCCAGTGCAGCACGGTTCCGGGCGCCAGCTCGGCGAGCCGGTCCACAGGGCAGCGGACCCCCGTGCCGGTGAGCCCGAACCGCTGCGCCGCGGAGACCAGGCCGGCGGCGGTCACCCCGTCCCGCCCGGTGCCGGTCAGGTCGCGCAGGTCGCTCAGGGCGACGGGACGGCGGTGCTGGCGCAGGAGCATCGCCAGGCACGCGGCGCCGCAGTCACCCAGCTCGAGCTGACGGACCAGGCGCAGTGGAGGCCGACGGCGCACGGCCCTCACTCGGCCCTCCCGGACACGGCAGGAGCCGAGTCCCCGCGGGACTCAGCTCCTGGTCGAACGAACGGCGCGGGCGGACCCGCAGCGGATCAGTGGTCGTGCAGCCCGCCGCCGCAGCCGCACATGCCCAGCGCGCGGTACACGTCGAGACCGCCGACGACCTCGGCGAGCTCCTCGTCGGTGAGGACCTCGAAGTCCGGGGTGGTGTCCATGTGGCTTTCCTCCGTCGGTCGAACGTCGAGATGTCACGGTACGCACCGATTGCGCCGGCGGCAATGTCCGCCGGGTGACATCCGGCCCTATCCGCTTTGACAATCGTTTTCATCTGGCTGAGGATGGCGGGGTGCGCCGGCTCTGGACGTCCCTCCTCGGAGTGGTCATCGCCGCCACCGGGTGCGCGGCCGGCGCGACGGACGACGGGCGGGTGCGGGTCGTCGCCGCGTTCTACCCCCTCGAGTTCGTGGCCAGACAGGTCGCCGGCGACCGCGCGGAGGTGCGCGGGCTCGCCCCGTCCGGTGCCGAGCCGCACGACCTCGAGCTCACGCCGAAGCAGGTCGGCACCCTGCGCGAGGCCGACCTCCTCCTACTGCTCGAGGGCTTCCAGCCGGCCGTCGACGACGCCGCGGCGCAGGCCGACGTGGCGGCACTGGACGTCGCGGACGTCGAGCCGCTGGAGACTGGTTTCACCCCGATCGACGACGGCGAGCTGCATGAGGACGAGCGCGGCTTCGACCCGCATGTCTGGCTCGACCCGCGCCGCCTGTCCGCGATCGCCCGGGCCGTCGCCGACCGGCTCGGCTCGATCGACCGGACCGGGGCGGACACCTACCAGCGGGGGGCGCAGCGGATGGTGGCCGACCTCACGACGCTCGACGGCGAGTTCCGGCAGGGCCTGCGGCAGTGCGCGCGCCGCGAGATCGTGACGAGCCACAACGCCTTCGGCTACCTCGCGCGCGCCTACCGGCTGGAGCAGATCGGCATCACGGGGCTCACCCCGGAGGACGACCCGTCGCCCGGCCGGCTCGCCGCCGTGGTCGACCTCGCCCGCCGCCGACGGGTGACGACGATCTTCTTCGAGGAAGCCGTGTCGCCAAAGGTCGCGCGGTCGATCGCCCGAGAGGTCGGGGCCCAGGCCGTGGTGCTCAGCCCGCTCGAGACCGCGCCGGCCGACGGCGACTACTTCACCGCGATGCGCCGGAACCTGCGCGCGCTGCGCACCGCGCTCGGGTGCACCTGATGACGGCGAGCCCCGCCGTGGCGCTCGACCGCGCGTGCGTGTCGTACGACGGCCAGCCGGTTCTGCACGACGTCAGCGTGACCGTGCAGCGCGGCGAGCTGCTCGCGGTGCTCGGTGGAAACGGGTCCGGCAAGACCACGCTGATGCGCGCGATGGTCGGGCTCGCGCCGCTGTCCAGCGGCCGGGCCGAGATCTTCGGCGAGGACATCGCCCACTTCTCCGGGTGGCCACGCGTGGGCTACGTGCCGCAGCGGGTGGGCGCGACGGCCGGCGTCCCGGCGACCGTCCGCGAGGTCGTCGCGTCCGGTCGGCTGTCGCGGATCGGCCGGCTGCGCCGCCGGACTCCCGCCGACCGCGCGGCCGTCGAGGCGGCGCTGGAGACCGTCGACCTCGCCGACCTCGCCACTCACAGCGTCGCCACGCTGTCCGGAGGCCAGCAGCAGCGTGTGCTCATCGCGCGGGCGCTGGCGTCGGAGCCGGAGGTCCTGCTCCTCGACGAGCCGACCGCCGGCGTCGACCACGCGGTCCAGGTCGCCATCGCCGAGGCGCTGACCGCGCTGGTCGCGAAGGAGGTCTCCGTCGTGCTCGTCGCGCACGAGCTGGGCCCGGTCGAGCCGCTCGTCCACCGCGCCGTCGTGCTGCGCGAGGGCCGGGTGATCCACGACGGCCCGCCGCCGGACCTGCACCACCTGCACGACCTCGACCCGGAGCACGCGCATCCCCCGCACGACGCGCACGAGCGCCATCGGCACGCGACCACCGGCTGGTCGCTGTCATGACTCGCGCCCACCGCATGCCGGCGGAGCCGGCATGACCCGCGCCCACCGCATGCCGGCGGAGCCGGCATGACCATGCTGCGCTACGACTTCATGCAGCGGGCGCTGCTCGCCGCGGCCCTCGTCGGCCTGGTGGCGCCGGCGGTCGGGGTGTTCCTGGTCCAGCGCCGGATGGCGCTCATGGGCGACGGGATCGGGCACGTCGCGCTGACCGGCGTGGCCCTGGGGTTCCTCCTGGGCACGGCGCCGGTGGTGACCGCGGTGCTCGCGGCGATCGCCGGTGCGGTCGTCATCGAGCTGGTGCGGCAGACCGGCCGGACGAGCGGGGACGTCGCGCTGTCGTTGCTCTTCTACGGCGGCATCGCCGGCGGGGTGCTGCTGATCGGCCTGTCCGACGGCGGCACCAACGCCAACCTGCTCGCCTACCTCTTCGGCTCGCTCACCTCGGTGTCGCCCGCCGACCTCGCGGTCATCTGCGCGCTCTGCGTCGGCGTACTGCTCGTCGTGGGTGCGCTCGGCCGTGAGCTGTTCGCCGTGTGCTACGACGAGGAGCACGCCCAGGTGGCGGCGCTTCCGGTGCGCTTCCTCAACCTGCTCCTCGCGGTGACCGCCGCCGTCACGGTCACGGTCGCCATGCGGGTCGTCGGACTGCTGCTGGTGAGCGCGCTCATGGTCGTGCCCGTCGCCGCGGCGCAGCAGGTCGTCCGCAGCTTCCGGGCCACCGTCGTCGTCGCCCTGTCGGTCGGGGTGGGGTCGGCGGTGACCGGCGTCGCGGGGTCGTTCTACGCCGACACGGCGCCGGGCGCGCTGATCGTCGTCATCGCGCTGGGGGTCTTCGCGCTCGCTGCCGGGGTGGGCGCCGCGCGGCGGCGCACTGCGGTCCCGCACCGGGTGCGGTCGTGACCGCGCGGCCGTCCCCGGCGGTTCCCCGGCTGCGCGCCACCCGACAGCGGGCCGCGGTCGCGGACCTGCTCACCCGCGTCGAGGGCTTCCGCAGCGCGCAGGAGCTGCACACGCTGCTGCGGCAGCGCGGGGAGTCGGTGGGGCTGACGACCGTCTACCGGCACCTGCAGGCACTCGCCGACGCGGGCGAGGTCGACGTGCTCCGCTCCGACGACGGCGAGGCGGTCTACCGCAGGTGCGCGACGGACGCGCACCACCACCACATCGTGTGCCGCGTGTGCGGACGGTCGGTGGAGGTCGACGCGCCGGAGGTCGAGGCCTGGCTCACCGCCGCGGCGGCCGACCACGGATTCCGGGACGTGACCCACAGCGTCGAGGTCTTCGGACGGTGCGTCAGGTGCGCCGATCACCGGAGCGCGATCCCAGGGCGCTGATCGCCTCGTCGATCACCGCGGCCGCGCGCACCGACCCCGGTGACGCACGGTCCGCGGCGAACGCCTCCTCCTCGACCGCCGGGACGGCCGCGCGGGCGGCCGCGCGGGTCAGCAGCTCCGACGGCGTCTCCCACGGCCGCCTCGGCTGGCCCCGGGCGGCCAGCGCCGCGTCGAGGCGGGCCAGTGCCGCGGTGGCCGGGCCACTCGGCACCACCGGACGCAGCTGCCGGCGCGGCTCGTCGGCGGCGCGGCGCCGGCGGCGGCGTACCAGGAAGGCGACGGCACCGCCCACCAGGGCGACGGCTGCGGCGGCGACCATGATGCGCGCCGCCGGCTCCAGGCTCGCCACGTGCGCGCGCACCCACCGGGCCGCCCGGACCAGCGGCACGCGGTCGAGGATGCTGCGCCGCGGCGACGGCACCGAGGACGTCGGGTCGTAGGAGTACCAGCCGAGACCCTCGTGGTAGACCTCGACCCAGGCGTGCGCGTCGGTCCCCCGCACGGAGTAGTAGCCGGTGAACGGGTTGTACCTGCCGGGCACATAGCCGGCCGCGACCCGGGCCGGAATCCCGAGGGAGCGCGCCATCACGGCCAGCGCGGCCGCGAACTGCTCGCAGAACCCCTCCCGCGCCTCGAACAGGAAGTGGTCGACGGCGTCCCGGCCCGCCGGCGGCACCGGTGAGTCGAGGCGGTAGGTGAAAGTACGGCGCAGGTAGGACTCGAGCAGCCGCACCCGGTCGTAGTCCGTCGCCGCGCCCGCCGTGACCTCGGCGGCGAGACTCCGGACGCGTTCGGGCAGCGCGTCGGGCAGGGCGAGGTACGGCGTGAACCGGTCGACGCGAACTGGAGGTGCGGCCCGCAGGGCAGCCTCGCTGGCGACGCCGTACGACGACACCACGCTGTAGACGAGCCCGTCGTCGAGAGTCGCCTCGGCACGGGGCAGCCCGAACCGGTCGATGGACACGCCGGTCGGGAAGTACACGGTGAGCGGCTCGGCGGCGGTGTAGATCGCGGTGGGCAGGTCGGCCTCGAGGAAGAACGTCTGCGTCGCGCTCTGCCGGGGCCCGGGGACCTCCCGCCTGGGCAGCCGGAAGACCGGACCCAGACCGAGGTCGCGGCCGCGCGTCTCGTCGCCGACCCACGTCGTCCCGTCGTAGGTGTCGAACACGGCGCCCCGCCACATGGCCGGCGCCTGCGCGTGCACGCGCATGACCAGCTCGTCCGGCAGCTCCCCGCGCACGCGCAGGTCCATCCGCGGCGAGACGCCGTAGTACGTCGCGGCGCGGGCACGCCCCTCCCCACCCGACGCCGACTCCGGCGCCCGCAGCAGCCCACCCCCGGCTGTCGCGCCGCCGGCACCCCGCTGGAACGGCAGGGTGAGCTGGCCGCCCCGCGTCGGCGGGGGGACCACCAGGAAGACGAGGAGACCGGCCGCGGTCGCGACGGCGGCTCCGCGCAGGACGTGGCGCGCCAGCGCCGACGCCTCCGCGGGTCGCCCCGTCGGGGCCTCGGGTGCCGGGCTGGCGGTGACGGTCCCCTCGGCGAGCGCCGCCCGATGGGCGAGGACGAGGGCGGCGAGCGCAGCAGCGGTCCACGGCACCAGCGACAGCGCGAACCGCATGTCCTGGCTCAACGACCCGGCGACCGCGAGCAGGACGAGAGAGGAGCCGAGTGAGACGTAGAGGTCGCGCCGCCGCGGCATGTCGAGCGCATGGGCCACCTGGACGACGACGAACAGCTCGGCGAGGGGGTAGCGCGCCTCGTCGAGCGTCTCGATCGCCGCGAAGCCCTGCCTGGCGCGCGCGAGCCCGAACAGCACGAGCACGACCGCCGCCGCCTTGACCCACGCCGGCGCGCCGCAGCGGAACTGGTGGGCCACCGATGCCGCGACCGGCAGCAACGCGATCGCGAGGACGGCGAGCCAGGCGGGCACGGCCTGCTGCACGGCGACGGCGAGGACCCCGAGCGCGACGGCGACCACGACGACGAGGCGGAGCAGCCGGGACTCCTCCGGGGGCGCGACGGGCGCCGTCATGCGGGTGACCGCTCGGCGAGGGCGGCCACGAGCTCGACGTCCGGTTGCAGCACCCGGCGGCGGACGCTCGGGGGGAGACCTGCCCCCGCGCCGGGAAGCTCGATCACGGTGACCTCGCACCCCGCGGCCGCCAGCAGCGCGCACGCCTCACCGACGTGAGCAGCCTCGTGGCCGAGGGCGAGCACCGCGTACGACGGCGCCGCCTCGTCCGTCGCCACGCGGGCAACCTCGCGCAGGTCGGCCGGGCCGGGCTCGATCGCGGCGCTCCACGCGAGCAGCCCGTGCTGTGAGGCGCCCCGAACGACGTCGACCCCGCCGCCGGGGACGACCCGCAGGGCGTCGACCGGCTCACCCGCGCGCCAGACCGCGTGTGCGACGGAGGCCGCGGCCGAGACGAGGGCCTCGAAGGCGTCGACGGGTCCGCTGCCGGCGACCGCCACGGTGGTCCGGGTGGGCACCGGCCGCTCGTACTCCCGGACGACGAGGCGGCCGACCCGCGCCGTCGACCTCCAGTGGACGTGGCGAAGCGCGTCTCCCGAGCGGAACTCGCGCACGGCGTGCACCTCGTCGCCCACCCCTCGTCGGCGCTCCGACGCATCGTCGGCAGACCCGGTGATCGAGCGCAGGACGTGGGTGGGCACCGGCACGATCGCGGCGCCGACATCCACCCGGCAGGCCGCAGCCAGGACCGCCGTGCTGCGGAGCAGGCCGAACGGCGCGCCGGTCAGCAACCTGACCGGCTGCGTCTCGAACCGGCCGCGGCGCGTCGCGACGGCGGTGACCGCGAGCTCGGCGCCGGAGCCCCCGGCGATGCGCTCGATCAGCAACGGGACGTCGCCGTACGGCGGGCCTTGGAGCTCCAGCCGAAGCACCGGCAGCGGGTGCCGGGGCGCGTGCACCCGCACCCGGAAGGTCACCGCGTCGCCCACTCGGGCGCGCTCCGCGCCGGCGACCTCGACCACCGCCTCGTGCAGCCGATGGCGCACCGGCAGCGAGCCCAGCACGACGCCGAGCACCAGCGCACCGAGCACCACCAGCCAGGACGCCTGCGCGGGCCCGGCGAGCAGGATCAAGCCGGTGCCGCAGGCGACGAACGCGGCGGCGACCCGCGTGGGCCGGCGGCGCACGCTCAGCCGGCCATCGGGACGGGCACGGTGGCAAGCACGTCGAGGACGGCCCGGATGGCGCGGCGGCGCTGGGCCTCGATACCGGCGGCGGGCAGCACGCGGTGCGCCAGCACCGAGACCGCGAGGGACTTGATGTCGTCGGGAGTGACGAACGCGCGACCGGCGAGCAGCGCCCGGGCCTGGGCGCACCGCACCAGCGCGATCGTGGCTCGAGAGCTGGCGCCGAGCTCGAGCTGGGGGTGCCCGCGGGTGGCCCGCGTCAGGGCGACGGCGTAGTCCGTCACCTGGTCGCTCACGTGGACGCTGCGGACGTGCTGCCGCAGCGCCTCGACGTCCGCCGTCGTCAGCACCGGCCGCAGCGTGTCGACGGGATGGGCGAGCAGCTGGGCGCGGACGATCTCACGTTCGGTGGGGGCGTCGACGTACCCCATCTCCAGCGCCATGGCGAAGCGGTCGAGCTGGCCCTCCGGCAGCGGGTAGGTGCCGTGGTGCTCGAGCGGATTCTGCGTCGCGACGACGAAGAACGGCGACGGCAGCGGGTGCGTCGTCCCGTCGACGGTGACGCCGCCCTCGTCCATCGCCTCCATCAGCGCGGCCTGCGTCCGGGGCGACGTGCGGTTCAGCTCGTCGATCAGCACGACGTTCGCGAACACCGGTCCCGGGATGAAGTCGAAGCTGTGCCGCTGGCTGTCGAAGACCGTCGTGCCGGTGATGTCGCTGGGCAGGAGGTCCGGCGTGCCCTGGATCCGTTTGAACGCCCCGCTGACGGACCGAGCCAGCGACCGCCCCAGCATCGTCTTGCCGACCCCCGGGACGTCCTCCAGCAGGACGTGACCGCCGGCCAGGAGGGCCACGACCGCGCACTCGACCGCCTGCCGGTGGCCGCGGATCACCCGCTCGACGTTCGCCACCAGCGCCTCGGCGGCGTCCGCGGCGGCCCGGCCGGGGTCCGGGTTCGGCTCGGCGCTCACGGTGCAGTCGTGCCGTGGTGCGCCGACAGGTCGGTGGTCTCGAGCGAGGCGCCGTCCAGCCGGCGCTCGCCCATGCCAGGCTCGATCAGCAGCTGGTCGGCTGGGCGCATCTCGGGCGTCACCGCATCCTGGTCGAGGTCGGGCCGGTCACCACCACGATAGGCGCCGGCCCGGCGACCGGGACTACCCGGAGAGCCGCACCGGCATGAGCAGGTAGCGGTAGTCCGCCTCGGTGTCCTTGCCGGTGAGCACGGCCGGCTTCACCGCGCCGTTGAACGACAGCTGGGCGATGTCGGAGTCGATCGCGCCGAGCCCGTCGAGGAGGTACGCCGGGTTGAACGCGATCTGGATCGGCTCTCCCTCGTAGGTCGCCTCGAGCGTCTCGGAGGCCTGCGCCTCGTCACCCGCGCCGGCCTCCAGGACGAGCACGTCCGCGTCGAAGCGCAGCCGGATCGGCGTATTGCGTGCCGCGACGAGCGACACCCGCTTGACGGCCTCGACCAGGTTGGTCGTGGTGACCCGCGCCACGGAAGAGAACTCAGCCGGGAGCAGCGAGCGGTACTTCGGGAACTCACCCTCGAGCAGCCGCGTCGTCGTGCGCCGCGCGCCGCCGCTGAAGCCGGCCATGCCCTCACCTTGCACGCCGTGGCCGAGGGCGACGGCGACCTCCGCCCCCGTCGTCGCCAGCGTCTTGGCGGCATCAGCCAGCGTCTTCGCCGGAATCAGCGCCGTGACCGCCTCGGCGCCAGGCTCCGGACGCCACTTGAGCTCGCGGATGGCCAGCCGGTAACGGTCGGTCGCGGCCAGGGTGAGCTGGTCGCCGTCGATCTCCACCCGCACGCCGGTCAGCACGGGAAGCGTGTCATCCCGCCCGGCGGCGATGGCAACCTGCGACACGGCCGCCGCGAACGCATCGCTGGCGATCTTGCCGGCGTCCGGCGGCATGGCCGGCAGGTGCGGGTAGTCGTCTACGGGGAGGGTGGGGAGGGTGAAGCGCGCCGACCCGCAGGACAGCACCGCGCGCGCGCCGTCGGTCGCGACCTCCACCTGGGCGGCCGGCAGGGAGCGGGTGATCTCGGCCAGCAGCCGACCGGAGACGAGCAGTCGCCCGGCCTCGTCGGCCTGCACCGGGACGGTGGCCTCGGCGGAGACCTCGTAGTCGAACCCGCATAGCCGCAGCTCGTGGCCGGTGACCTCGAGGAGCAGGCCCGCGAGGACGGGCACCGCGGGCCGGAGCGGCAAGGTGCGCGCCGTCCACGCGACCGCCTCGGCGAACTCGTCTCGCTCGACACGGAACTTCACGTCGTACCGCCTTCCCGCGTCGGACGACGCGAGTGTCCCCAGGAAGCCCGGGTGCTGGTTGTGGTCTTTGAGCAGTTGTTAAAGAGAGATCATTCGTCTTCGTAGCGGCTGGGCAACTGTGGAGAACGGGCATCGTCGCAGGTCAGCGTGCCCGACCGGGCTGACAGGAGCTGTGGACGACTGGCCGCTGACCGCACAGCGGCAGCCACCGTCCCGCGGCGTCCCCAGGCCGGCGCGGGCTTCCCTGCCGCCGTCCACAGGGTTGTCCCCAGGATGTGCACTCCAAGATCACGGCACTCGGCGACCGTCGCGGACCGGGTCATGCCGGGCGGGCCTGCTGCACCTTGATGCGGTTGGTGAGCTCGGTGACCTGGTTGTAGATCGAGCGCCGCTCGGCCATCAGCGACCGGATCTTGCGGTCCGCGTGCATGACCGTCGTGTGGTCGCGCCCACCGAAGTGCTGGCCGATCTTCGGCAGGGACAGGTCGGTGAGCTCGCGACACAGGTACATCGCGATCTGCCGGGCGTTGACGAGGACGCGCGACCGGGAGGAGCCGCAGAGGTCCTCCATCGACAGCCCGAAGTACTGCGCGGTGGACGCCATGATCGTCGCCGCGGTGATCTCGGGACCGCCGTGCTCGGGAATGAGGTCCTTGAGCACGATCTCGGCGAGCGAGAGGTCGACGGGCGTCCGGTTGAGGCTCGCGAAGGCGGTCACCCGGATCAGCGCGCCCTCCAGCTCGCGGATGTTCGACTGGATCTTGCTCGAGATGTACTCCAGCACCTCCGGCGGGGCGTCCAGGCGCTCGTGCGCGGCCTTCTTGCGGAGGATCGCGATCCGCGTCTCGAGGTCGGGCGGCTGGACGTCGGTGATCAGCCCCCACTCGAAGCGGTTGCGCAACCGGTCCTCCAGCGTCGACAGCTGCTTCGGCGGCCGGTCGGAGGTGATGATCACCTGCTTGTTGGCCCCATGCAGCGCGTTGAAGGTGTGGAAGAACTCCTCCTGCGTCCGCTCCTTGTTCTCCAGGAACTGGATGTCGTCGACCAGCAGGATGTCGTTGTCGCGGTACCTCCGCTGGAACGCGCCGGTCTTGTCGTCCCGGATCGCGTTGATGAAGTCGTTGGTGAACTCCTCCGAGCTCACATAGCGCACCTTCGTCCCCGGGAACAGGCTCCGGGCGTAGTGGCCGATCGCGTGGAGGAGGTGGGTCTTGCCCAGGCCGCTCTCGCCGTAGACGAACAGGGGGTTGTACGCCTTGGCCGGCGCCTCCGCGACGGCGACCGCCGCGGCGTGGGCGAACCGGTTGCTGGACCCGATGACGAACGTCTCGAACGTGTACTTCGGGTTCAGCCGGGCCGGCTCCAGGCTCTTGCCCGACGCCGGCGCCTCACGTCCCGTGCCGGCCGTCCGCCGGTCCGCCACGTCCGGGAACCGCTCCTCATCCACGGGTGCGACCGGGTCGGCGGCCGCCGCTGGATCGGACTCCCGGCGCGCGTCCTCGCCCGCCGGGTCCGTGATCATCGGCTCCGGCAGCGGCTGCACCGTCACCGCGACCTGGACCGGCTCCCCGAGCTGCGCGGAGAGCGCGTCGGCGATCAGTGCTCGGTAGCGGCTGTCCAGGAGGTCCTTGGTGAACTCGTTCGGGGCCGCGAGCAGCGCGGTGTTCTCGACCAGGCCGAGCGGCCGGGTGAGGCCGATCCACGCACGGTTCTGCGGGCTGAGCACCCCGTCACCGAGGCTGGCCAGGCACCGCTGCCAGACGGCGACGAGATCGAGCGTTTCCTGCACCACGCCGGAGCCCTTCCGTGTGCCCGGGAGCTGTCCGCCGGACGGCGTAGGCGAGCCGGGACGACGCTGAACGCCGAAGCCAGTGGTCGTCCACATCGTCATCCACACCCTGTGTACGGGGGTGCGGACGACGGCGGGCGTGCGACGACCGGGCTGGGTGCGGCGAGATTGCGTGGAGCGCCGTCGGGGCGGGAGAGCAGCCGGTGCGACGGCCGGGGAAGCCACGGCGGGCGGGACGGTACCCCGGGCCGGGCCCGGCCGACAAGGGGTTGTCCACAGATACCTGCGCCTTACGGCGTGTCGGGTGGTCCTCGTTTGACCCTCCCGGGGGACGTCCGTATCGTATGGGGGTCTGTCTGCCGGTCGGCGACAGCGCCACGAACGTCGTCCGGGAGCCCCCTCGTGAGCAAGCGCACCTTCCAGCCGAACAACCGCCGCCGGGCGAAGACACACGGGTTCCGCCTTCGGATGCGCACTCGCGCCGGGCGCGCGATCCTCGCCGCCCGCCGCGCCAAGGGCCGCCGCGAGCTGTCGGCCTAGCCGGCGCGTGCTCCCCAGCAACGCCCGGCTGCGTCACCGCGACGACTTCACGGCCGTGCTACGTCACGGCCGCCGCACGACCTCTCCGCCGCTGGTGATTCACGTCCTCCCTCCCAACAGCCCAACCGACCGTTCGGTCGGGACACGGGTCGGCTTCGTGATCTCGGCGAAGGTGGCCGGCGCAGCGCAACGCAACCGCCTTCGCCGTCGGCTCCGGCACATCTGCGTTGATCTGCTGGGCGAGCTCCCCCCGGGCACCCGCCTGGTGGTCCGCGCCCTGCCCGGGGCGGCCGAGCTCGGGTTCGCCGAGCTGGCCGGGATCGTGCGCCGGTGCTCGCGTCGGGTGGCGACCGGATGAGTCGGCTGCTGCTCGGCCTGGTCGGCGGGTACCGCCGATGGGTCAGCCCGCTCCGGCCGCCGACGTGCCGGTACGTCCCGACGTGCAGCGCGTACGCTGACGTCGCGTTGCGAGAGCACGGCGCTGCGCGCGGGTCCTGGCTCGCGCTGCGCCGGCTCGCCCGATGCCATCCCTTCCACGCCGGCGGGCTCGACCCCGTCCCGGCGCCGCCTGCCCGCATCCCTGGGCGATCTGCTGGAGCTGCTCGGTGAACCCGTTCGACGCCATCTACAAGGCGATCTTCCTGCCGATCTTCACGTTGATCGCGCAGACGATCGTGCTGTTCCATCGCGGCTTCGGCGCGATCTTCGGAGAGACGAGCGGTCTCGCCTGGGTGCTCTCGATCATCATGCTCACCGTCACGGTCCGGATCCTGCTCTTCCCGGTCTTCGTGAAGCAGATCAAGACCCAGCGCTCGATGCAGGTCCTCCAGCCCAAGATCAAGGCGCTGCAGGCGAAACACAAGGGCGACCGGGAGACGCTGAACGCCGAGCTGATGAAGCTCTACAAGGAGCACGGCGCCAACCCCCTGGCCGGCTGCCTCCCCCCGCTGCTGCAGATGCCGATCTTCCTCGGCATGTACCAGGTGCTGACCAAGCTCCGGCCGCAGCTGCGCGGCGAGGACCTGGTGTTCCCGGACGGGAAGTTCGGCGTCTCCCAGGACATCGCCGAGCAGCTGGGCCGGGCGAAGATCTTCGGCGCGCCGGTGGCGAGTGCGTTCACCTCGCCGCAGAGCCTGCTGCGGGCGCTCGACGCGTCCCCGCTGGCGGTCAAGATCGTCGCGCTGGTGCTCATCATCGCGATGACCGCGGTGACGTTCATCTCGACGAAGCAGATGATGGCGAAGAACTCGTCGACGCCGCTCGACCCGCAGCAGGTCACCCAGCAGAAGATCCTGCTCTACGTGCTGCCCGCCATGCTCGCGGTGTTCGGCTTCGGGGCGCCGCTCGGCGTCCTCCTCTACTGGACCACGTCCAACCTGTGGAGTCTCGGCCAGCAGGTCGTCGTGCTCCGCCGGATGCCGCCACCGGGCGATGCCCCGAATCCCACGCCCGCGGCGAAGGCCGCCGCCTCGACCCGCGGAGCGTCCACGGCGACCCCCCCGGTCCCGTCGCAGCCCACGACGCCGTCGCGAAACGGCGCCACTGCCACTGCCTCGGCCCGACCGGCCAAGCCACGCAAGAAGAAGGGAGGACGCCGTGGTGGACGACGCTGAGGCGACCGAGCCTGCCCTGCCCGAACCGACCGACCCGACCGAAGTGACCGAGCCGACCGAGGCCGGGCCCACGGGGGACGGTCCCACGGGGGACGCGCCCACGGGGGACGCGCCCACGGGGGCCGAGCCGACCGAGGGTGGTCCCCGCGAGCTCTCCCCGAGCGGCGCTGGACCCGTGGTCGCTGACCTGGAGCACGAGGGTGAGATCGCCGCGGACTACCTCGAAGGCCTGCTGGACATCCTCGACCTGGACGGTGACCTCGACCTCGACGTCGAGGGCGAGCGTGCGTCGGTGGCCATCGTCGGCGAGGGACTCGGCAACCTGGTCGGTCCCGCCGGCGCCACGCTCGAGGCACTCCAGGAGCTCACCCGGCTCGCCGTCCTGCAGCAGACCGGAGAGCGGAGCCGGCTCATGCTGGACATCGGCGGCTTCCGCGCTCGTCGGCGGGCCGACCTCGAGCGGCTGGCCGGCGAGGTGGCCGAGCGGGTCCGCACCGGCGGCGAGCCCGAGCGCCTCGCGCCGATGTCCCCGTTCGAGCGCAAGGTCGTCCACGACGCCATCGCCTTGACCGGCGGGCTCGTCAGCGAGTCCGAGGGCGAGGAGCCGCAGCGCCGTGTCGTGGTCCGCCCGGCCTGAACCCGCGACCGGCCCCGCCACGGAGCCGGTGCCCGCAGCCGCGGCCGACCTGTTCGGCACCGCGCTGGAGCGAGCCGCCCGCTACGCGGAGCTGCTCGTGGGCCCAGGGGCGGAGCGCGGGCTCATCGGGCCACGTGAGGCCGGCCGGATCTGGAGCCGGCACCTGCTGCCGAGTGCCGTGCTGAGCGAGCTGGTTCCACCTGCCGCGGCGGTGGCCGACCTCGGCAGCGGGGCGGGCCTGCCCGGCATCCCGCTCGCGCTGGTTCGGCCAGATGTGTCGGTGGTGCTCGTCGAGCCGATGGTCCGGCGGACGGCGTTCCTGACCGAGGTCATCGCTGCTCTCGAGCTCACCAATGCGCAGGTCGTCCGGTCTCGGGCCGAGGAGCACGCCGCAGTACGCCCCGGCCGGTACGACATCGTGGTGGCCCGCGCCGTGACCGACCTCGCCTCCCTGTGGACCTGGGCGCGGTCGCTGCTCCGCCCGGCCGGCGTGCTCCTTGCGGTGAAAGGGGCCCGCGCAGCGGCGGAGGTCGAGGCCGCAGCCGCAGTTCTGGCGCGCGCCGGCGGATCTGCGGAGATCGTCGAGCTCGGACGTGACAACCCGCCGGCGGCGACTACGGTGGTCCGCGTGACGGGGAGCGGCGCGTGACCGGGACGGGTCTCGGCTGGCCGGGGACGAGTCCGCACCTGGCCGCTGCGGCGGTGGGGACCGCGGTGGGCTGGCCCGATCTCCCCAGTGTTTCACGTGAAACGAGAACGGCGTCATCAGGCGAGCCGCCGGCCGTTCCCGCCAGCGATATCCCCTCCAACCCTGTTTCACGTGAAACAGTGCCGGCCCTGCCGTTCCCACGACCAGCACACTGCCGGGTCGTCGCGGTGGCGAACCAGAAGGGCGGCGTCGGCAAGACCACCTCCGCGGTGAACGTCGCCACGGCGCTGGCGCTGCACGGCGCGCGGGTGCTCTGCGTGGATCTCGACCCGCAGGGCAATGCGTCGACCGCGCTCGGGGTCGAGCATCGCGAGGGCACTCCGTCGGTGTACGAGGTCCTGATCGGTGCCAAGACCCCGGCGGAGGTCCTCGTCCCGGCGGGCACGTCAGGACTGTTCTGCATCCCGGCGACGATCGACCTGGCCGGGGCGGAGATCGAGCTGGTGGCGCTCGTCGCGCGGGAGACGCGCCTGAGCCGTGCCCTGGCCGAGCTGGAGGCGGAGTTCGACTACATCGTGATCGACTGCCCGCCGTCCCTGGGCCTGCTGACGGTGAACGCCCTGGTCGCGGCGCGAGAGATGTTCATCCCGATCCAGTGCGAGTACTACGCGCTGGAGGGACTCACCCAGCTGATGCGCAACGTGGACATGATCCGTTCGCACCTCAACGCGGGTCTGGCGATCTCGGCCATCCTGCTCACGATGTACGACGGGCGCACGAAGCTGGCCGACCAGGTGGCTGCCGAGGTCCGGGCCCACTTCGGGCCGCTCGTGCTGGACGCGGTGATCCCCCGCACGGTTCGGATCTCCGAGGCGCCCGGGTTCGGTCAGTCCGTCATGACCTACGACGCGTCCTCCCGCGGCGCACGGGCATATGAAGCGGCGGCGAGCGAGTTCGCGGTCCGCGGCGGCGAACCAGGAGCACCACCGGTAGAAGGGACACCGCGGTGAGCCAGCGCAAAGGGGGCCTCGGGCGCGGCCTGAGCGCCCTGATCACGACCACGCCGAGCGGGCCCCCCGACGACCCGGCCACCGGTCCCGGCCCGACCGACATCCCGATCGTGCGCTCCGGCGAGGCGGTCGCCGGCGCGTTCTTCCGAGAGATCCCGGTCGATGACGTGCTGCCCAACCCCCGCCAGCCCCGCACGCACTTCGACGAGGCCGCGCTGGCCGAGCTGGTCGTGAGCATCCGGGAGGTGGGACTCCTCCAGCCGATCGTCGTCCGGCCGCTCGACGACGGTCGGTACGAGCTGGTGATGGGCGAGCGGCGCCTGCGCGCCGCGCGCGAGGCCGGACTCGCCGCCATCCCCGCGATCGTGCGCGAGACCGCGGAGGCGGACCGCCTTCGCGACGCGCTGCTGGAGAACCTCCACCGGGAGGCGCTCAACCCGCTCGAGGAGGCGGCGGCGTACGGCCAGCTGCTCGAGGACTTCGGGGCCACTCACGACGAGCTGGCCACCCGCATCGGCCGCTCGCGCTCGCACGTGACCAACACGATCCGCCTGCTGAACCTGCCCGCGCCGGTCCAGCGTCGCGTGGCCGCGGGCGTGCTCTCGGCGGGACACGCGCGCGCGCTGCTCGGCCTCGAGGACCCGGCTCGCCAGGAGGACCTGGCCACGCGGGCGGTCGCCGAGGGGATGAGCGTGCGTGCCGTCGAGGAGGCCGTGCATCTGGCCCAGCGCAGCGAGGCGCCGGCGCCCGCGGCCGGCCGAACCGCCCGGTCCGGGACGCGGCAGGCACCCGCCGCGGCAGAGCTCGCCGACCGGCTGTCGGACTTCCTCGAGACGCGGGTGTCCGTCACGCTGGGCCGTCGGCGCGGGAAGGTCGTCGTCGAGTTCGCCTCGGTCGACGACCTGGAGCGCATCGTCGGGCTGATCGCGCCGGACCTGCCGGCGGACGACCCGGCCGACCCGGACTCCTAGCGCCGGGCCGCCGCGGCGTTCAGCGCCGCGAGGCAGACCGCGCCGACGTGCTGTCCGGCGGCTTCGATTGCCATGGGCACGAGCGACGTCTCGGTCATCCCGGGGGCGACGTTGACCTCGAGGAAGTGCGGCACGCCCGCGGCGTCGACGATCAAGTCGCTCCGGCTCAGGTCGCGCAGGCCGAGCGCGCGATGAGCCGCCAACGCCGCGTGCTCGGCCCGGGCCAGCGTCTCGGGCTCGAGCCTGGCCGGCGCGTAGTAGTCGGTCATCCCGGCCGTGTACCGCGCGTCGTAGTCGAACACGCCGCCCTTCGGGACGATCTCGACGACCGGCAGCGCAATCGGCCCGGTCGACCCGTCCACGACGGCGACCGCCACCTCGGTCCCCCCCACCCACTTCTCGACGAGCGCCGCGTCGCCGTAGGAGAAGCAGTGCACCATCGCGGCGGGCAGCGACTCGGCGGCCTCCACCAGCGTCATGCCGAGGGCGGACCCCCCGCGAGCGGGTTTGACGACCAAGGGCAGGCCCAGCCGGCGGAGCAGGTGCTCGAGCACCGCGTGGGCGCCGAGCTCGCGGAACGTCTCGTGCGGCAGCGTGACCCAGTCAGGCGTGCGCCCGCCGGCGCTCCGGACGAGCGCCTTCGCGGTCGGCTTGTCGAAGGCCATCCGGCAGGCGTGCGGGGGGGAGCCCGCGTACGGCACGCCGGCGAGGTCGAGCACGCCGCGGACGGCACCGTCCTCCCCGGGACCGCCATGCAGCGCGATGAAGACCGCATCGGGCTCGTGCTCGGCGAGCGCGGGCAGCAGGGCGGCGTCGGCGTCGCGAAGCTCTGCGTCCACGCCTGCTGAGCGCAGGGCGTCGACCACCCGGCGGCCCGAGCGCAGGGAGACGTCGCGCTCGAAGCTGAGGCCGCCGGCGAGGACGAGCACCCGGCGGACGCTGCCGACGCTCATGCGACGTCCGGCCCGGGTGTGCTGACCGCGTCGGAGACCGTCCCCGGCGACGCCGTCGGCAGCGCGCCGGCGAACGTCGACCGCAGGTCCATCTCCTCCTCGATCACCGCCGCCAGCCGGCGGACGCCCTCGCGGATCCGCTCCGGCTCGGGATAGCAGTACGACAGCCGCAGCGCCGACCGCCCGCTGCCGTCCGCGTAGAACGCGCTGCCGGGCACGTAGGCCACCCGGTGCGCGATCGCGCGGGGGAGCATCTCGCTCGCGTCGAGGTCTCCTGGCAGCGTCACCCAGGTGTAGAAGCCGCCGGCCGGCTTGGTCCAGGTCGACCCCGGTGGGAGCTGCTGGGCCAGCGCCTCGAGGATGGTGTCCCGCCGATCCCGGTACACCTCCCGGTACACCTTCACCTGGTCCTGCCACGGTTGGGTGCGGAGGTAGTCCGCGACCACCATCTGGGTGAAGTGCGGCGGGCAGAGCACGCTGGCCTCCGCGGCCAGCACGAGCTTCTCGCGGACCGAGTGCGGGGCGAGCACCCAGCCCACGCGCAGTCCCGGTGCGAAGGTCTTCGAGAACGAGCCCAGGTAGAGCACGCCGTCCTCGGCGGTGGCTCGCAGCGCCGCGACCGGCTCGTGGTCGAAGCCGAGCAGGCCGTAGGGATTGTCCTCGAGCACGAGGAGGCCGTGTCGGGCGGCGATGTCGAGCACCTCCGCGCGCCGGGGAACCGACAGCGACACCCCGGCCGGGTTGTGGAAGTTCGGCACCGTGTAGAGGAACTTCACCGGTCGACCAGCCCGCTCGAGTCGGGTGCATGCCTCGTCCAGCGCCGCCGGCACGAGCCCGGCCTCGTCCATGGCCACGTGCACGACGCTGGCCTGGTACGACGCGAACGTGCTCAGCGCGCCGACGTACGACGGCGCCTCGGCCAGGATGACGTCGCCTGGGTCGATGAAGATGCGGGTGACGAGGTCGAGCGCCTGCTGGGAGCCCACGGTGACGACGACGTCGTCCGGTGAGCCGGCGATGCCCTCGAGCGCCATGACGTCGCAGATGCGCTCGCGCAGCTCGGGATAGCCCTGACCAGAGCCGTACTGGAGCGCCGTCGGTCCCCGATCGCGGACAAGGGCAGCGACCATCTCGCTCACGGCGTCGAGCGGCAGCGCCTGGATGAACGGCATCCCGCCGGCCAGCGAGACCACCTCGGGGCGCGACGCCACCGCGAAGAGGGCCCGGATCGCCGACGCGGTCATGCCCTGCGTACGGGCCGCGTAGCGATCGCCGTACGGGTCGAGCTGGACGCCGGTCACGGGGGGAAGGCTACCGTCCCCTTCACCTGCGGCACGACCGCGATTACCATTCGCCCGACTTCCCCCGAGCCGCGAAGAGACCCGTATGCCCAAGCTGCTCCGACGTACGCTGGCCGGGTTCGCCGCCGGGGCGGCCGCTGGCTGGTTGGCCGGTCTGCTGCGCACGCCCGACGACGCACCGCCGGACAGCGCGGCCGGGACAGCGCTCCGGCTGCCGCAGCAGGAGTTCGGGTCGCCCGCCGGCTCCAGCGAGCCACCCCTGCCTCCGGGCGAGCAGCAGCCGGGCGATCCCGAGCCGGCCGGCCCCGACGGTGCCGCCGCGCCGACGGACGCGGCCGCGCTGGACCTCGACCCTGCATCTGCCGACGAGCCCGCGCCGTCGGCACCGGCCCGCCCGCGGCGCCGACGGGCTGCGGCACCCGATCCGGCGAAGGAGGCGGCAGCGGCGCTGCGGGCCGGTCGCGACGCGGCCGCGGATCGCCTCGATTCGCCCGGCGCCGGGGCGTAGGTGGCCCGCCGCGTCGCCAGCATCACGCTGGACAACCTCGACGACCTGCCGCGGCGGTGCCGCAAGTGCGTCTTCTGGGAGCTGGACCCGGTCGCCCGCACGAAGGCCGAGGAGGCCGGGGACACCGAGTTCGAGAAGGAGGCGTGGGTGTCGGCCACGCTCCTCGAGTGGGGGTCCTGCGGCAAGGTCGTGTACGTCGACGGTGTCGCGGCCGGCTACGTGATGTTCGCCCCCCCGGCGTACGTCCCACGGAGCGTCGCCTTCCCCACCAGCCCGGTGAGCGCCGACGCCGTACTGCTGATGACCGGGCACGTCCTGCCGGAGTTCACCGGCATGGGGCTCGGGCGGATGATGGTCCAGGGCGTGGCGAAGGACCTGATCCGACGTGGGGTCAAGGCGATCGAGGCGTTCGGGGACCGCAAGCACGACGTCCCCGCCTGCGTGCTGCCCGCGGACCATCTGCTCAGCGTCGGATTCAAGACGGTGCGGCCCCACCACCGGTACCCCCGCCTTCGCCTCGAGCTGAAGACCGCCGTCAGCTGGCGCGAGGACGTCGAGGTCGCCCTTGAGCGGCTGCTCGGGTCGATGACGCCAGAGGGCGCGCTGCGGCCCGTCTGAGAGCGCCCCGTACGCCGCGCCGGGGTCGGCGTCGCGACGGCTACGCCGGCAGCCGGAGCTGAGCCAGCACCGGATCCTCGTCCGCGGGCACGTAGAGGCGGGCCACAGCGGTGTGCAGCGCGTCGGCGAGCGTGTCCCGGAACCCCGGCTCGGCGAGCCGCGCGGCGTCGCGCTCATTGGTCAGGTAGCCGAACTCGACCCAGACGGAGGGCATCCGCGTCAGGCGGAGCAGGTCCCAGGACTTGCCGTGCGTGCGGCAGTCCACGAGGTCCGTGCGCGCGACGACCTCGTGCTGGACGAGCTCGGCCAGCCGCTCGCCGGCGGAGGAGTGCGGCTCTGCGGCGAGCCCCGATCCGTAGTAGTACGACGCCACCCCCCGAGCCTGCGGGTCGGTGGACCCGTCGAGGTGCAGCGCGAGGTAGAGGTCGCCCTCAGCGGCGTTGGCGAAGCCGGCTCGATCCTCGGGCGAGGGGCTGCCGTCGGCGGACCGGGTCAGGAAGGCGTGGGCACCCGACGCGGCCAGCCGCCCCTCGAGGCGGGCGGCGACGTCGAACACGATGTCGCGTTCGCAGAGGCCGCGGACGACCCAGCCGGTGTCGTCCGCGCCGTGGCCCGGGTCGATGATGACCGTCTTGCCGGTGAGCGTGCGACCCGCGCGGTGGAGCGCCTCGTGCTCGCGCAGCGCCACGGCGCGCCCCCCGACGACCGATCGCCGCAGCTGCTCGATCGCGCGGATCGTCGTCGGGCCGAACGTCCCGTCGGCCGGGAGCCCGACGTTGCGCTGGAACTCGCGCAGCGCTCGCTCGGTGTCCGCGCCGAAGATCCCGTCGCACCGGCCGCAGTCGAACCCGAGCTCCATCAGGCGCGACTGCAGCGCCGCGACGTCGTCCCCCACGAACGGGTGGGTCGCCCGGTAGTGCAGCAGCCGGTCGCCCAGCCGCCAGCGCGCCTCCTCGAGCACCCGGAATGTCTGCGGACCCACCATGCCGTCGACCATGAGGCCGCGCTGCTGCTGGAACGTCCGGATGGCGAGCTCCACGTCCTCGTCGTACTCGTCGGTCATGGCGGCGCCCGGCGGCAGCAGCTGGAGGCTGCTCAGGTGCAGCCGGATCTCGGCGACGGCGGCACCGTTGTCACCGCGGCGGAACGTACGCATCGCGCCGGCACTCCCGGGGGTAGGGCGGAGCGCGCATGGTACGGCTTCGGGGCGCCCAGGAAGCAAGGCCGGGGGAAGACGAGCCTCACCCCGGCGCAAGGATCGAGCAGCCGAAAGTGGGCTGCTGGCTGGCCCGTTCGGCCGATCGGCTCAGCACAATCCGGCCAAGTCCGCCTAAGGCTCGCGGTACCCCGATGCCGATACACAACGGCACGATCGGCTCCCCCAGCCCGTCGATCGGACTCGAGAGGCTCATCCGGTGTCCCTGGCGCGTCGGCTCGGCTCGGCCACAGCCGTGGTCGGGGCTGCGCTGGCCGTGGTCTTGGGCCTGGCGGTACCGGCCTCGGCGGCGGTCGGGGACGTCTGCTACGCCGTCACCAGCGCGGGCCTGGTCCGGATCGACCTGGACTCCGGAACCCAGTTCACGATCGGCGGCACCGGGTCCCTCGACGACGCGACGTTCCGACCCGGCACCGACACCCTGTACGCCTTGCGCAACGGCCGTCTCGGGACGGTCGACCTGCTGACCGGCGCCTTCACCTCCCTGGGCAACGCACCGGGGGACGGCACGGGCGATGCCGGCGTCGTGCCGTACAACACGCTGGTCAGCATCTCCTTCTCGCCGGACGGATCTACGCTCTACGGCCTGGTCACGCGCACCGGGACCCGCGGACCGACGCCCGACAACGAGGTCGTCATCAAGCTCGACCCGTCCACCGGCATCGCGCTGCCAGGTGGCTTCGGTGCCGCGGGCGTGGACGACTACCTGCTGCTCACGGGCAAGGACTCGAACCAGATCATCGAGATCGCGGTCGACCCCACCACCGGCACGATGTACGCCCTGGCGCCGGTCAACGAGGGGGTCAAGGGCGACACCATCTTCACGGTGGACCTCGGGACGGGCGCGCTGACCCGGGTCGGCCAGCCCGGCACGCAGAACATGACCGGCCTGAGCTTCGACGACGCCGGGGACCTGTTCGGCACCACGACCCAGACCCATCGGCTCGACAAGTCGTCCGGGACGTCGCTCGAGATCCTGAACGTGGGGGACGGTGCGGACGGGCTAGCCTGCCGAAGCGGGGCCACCAGCACCCTCGTGGGACGCGTCGTCAACGACCTGGACGCCGACGGGACCGCTGATGCGGGGGAGTCCGGGACACCGGGGCTGACCGTTTCGCTCCACCGCGATGACGACGCGGACGGCGTGGTCGACGCCACGGATCCCGTCGTGGCCACCGGATCGACCGACGCGTCCGGCTCGTACAGCTTCACCGTCACCGTCGGCGGGGCGTTCGTGGTGCGGGTGAGCCCCGATGAGCTGCCCGCGGGCCACGTCATGACGACGCCGGTCAGCATCGCTGTCCTCGCGTCCCCGCTCGACGGTGGCACGGCCACAGTGGCGCCGTTCGGTCACCGCTTCGCCGCTCCCGACCTCACCGTCACGATCGCCGACAGCCCGGACCCAGTGGCCGCGGCAGGGACGATCACCTACGCGGTGACCGTCAGCAATGCGGCCGCACCGACCGGTGCCGCGTCGGGCGGGGAGCTCGTCCTGGCACTGAACGGCGGGACGGTGACGACGGCCCCCGCTGGGTGCGCCGGCGTCGGCACGTCGACCGCGACCTGTCCGCTTCCCGCGCTCGCGGCCGGCGCGTCGACCGGCACCCTCACCTTCACCGCGAGTCCGGCGTTGGGTGCGACGAGCGTGACGGCCACGGCGACCGCGACATCCACCCCAGCCGACCCCACAGCGAACACCGCGAGCACGACCACGACCGTGACCTTGACGCCGTCGCCGGCGGAGCTGGGGGTGTCGGTGACCCGGACGCCGGCGGGGTCGGTGGTCGAGGGCACGGATGTGACGTTCGTCGCGACGGTGGCGAACTCCGGGCAGACGGCTTCGGACCCGGCGACGGTGACGGTGAGCGTGCCTACCGGGTGGACGGTGATGTCCGCGGCCGGCTGCACGGGCACGACGACGCTGACCTGTCCGGTGGGCGCGGTCGCGGCGGGCGGGTCGGCGACGGTCACGGTGGTGCTCAGCGCGGACGCGGTCGGCGCGGGCCAGGTCGGTTTCACGGTGACCCCGACCGATGCCACACCGGGGAACAACACGACGACCTCGGCGGTGAGCGTGACCGCGGCGCCGACGCCGGATCTGGCCGTCGTGCTGTCGGGTACGCCGAACCCGGTCGCGGCCGGCGGGCTCGTCACGTACACGGTGGTCGTCACGAACGAGGGGTCCGCAGCCGCTGCGACGTCGCGGGTGTCCTTCACGCTGCCCGCCGGAGCCACGCTCGCCGGGTCGCCGCCGAGTGGCTGCTCGGGCACCGCGGTCGTCACGTGCGACCTGGGAACGGTCGCGTCCGGGGACACGCGCTCGCTCGTCTTTCTCGTGCGCACCGACCCGGCGGTGACTACGCACGTCGCCGTAGCGGTCGTCAGCACGACCACGGCGGGCGGAACGACGACGAACGACACTGCTCAGCTCACCACGACCACGATGGCCGCGCCGGTGATCGTCGCCGAGCCGGCAGCCGGGTCGACGACGCCCACGTGGACGTTCACGGCTCCGGGTGCCACCCACTGTGCGCTCGCGGCTGCCGACGGCACGCTCGTCGCCGCATTCGCCCCGTGCTCGACGGCCGCCAGCTATGACCTCACGGCGTCGCCGCCCGGCGAGTACACCTTCCTCGTGCGTGGTGTGGACGCCGCGGGGAACCTGACGCCGCCTGCCACCGCCACGTACGCCGTCGCGGCCGCCCCGCTCCCCGACCCGGCCCCGCTCCCCGATCCGGCCCCGCTCCCCGATCCGGCCCCGCTCCCCGATCCGGCTCCGGTGCCTGACCCGGCTCCGGTGCCTGACCCGGCTCCGGTGCCTGACCCGGTCCAGCCGGGGCCGGCGCGGCCGGGCGGCCCTGCGCCCGCCCCGCCGTCGGCACCGCCCGTCCCGCCGTCGGCACCTGCTCCGCCCGCGGAG
>DATLNF010000031.1:0-19567 GCA_035536955.1 Mycobacteriales bacterium | reverse complement strand
CGTCCACTCGCGACTTCCCCGCGGCGAAGGCGGGAGATGGCGACTTCGCCCGCGCCGGAGTCGTGAGTACGCCGTCGACGCGGGTTCCAGCCGCGATTCGGAGCGCATCCAAGCGGCCGGTAGACTCGCCGGGCAGCATCGGGATGTAGCGCAGCTTGGTTAGCGCGCCACGTTCGGGACGTGGAGGCCGGGAGTTCGAATCTCCCCATCCCGACCACAGCACCAGCGGGCAGGGCCGTCGGACACCGTCCGGCGGCCCTGCTCTCGTTCCCGGGGTTGGTAAGGAGCTCGCAACGCCCGAACCGTGAAGCGGGCCACGCTCAGGACCGTGCGGGTCGCTTCAGAGTTCGGCGGGGGCCCGCACACGGGCGGCTAGGTCGGGAGCGGGGGCTCGAGGCCGGGCCGGCGCCGGCGGCGCACCGTCACCCGGCGACGGCCGTCCGGCCAGACCCGGTGCCTGGCCAGCTCCCAGTCGCCGTACTGCGCGTGGATGGTGAGCACCTCCCGCACGTGCTCGCGGTCCGCGCGGGGCGGCAGCTCGAGCGAGCGGTACTCGTAGTCGGCCATCAGCTCTCGGCGAGCTCGGCGGCGACTACCTCAGCGATCTGGGCGGTGTTGAGCGCCGCACCCTTCCGCAGGTTGTCACCGCACAGGAACAGGTCGAGGGAACGCGGGTCGTCGAGCGACTGCCGGATCCGGCCGACCCACGTCGGGTCGGTGCCGACGACCTCGGCGGGGGTCGGGAACCGGCCGAGCTCCGGCTCGTCGATGACCATGACGCCCGGCGAGCGCTGCAGCAGCCGGCGCGCGGCGTCCGCGGTGACCTCGGCCCGGAAGCTCGCGTGGACCGCGAGCGAGTGGGTGGTCACGACGGGGACGCGGACGCAGGTCGCGGACACCTTCAAGGCAGGTAGGTCGAGGATCTTGCGCGACTCGTTGCGGACCTTGAGCTCCTCCGAGCTCCATCCGTCGTCCTTGAGCGAGCCGGCCCACGGCACGACGTTGAGCGCCAGCGGCGCCGGGAAGGGACCGAGGTCGGAGATCACCTCGCGGACGTCCCCCGGTCGCGAGCCGAGCTCGCGGTTGCCGGCGACCTTCTCGATCTGGTCATGCAGCGTGTCGATGCCGCCCTGACCGGCTCCGGACGCCGCCTGGTACGACGCCACGACCAGCGCCTCGAGCCCGAACTCGCGGTGCAGCGCGCCCATCGCGACAATCATCGACAGTGTCGTGCAGTTGGGGTTGCTGATGATCCCCTTGGGGCGCCCGCGGGCCGCTGCCGCGTTGACCTCCGGTACGACGAGCGGGACGTCGGGGTCCATCCGGAATGCGCCGCTGTTGTCGACCGCGACGGCGCCGCGGGACACCGCGATAGGCGCCCACTCGGCGGACACCTCGTCCGGTACGTCGAACATCGCGATGTCCACGCCGTCGAACACGTCCGGCGCGAGGGCGCGGACCTCGACCGTCTCGCCACGGACCTGCAGCCGGCGGCCGGCGGAGCGCGCGGAGGCGACCAGGCGGATCTCGCCGTAGACGTCGGGCCGGCTGGACAGCAGCTCGAGCATGACGGTGCCGACGGCGCCGGTGGCGCCGACGACGGCAAGGGTCGGCGGACGTGTCACGCGCCCCAGTCTACGAGCCGGGCAGGGTCGACGGCCCCCCCGTCGAATGACCCGGACATGACCCTGCGCCGTACCCCGCGATGGCTTCGTGCCTCGTTCGCCGTCCTCTGCCTCGCCGGCGTGCTCGTCGCCGCACCCGCCACGGCGGAGCCGGTGCCCCAGGGCTACACCTACTCGCACGGCTGGTTCACCTCCCACGACGGCACGCAGCTGCACGCGGGTGTCTTCCTGCCGGCCGACCGCAAGCCGAAGGAGAAGCACCCGGTCCTGCTCACGTCGACGCCGTACACCGCACCCAACGGCGGCGCGACCGGCGCGAACATGACCGGCCCGACGATCCGGTTCCCGGAGCTCTTCGAGCACGACGCGTGGCGCAAGGGCCGCTGGGCCTACGTCCAGGTTGACGTCCGCGGGTTCGGCGGCTCCGGCGGCTGCTTCGAGTACTACATGCCGAACGAGGCCAAGGACGTGAAGGTGGCCGTCGAGTGGGCCGCCAAGCAGTCGTGGTCGACCGGCAAGGTCGGCATGTGGGGCAAGTCGTACGACGCCGCGCAGCAGGTCCTCGCGCTGGCGAGCAAGCCGAAGGGGCTGGCCGGCACGGTGATCCAGGCGCCGGGGCTGTCGGCGTACACCGCACTCTGGATGAACGGCGTGCACTACGGGACCGGCCGCTACGGCACGACGGGCGTCTACACCGCCGACGACGCCGCGCCGCCGCAGAACCAGGACACGCTGACCTCACCGGAGTACGCCGCGGCGACCGCCGCAGTCGCGACGTCGGCGACCAGCAACCCGACCTGCCGGAGCGACGCGCTGGTCCGGATGAACACCGAGGCCGACCGCAAGAGCGAGTTCTGGAAGACCAAGGAGCCCTACCGCGGCGCCGCGGGCTCGACCGTGCCGGTGCTGTGGTCGCACGGCTTCTTCGACGCCAACACCAAGCCCGTGCACACCGACATCTGGACGTCGCTGCGCGGACCGAAGCAGGCGTGGTTCGGCCAGTACACCCACCTGCGCGGCCACGAGCCTGGCGTCGGTCGTGAGGGCTTCCTCGACGAGTCGATCCGGTTCCTCGACCGCTATGTGCGCGGGGTCAAGGTGAGCAAGCGCGACCCGGTCGTCACGGTGCAGGAGGGCAACGGCGACGGTCGCTGGCGGACCGAGGCGGCATGGCCGCCGGCCGACGCGCGCGCATGGACGATGCCGATCCGGGCCGGGTCGTACGTCGACCGACCGGGCAACACCGCCGACGGCTCGACGGCCGGGCAGGGCCACTGGACGGTCACCCGCCCGCTCCCGCACACGGCCCACCTCGCCGGCGAGGCGGAGGTCGCCGCGAAGGTCACCACGCTGGCGCCGTACGCCCAGGTGATCGCGCACCTCTACGACATCGACGCCGACGGCAACGCGACGATGGTCCAGCGGGGTGCGTTCGCGACGGGGCAGACCGGCGCGGTCAAGGCGACGTTCAAGCTCTACCCGCAGGACTGGGTGTTCCAGAAGGGGCACCGCATCGGCATCCACCTCTCGGCGGCTGACGGCGACTGGTACCGCCCGGGTGCGTCGCAGACCACCGTCACGGTGACCGGCGGGACGTTCACCCTGCCGCTGCTCGGCTTCGTCCGCGATACCTACGTCGCCGGCGACATCTCCGACGGGATGACGCAGACGCCGTTCGCGGTCGGCGAGGACACCCTCGAGGAGGCGACCGTCGACTCGCCCCCGCCGCCGAAGCAGCGCCGCCGCCGCTAGCTGTCCGTCCCCCGCCACCGTCCTCGAGCGAGGATCCCGCCTGTCCTCGTCAGCGGTGATCTTGCTGTCGCCCTCCACAGTGGGTTGTGCACGGCGACAGCAAGATCACGCGTTGGAGGGGGTTGGGGCGCGGCGAGCGCGGGCCCCGAATGCCTCAGCGGCCGGTGCCGCCGTGGACCTCGGCGCGCTCGCCGGCCGGCGCGTCGAGCTGGAACGCGGAGTGGATCGCGCGTACGGCGGCCGGCACCTCGGTGTCGCGGCAGACGACCGAGATCCGGATCGACGACGTCGAGATCATCTCGAGGTTGACGCCGGCGTCGGCCAGCGCGCCGAACATGGTCGCGGAGACGCCTGGGTGGCTCTTCATGCCGGCGCCTATCAACGACACCTTGCCGATGTGGTCGTCGTAGAGCAGCGACTCGAAGCCGATCTGGTCCTTGACCTTGTCGAGGGTCTCCATCGCGTGCGCGCCATCGGTCTTCGGCAGCGTGAACGAGATGTCGGTGCGGCCGGTCGTCGCCTGCGAGACGTTCTGCACGATCATGTCGATGTTGACGTCGCCGTCCGCGAGCGCGCGGAAGATGGCCGCGGCCTCACCCGGCTTGTCCGGTACGCCGACGACCGTCACCTTCGCCTCGGACACGTCGTGCGCGACACCGGAGATGATCGCCTGCTCCATGCTCGCTGCCTCTTCCTCGCTGACGACGCGGGTGCCGGGTACGCCGGTGAACGACGACCGAACGTGGATGACGATGCCGTGGTTTCGCGCGTACTCGACGCAGCGCAGCATGAGCACCTTCGCGCCCGACGCCGCCATCTCGAGCATCTCCTCGTAGGAGACGACCTCGAGCTTGCGGGCGCTGGGAACGATGCGCGGGTCGGCGGAGTACACGCCGTCGACGTCGGTGTAGATCTCGCACACCTCGGCATCGAGGGCGCCGGCCAGCGCAACCGCCGTGGTGTCCGACCCGCCACGTCCGAGGGTCGTGATGTCCTTCGACTCGACGCTGACGCCCTGGAACCCGGCGACGATGACGATGGCGCCCTCGTCGAGTGCCGTGCGGATGCGACCCGGTGTGACGTCGAGGATCCGCGCCTTGCCGTGCTTGGCGTCGGTGATGATCCCGGCCTGCGAGCCGGTGAAGGACTTCGCCTCGTGGCCGAGGTTGCCGATCGCCATCGCGAGCAGCGCCATCGAGATCCGCTCGCCGGCCGTGAGCAGCATGTCCATCTCGCGACCGCCGGGGAGCGGCGCGACCTGGTGCGCGAGGTCGATCAGCTCGTCGGTCGTGTCCCCCATCGCGGAGACGACGACGACGACCTCATTACCAGCCCGCCGAGCTTCGACGACGCGCTCGGCGACGCGCTTGATCCGCTCGGCGTCGGCGACCGACGAGCCGCCGTACTTCTGCACGACGAGCGGCACGCGAACCTCCCCGCTGACGCGGCGACGAAGGGGATGTCGGCCGAGTCTATCGGCGCACAGGCCGGGGCTATCCTCGGTCCCTGTCGTCCGAGCGGGGGTCCAGGTGCAGGGCACGGGGATCAGCGCGACCGCGGTCGCGCGGAGCTTCGGCGAGGTGCACGCGGTCCGCTCGATGGACCTGCGGGCCGCGGCCGGCGAGGTGACCGCGCTGGTCGGGCCCAACGGGGCGGGGAAGACGACGCTGCTGCTCATCCTCGCGACGCTGCTCGCGCCCGACGCCGGCACGATCCGCATCGCCGGGTACGACCCGGTGACGGACCCGGACGACGTGCGCGCGCGGATGGGCTGGAGCCCGGACGTCTTCGGCCTGTACGACGGGCTCACGGCGCGCGAGTACCTCGAGTTCTTCGGTGCGGCGTACCGGATGACCGCCGACCAGTCGCGGACACGCGCCCGCGAGCTGCTCGCGCTCGCCCGGCTCGAGGAGCACGCCGACCACCCGGTGCACGTCCTGTCCCGCGGGCAGAAGCAGCGACTCGGCCTGATGCGAGCCCTCGTGCACGACCCAGAGGTGCTCGTCCTCGACGAGCCGGCGTCGGGTCTCGACCCGCGCAGCCGGGTCGAGCTGCGCGACCTGCTCCGGTCCTTCGCGGCGGCCGGCGCGGCGGTGCTGGTCTCGAGTCACGCACTCGCCGACCTGGAGGAGCTCGCGCACCACGTGGTGTTCGTCGACGCCGGGCGCACCGTCGGCGAGCACCGCCTCGACGCGCTGCCCGACGCCGTCCGGCCGCGGCCGTGGCGGCTGCGCGCCCTCGATGCCGACCGCCTCGTCGCGGCCCTGCGCCGCGCCGGTGCGGACCACGAGACCGCGGGCAGCGCGGGTGTCGACGTGGCGCTCACCGGTGACGAGGAGGCTGCGGACCTGCTCGCCCGGCTCGTCGCCGACGGCGTACGCGTCGTGTCGATGGCTCCGGTCGGCGGGGCGCTCGAGGCCACCTTCCTCGAGTTGACCGAGGAGACGCGATGACGCTCGCCGGGGTCGCCGCGGTCGCCCGCCAGGAGTTCACCGTCCGGATCCGCAAGGGTCGGTGGCGCTGGCTGCTCGGGGCGTGGTTCCTCGTCCTGCTCGCGCTCACCGCCCTGCTGCGCGAGTCGGTGCTCCGCGCCGGGCGAGGGGTGCAGCCGTTCCGGGGGGCGGTGATGTACGGCGGGCTGATGCTGATCGTGCTGTCGATGGCGCTGCTCGTGGCGCCGGCGCTCACGGCGCAGTCGGTCAACGGCGACCGGGAGCGCGGCACCCTCGCGACGCTCCAGGTCACCCGGCTGAGCCCGCTCGAGATCATGCTCGGGAAGTTCGGCGCGGCGTGGGGCACCATGCTCGTCTTCCTCGCGCTCACCGCTCCGCTCGTGCTGTGGTGCGTCGCGAACGGCGGCGTCGACGCGATGTCCGTCGTCGTGGTGAGCGTCGTGATGGCGGTGCTGCTCGGCACCGTGTGCGCGGTGTCGCTGGGGCTGTCGTCCGTCCTGTCGCGCACGACGACGTCCGGCGTGCTGTCCTACCTGGTCGTCTTCGCGCTCACGATCGGCACGCTCGTCGTGTTCGGCCTGTCGTCGATCGCGACGCAGGAGACGGTCACCCGGCCGTGCGCGGTGGAGCCGCCGCCGCCATCGGCCGTCGAAGGGCAGCCGGCGCAGGTGCCCGATGACTGCAGCTTCACGACGACGCGTGTGCGGACCGACCGGACCTGGCTGATCCTCGCGGCCAACCCCTTCGTCGTACTGGCGGACGCGGCACCGCATCGCGAGCGCTGCGACGACCGGACCCCGCAGCCGGCCAGTGGCGCGGTGCGCGGCCCGGACGTCGAGCCGGTCGAGTACTGCGACAACGGCCTCGACCCCCTCGGCGGCATCGGGCGCACCGTTCGCGACCTGCGCAAGCCCCACGTGCCGGAACAGCCGATGACCTCGTCGTACCTCCCGCCGCCGGCCCGCGGGAAAGCGGTCTGGCCGACCGGCCTGACGGTCAACCTCGTCCTGGGTCTCGGGATGCTCGCCGTCACCGTCCGCCAGCTGCGGACGCCGTACCGCGAGCTCCCGCGCGGGCAGCGGGTCGCGTGACCGCGACCACGGTCATGCAGCGTCGGATGTGCGCAGCCACGGCGGCGGTCGTGCTGCTCGTCGGCGGCTGCACGGAGGACGCCGAGCCCCCCGACGTCGTGCCCGTGCCGGCGGACGGGCTGACCGCGTCGCAGCGGCGGCTCGCCGAGATGGCGCGCCTGGCCGAGGCGGCGACGTACGACGCGACGTACACGCTGCGCGCCGCGAGCGGGGAGACTGGGACGATCCGGATCATCGCCGCGCCCCCGAGCTACCGCGTCGACGTCGCGCTGCGCGGCGCGGCACCGTCGAGCTACATCCAGCGCGACGACACCGTTGTGTCGTGCACGACGAAGGCCGGCCGCACGTCGTGCTTTCGGGTCGCCGGCCCGGGCGAGGCGGTCCCCGAGCTCTTCGACCCGGGGGTGCAGCGCCTGTTCTCCGCCGCGGTGGCCGACCTCGCCGCCCACCCCGAGGCGTACGTCGTCGCCGATGCGGTCGCGCCGACGCCCGGCGGCGAGGCGGGCGCGGCCTGCTTCGACGTACGACGGACCGCCCCGAGCGGATCCGCCGACCCCGCGACCGCGAGCCCGACGGCCGACCCGACCGGCTTCGAGACGGGGCAGTACTGCTTCGGCACCGACGGCGTGCTCACCCGCGTCGCCGTGTCGACCGGGACGCTGGACCTGGCGAGCCGCGGCCCGGCCCCGACCGCCGACGCCTTCGTCCCGCCCGCGTCCCCCGTCGCGCTCCCGAGCCTGCAGAGCGCGTCGCCCAGCTGACCCCCTGCCCGACTTCACCGACTCAGTCCACCGAGAATGGGCCAATTTCACCGATTTTCGGTGGACTGAGTCGGTGAAGTCGGAGGTGGGGGTCAGACGTCGAGGAGGCGACGGCCCTCGAAGGCCCGGCCGAGGGTCACCTCGTCGGCGTACTCCAGGTCTCCGCCGACCGGCAGCCCGCTGGCCAGGCGAGTGATGCGCAGCTCCATCGGCTTGAGCAGGCGGGCGAGGTACGTCGCCGTCGCCTCGCCCTCGAGGTTCGGGTCGGTAGCCAGGATGATCTCGGTCACCGCGCTGTCCGACAGGCGCGAGACCAGCTCGCGGATCTTCAGGTCGTCCGGCCCGACGCCGTCGATCGGGCTGATCGCGCCGCCGAGGACGTGGTAGCGCCCGCGGAACTCGCGGGTCTTCTCGCTCGCGACGACGACCTTCGGCTCCTCGACGACGCAGATCGCCGACAGGTCACGCCGCGGGTCGCGGCAGATCCGGCACTCCTCCTGCTCGGCGACGTTGAAGCAGACCCGGCAGAACCGCACCTTGTCCTTGACCTCGGTGAGCGCCGCGACGAGCCGGCGGACGTCGGCCGGGTCGGCCTGCAGCAAGTGGAAGGCGATGCGCTGCGCGCCCTTCGGCCCGACCCCGGGGAGCCGGCCGAGCTCGTCGATGAGGTCCTGGACCGGGCCTTCGTACAACGCGCTACGCCAGCCCCGGGATGCCCATGCCGCCCGCGAGTGGGCCCATCTTCTGCGCCTGCAGCTCCGACACCGCCGAGTTGGCGTCGCGGACCGCGGCGACGATGAGGTCCTGCAGCGTCTCCACGTCCTCCGGGTCGACGACGCTCGGGTCGATCGTGATCGACTGGAGGTCGCCGGAGCCGAGGACGGTGACCGACACCAGCCCGCCCCCGGCGGTGCCGCTGACCTCGGTCTGGGCAAGCTCCTCCTGCGCAGCGAGCATCTGCTGCTGCATCTTCTGCGCCTGCTTCATGAGCTGCTGCATGTTGGGCTGGCCGGCCGGCGGTCGCATCTGCGCCTTCTCTCTCTCGCTCGCTACTCGGCGTCGCGCTGGCTGATGACCTGGGCGCCCAGGCTGGTCCTGAGCAGCGCGACTGCAGGATCTTCCCCCGTACGCCGCGGCGCGGACTGCTCCGCCGCGCCGTCGGGCTCCTCCGCCGGCTCATCGCCCGGCGCGAAGTCGTCGGTCGCGGAGCCGGCCGGCTGCGCCGGGGCCGGGCGGTCGGCAGGCTGGGCGGCGCCGGGGCCGCTCGCCTCGACCACGCAGTCACCTGCGTCGTCCTTGAACACGGCGCGCACGCGCCAGTCGACGCCGATGACCTCCCGCAGCGCCGCGGCGACGTGGTCGGGGTTGGGCTCCCGCTCGAACATCGCCACGAGCGGGCTGTACTTGAAGCACAGCGTCAGCTCGCGGTCGGTGACCGCGGTGACCATCGCGTTGTCGAGCAGCGAGCGCACCGTTCGACTGCGCCGCCCGATCGCCTCGAGCACCTGGTCCCACACCCGCCGGACCGCGGCAGCGTCCACCTGACCGGTGCTCGACTCGGCCGGTGCCGCTGGGGTCGGCGTAGCCGGCGCCGGCGCCGGCGGCACCTGCGACGGCGGCACCTGCGACGGGACCGGCGGTGATTCGGCGGAGCCGTTCCGCGCGGGCGCAGCCGCTGCCGGGACCCGGTCGGGCGGGGGTGCCGCGGGCGACGGGCTCTTCGCCGCGGCCGCCGCGGCGCGCGTCGAGGGGGCGGTGGGAGCAGGCCCGGCCGTCGCCGAGTCGCCGACGATGTCGAGGCGACGCTCGAGGCGATCGACCCGGGCCAGGACCGAGGAGTCGTCGGTGGCCGCGGCGGGGAGCAGGATGCGGGCGCAGACCAGCTCGAGGGTGAGCCGCGGGCTCGTCGTACCGCGCATCTCGGTCAGGCCCGCGTAGAGCAGGTCGGCGGCGCGGGAGAGCTCCGCCGGCCCCATCGCCGCGGCCTGCTGGCTCAGCCGCGGGCCGAGGTCGGGCGCGCAGTCGATCAGCCCGCGCTCGAGCGCCTCAGGCACCCGCTGGACGACGATGAGGTCCTTGAAGCGGTCGAGCAGGTCGCTCGCGAAGCGACGGGGGTCGTGGCCCGCCTCGACCACGCGCGCGACGACGTCGAAGACCGTGCCGCCGTCGCGCGCAGCGACCGCGTCTACCAGCTCGTCGAGCAGCGCGCCGTCGGTGACGCCGAGCAGGTCACGCGCGAGCTCGTAGGTGACGCCGTGGTCGCCGGCGCCGGCCACGAGCTGGTCGAGCACGCTGAGCGCGTCCCGGGCCGAGCCGGCGCCCGCGCGGACCACCAGCTGGAGGGCCCGCGGGTCGACGTCGACGCCCTCGCGGGTCGCCACGTCGTTCAGCAGCGCGGCGAGCTTCTTCGGCGGCACGAGGCGGAACGGGTAGTGGTGCGTCCGCGACTTGATCGTCGCGATGACCTTCTCGGGCTCGGTCGTCGCGAAGATGAACTTCACGTGGTCCGGCGGCTCCTCGACGAGCTTGAGCAGCGCGTTGAACGCGTCCGAGGTGACCTGGTGGGCCTCGTCGATGATGTAGACCTTGAAGCGAGCGGACACCGGCGCGTAGAACGCGCGCTCCCGAAGGTCCTTCGCGTCGTCGATCCCGCGGTGGCTGGCCGCGTCGATCTCGACGACGTCGAGGCTGCTCCCGCTGCGGATCGCCACGCACTGCTCGCACGTGCCGCAGGGCTCCGGCGTCGGCCCGGCCTCGCAGTTGAGGGACCGCGCCAGGATCCGCGCGCTCGAGGTCTTGCCGCAGCCGCGCGGGCCGGAGAAGAGGTAGGCGTGGTGGACGCGGTCGTTGCGCAGCGCCTGCATCAGCGGCTCGGTCACGTGCTCCTGGCCGACCAGGTCCGCGAAGATCGCCGGCCGGTGCTTGCGGTACAACGCCAACGCCACGAGCCGACCACCCCAGCGACCTCGTCCGAGGGACTCCACTCGAGCCCGGTGAAAAGGACCCCCCGCGCACCCGCCAGAGCCCGCTTATCCTTGCTGCCTTCCGGCCCTGGGGAGGTTCACAGGATGTACGCCGCGCGAGGGGTCTGGGGCGCAGTCTAGGCCCTGCGACGGGTGCCCGGCATCCCGCGTCGAGCCGAGGCCGGGCACCCGCCGCGAGCCGTCAAGGCCGGCCGCCGAACCCCCGCACGACGACCGGCCGCCTGTGCGCGCGACGCAGGATCTCGGTCGCGGGCGCGGCCCCGGGTCGGCGCCGTGACAGGGTCGACGTGAGGTGCGCCACACCGCCGTACCGCAGCGGCTGCGCGCGGCTCCCTCCAATCGGGTCCTCGCGGACGGCCCCGAGCGCTCGGCTATCCTCTCCGACGGAGGATTCGCCTAGTTGGCCTATGGCGCACGCTTGGAAAGCGTGTTGGGGGCAACCCCTCGCGAGTTCGAATCTCGCATCCTCCGCCACCCGAGGCGGCGGCGGCCGCTTCGCCGAGGTCTGGTGTGTCACAACCGCGCGCGCTGTGACGTCAACTCGTCATGAACAGCTCGCAGTGGGATGTCATCGTGGTCGGCGCCGGACTCGCCGGGCTCACCGCCGGCGCGACGGCGGCCAAGGGCGGCGCACGGACCCTCGTGCTGGAGGCGCGTGAGCCCGGGGGACGGGCTCGCGCGACGGTGCGCGGGGAGTTCGTGCTGAACCTCGGCGCTCATGCGCTTCTCCGCGCCGGGGAGACGCACCAGACGCTACGAGAGCTCGGCATCCCCGTCAGCGGGTCGGACCCGCCACTGAGGAAGTTCCGCGCCCGCGCCGGCGGCCGCCAGCACACGATGCCCACTGGGCCGATGTCGCTGGTGCGAACGAGCGCCGTCTCGCTCCGCGGGAAGGCGCAGCTCGGGAAGGTCCTGTCCTCCCTGCCGCGGCTGGATCCTGCGGAGTACGCGGCGCGCACCGTCGACGACTGGCTGGCAGCATTGGAGATCAGGCCTGATGCCGAGGCGATGCTGCGCGCCATGACGCGGTTGGCCACGTACACCGACGACTTCGACGAGCTCAGCGCCGACGCCGCGATCAGCCAGCTGCAGCGGTCCGCGCAGGCGGGCGTGCTGTACGTCGACGGCGGCTGGGGCGAGCTCGTGGACGGCCTGCGCCGGCTCGTCGAGGTGCGCAGCCACGCAGCCGTGCGGTCGATCACGGACGAGGGTCGATTCGTGCGAGTTCACGCTGACACCGCCCACTGGGACGCCCGGGCGGTCGTGGTGGCGACGGGTGACCCCGAGAGCACCGCCGCGCTGCTGCCGGGGGACCTGCGCCTGGACGCTCTGGGTCGGCCTGCCTTCGCGGCGTGCCTCGACGTCGGCGTACGGCATACCCCGACTCCCGGGTACGTGCTCGGCGTCGACGAGCCGATGTACGGAACGACACAAGCGCCGCCCGCAGCCGGGCAGGCCCCACCAGGCTCGGCCGTGGTGTCAGCCGTTCGGTTCGGAGTGCGCTCACCCGGCGAGGACCGGACTGCGCTCGCGGAGTGGTTGCCCGTCCTCGGCGTCGAGCGTGACGACGTGGTGTTCGACCGGTTCCTTGCGAGGATGACCGTCATGAGCGTGCAGCCGGCTGCCCGGTCGACCGGGCTCGCCGGCCGGCCGGCGACAACCGCATCAGGCCTGCCGACCGCCTTCATCGCCGGGGACTGGGTCGGGCCCTCCGGGCTGCTGAGCGACGCCTCGGCGGCCAGTGGGCACCAAGCCGGACTGGCGGCGCTGCGCCTCGTCCGGGAAGGCGAGCCGGCACGGCGATGACCGAGTCGACGTCCGCGGTTGACGAGTTCGAGGCAGCGCGACCCCGCCTGCTCGGCATCGCCTACCGGATGCTCGGGATGCTCGCGGACGCTGAGGACGTGGTGCAGGACGTGTGGCTCCGGTGGTGCCGTGCGGACCGGACGTCCATCGAGTCCGTCGACGCCTGGCTCACGACAGTGACGACACGCGTCGCCGTCGACCGTCTGCGGAAGGCGACGCGCCGCCGCGAGGAGTACGTCGGAGTCTGGCTGCCGGAGCCGCTCTGCGTGGACGCCGATCCCGCGCTGGCGGTCGAGCTGGCGGACTCGCTCACGCTCGGGTTCCTCACTGTGCTCGACCAGCTCGAACCGGTGGAGCGAGCGGTGTTCCTGCTCGCCGAGGTCTTCCGTGCGCCGTACCGCGAGATCGCCGAAGCAGTCGGGAAGTCCGAGGCGGCCTGCCGCCAGATCGCCAGTCGAGCGCGCACGAAGGTACGGCGGGCACCGGCGCGCCGACCGCTCGACCACGAGCGGCGCCTGATCGACGAGATGCTCGCGGCGCTGGCCAGCGGCGACGTCGCCGCGCTGCTCGCACATCTCGCCCCGGACGTGGTGTGCACGACCGACGGCGGACCCTCCGTGTCCGCGGCTCGTCACCCGATCGTCGGGCAGGATCACGTCGCGCGGTTCGCCCTCGGGTTGGCACAGCGGTTCGGCTCCGAGATGGAGTTCCAGCACTGCGTCATCAACGGCGGGCCGGGCCTGATCGGGTACGAACGCGGCGTCGTCCGGCTCGCGATGGTGTTCGAGTTCGCGGGCGACTCGGTCGCGCAGATGTGGATCGTCCGGAATCCGGACAAGCTCCTCCGCATCCCGAGCGGGGTTCAGCTGCGGTGACCTGGCGAGTGGAGATGGCGGTGGAGGTGGGATTTGAACCCACGGAGAGGTTGCCCCCTCACACGCTTTCGAGGCGTGCGCGCTCGGCCACTACGCGACTCCACCGCCGGTGACCCTATCGGATCGGGGAAATTCCCCGGATCGAGTTCAGGGCTGCGTCGCAGCGGCACGGTGACCACGGAAGAACTCGCGCAGCAGCTCGCCGGCCTCGTCCGCCAGGACTCCGCCCACCACCTCGGGTCGGTGGTTGAGCCGCCGGTCGCGGACGAGGTCCCAGAGGCTGCCCACCGCGCCCGCCTTCGGATCCGTCGCGCCGTACACCACGCGAGCCACCCGCGCGAGCACTGCGGCGCCGGCGCACATGGCGCACGGCTCTAGCGTGACGACGAGCGAGCAGCCGTCCAGCCGCCACGAGCCGGCGGCGGCCGCGGCGCGGCGCAGGGCCAGCAGCTCCGCGTGAGCGGTGGGGTCCTGTGCCAGCTCACGCTCGTTGCGGGCGGCCGCGAGCAGGTCCCCGGCGGCGTCGACCACGACCGCCCCGACCGGTACGTCGCCGTGCCCCAGCGCCGCGCGCGCCTCCTGCAGGGCCTGCCGCATCGCGGCCTCGTCGGCTGCGGCGGCCGGGGGGGTCACGTGCCGCGGACCTCGTCGAGCACGTCGACGCAGCCGGCCTTCTCGCAGATGGCGGTCATGATGTCGCTGGGGAGGTAGCCCTCCTCGGCGCAGAGCTCGAGCAGCGTCGCCGACGGCACGCCCAGGTCGGCCACGACCTCGGCGTCGCCGAGAGCCTCGGGTGCCGGCTTGATGCCCTCCTCGTCGTCATCCTCCGCCGGCTCCGGCACCGCGACGTCCTGCATCACGAGCTCGGCGAGGGGTGACGACGCGACCGCGCGGTCGTCCGAGATGAAGGTGCGGGGGTCCCCGTCGCCGTCGACCCGGACGATCGCGAGGTACTCGTCGTCCTCCTCCAGGAAGAACAGCGTGGTGCCGCCGTCGCCGACGTCGCGCATCTGGTCGGCGAGCGCGTCGAGGTCCTCGATCCCGGCCATCTCGAGCTCGCGACCGACCCACCCGCGGGATGTCCGAGCGACAACAGCAGCGAAGTAGGTGGCCACGGGCTCTCCGGCTTGGGCGGGTCAGGTCCTGGGATCGTAGGGAGTGCGGGGAAGTCGGGACAACACCGGCGCGCGCCGGTCAGTGCGCGACGGTCTCCACGACCCGCTCGTAGGGCTCGGCGAACCCGAGCCGTCGGGCGATGAGCAGCAGCGTCTCGTCGGCGTACGCGTCGAGGTCGCTCAACATCATGCCGAGCTCCATCTCGTCAAGCCCGAGGTCGGCGAAGATCGACAGGTCGCCGGCGGGCCACACGTCGCCGAGGTCGTCCTCGCCCGGCCGATCGACGCCGAGCCAGTCCACGACCCGAGCTGCCAGGTCCCAGGCGACCGCCGCCGTGACGTCGCTGAGCAGGAGCCGGACGTCCCCGGCGATGACCCTGACGGCGACGAAGAACTCGTCGGCGACGTTCACGAGGCCGATCACGCCGCCCTCACCCGGCTGCTGGCGCAGCGCCGCCACGAGCGCGTCCAGGTCGTCGATGAGCGCCTCCGGGAGCAGCGAGGCCTCCCACTGACCTTCCTCGCGCGCGACGACGACAGCGAAGTCCGACACCGCGCACCTCCCTCCAACCGACGTACCCAGGCGGATCGTGGCAGATCGCCCGCTCGGGCGCAGCGCCCGGCGGATACGACCGTCGGCAGTGGGTAGGTCTATATGTCCAACGCCACCTCTGGAGGACCACAGCATGGCTAAGAACACCCTGTCTCGGACTCTGCACGACGTCGGACTGGCGGCGTGGTTCGGCGGCTCGCTCATGGGCGCGGTCGGCGTCAACGGCGCCGCATCCGACGTCGACGACCCGCGGCAGCGTGCCCGCGTGGCAAACGCGGGCTGGGGTCGGTGGACGCCGGTCAACCTCGCCGCGATCGGGGCACACCTGGTGGGCAGCGTCGGGATGATCAGGGCCAATCGCGGGCGCATGGCCGGCCAGCGCGGTGTGCTCGGTGCGTCCACGGCCAAGACCGCGCTGACCGCCGCGGCGCTCGGCGCCACGGCGTACTCGCGGATCCTCGGCGAGAAGGTGATGAAGGCCGGCGACGTCCCGGTCGCCGGCGGGACCGAGCCCCTGCCCACGACGCCCGCCGAGGTCGCGCAGGCGCAGAAGCAGCTCCACTTCCTGCAGTGGGGCATCCCGGCCCTGACCGGCTCGATGCTCGCGATGAGCGCGAAGATGGGCGAGCAGCAGCGGCCGAGCGAGGTCGCCAAGGGTCTCGGCCGCAAGCTCGTCAAGCACTAGAACCCACCTGACGGCCTCTCGCGGTGGTGGCGCTCGGTCGGCCCTGGCCGGCCGGGCGCGCTACCGCGGGCGGGTCGAGCTGACTTCACCCGGAGAGCTCGGCCTCGATGCTCGGCGAGGGGTCCGGAGAGCCGATCGCGCCTGGTTCGCCACGCAGTGACCTGGCGCAGGTGACTCCGGCCACCGCACCCTCGGCGGCCGCCACCTGGACCAGGTGCACGCCGGGCGTCAGGTCGCCCGCGGCGAAGACGCCGGCGACCGACGTCTCGCACCCGTCGTCGACGAGGACATAGCCCTCATCGTCGGTCTTGCAGCCGAGCTGTGCAGGCAGCTCGGACCTGGGCCGCACCCCGATCGAGAAGAACGCCATCTGCGACTCGACGAGGCGACCGTCGCCGAGCCGGACGCCGCGGAGGTCGCCGCGCGTCCCCTCGAACGCGACAGCCGGCTCCTCGAGGATCTCGATGCCGAGTCGGGCGAGCGCGTCCCGCTGGCGCTCGTCGCCTTCGAACCGGCGCCCGTCGGTGACGATGGTCACCGACCGGGCCCACTCGAAGAGGTGGAGCGAGAAGTCGGCGAGACCCTCGTTCCAGCCGAGTGTCACGACGTCCTGGTCCCGGCCCTCGAACCCGTCGCAGCTCGGACAGGTGAACACGCTCGAGCCGTAGTGCTCGTCGAAGCCCTCGATGTCCGGCTTGTCGTCAGTGACCCCGCAGGCCAGCACGACCCGGCAGGTGGAAACGACCTCGCCGTCGATGTCGAGGTGGAACCCCTCGGGGGCCGGGCGCACCTCCGTGACCAGCCCCCGGCGCACGGCGGTCTGGTCGTACCGAAGCAGCTCCGCCCGCGCGCGGTCGAGCAGTACGCCGGGCTCGACGTCGCCGAGGCCGAGGTACCCGTGCATGCGGTCGACGGCTCGATTGCGCTGCTCGCCGGAGTCGATGACGAGCGTCTTGCGCCGGTATCGCGCGAGCCACACGGCAGCGGCGTATCCAGCCGGACCGCCGCCGACGACCACGGCGTCGTACGTCGCGAGGCTCATGGCCGCGGTTCTGCCCCGATCGGCCGGTGTCACTCCCTCGCCGCGATGCACGGACCGGCGGGTCGCGTCCTCAGCCCGTCGAGCGGGTGACGTGGCCGACCTCACCTGTCGGACTGCGGACGCAAACAGTGTCGGGCGCGCGTCGCGCCGAGGGCGGTGACGACGAGAGCGTGAGCCCCAGGGAGGACATGGACATGTGGCTGGTGACGCTTCGTGATCTGCAGTGGCGACTGCGCCGCTTCGTCATCGCGGTGGTCGGGACGTCAGTGGTCTTCGCGATGACGCTGATCCTGGCCGGGCTGAGCGACAGCTTCCGGGCCGAGGCCCACCGGACGGTTCGGGGCCTCGGCGCCGACGCCTGGGTGATGCGCGAGGGGGTGTACGGCCCGTTCACGACGGTCGCTGCCATGCCCGCGTCCGCGGCCGAGGACGTCGCCGCGATGCCCGGGGTACGGCGGGCGGACCCGCTCCTGATCCTGCATCAGACGGTGGCGGTCCCGGCCGTCACGGACGTGAACCTCATCGGCTACCGGGCGGGAGGGCTCGGCTCGCCGAACCGCGTTGCCGGCCGCCTGCCCAGCGGGACCGGCGAGGCCGTCGTCGACGAGTCGCTCGGGCTGCCCGCCGGAGCGACCTTCCTGATGGCCGGACAGCCGTTCACGGTCGTCGGCACCACCTCGGGTCAGACGATCAACGCGGGACAGCCGATGGTGTTCGTTCCGCTCGGCGACGCGCAGCGCGCGCTGGTGTCGGGCGCCCCGGTCGCGACCGCGGTCATCACGCAGGGAGTGCCGGAACGGCTGCCGGCGGGGCTGATCAAGCGCACCCCGGCCGAGACCGAGGCAGACCTGCTCCGGCCGCTCGGCAATGCGATCCAGTCGCTCGACCTCACCCAGCTGCTGCTCTGGCTCGTCGCCGCACTCATCATCGGGTCCGTCGTGTACCTGTCGGCGCTCGAGCGGCTCCGCGACTTCGCGGTCTTCAAGGCGACCGGCTGGTCCTCCCGCGGCCTGCTCGTCGGCCTGGCGCTCCAGGCGGTCATGCTCTCCGTCGCGGCCGCCCTCCTCGCCATGGGACTCGCGCGGGTGCTGACTCCGGTCTTCCCGCTGACGATCACGATCCCGCTCCGCGCGATGCTGCTGCTGCCGGTGGTCGCCCTCGGCGTCGGGCTCGCGGCAAGCGTCGCCGGCCTGCGCCGTGCGGTCACGGTGGAGCCCGCCCTCGCCTTCGGCGGCCCGTGATGAGCGAGCTGCACGTCGACCGCCTCACGGTCGAGTACGCGAGCGGCGGCTACCTCGTCCGCCCCATCGAGGACTTCTCGCTGCACGCGCAGTCCGGCGAGCTGGTGCTGCTGCTCGGTCCCAGCGGCTGCGGCAAGACGACGCTGCTGTCCTGTCTGGCCGGCATCCTCGCCCCGACCGCCGGGTCGATCCGGCTCGACGGCGCCGAGGTCACGTCCCTGGCGGGGCAGGAGCTCACGACGTACCGCCGCAGCACCGTCGGGATCGTGTTCCAGGCGTTCAACCTCGTGCCCAGCCTGACCGCCACCGAGAACGTCGCGGCACCGCTGTGGGCCGCGGGCGTCAGCCGGCGCGCGGCGCGGGACCGGGCCGCCGCGCTGTTGACGCAGATGGGCCTGACCGACCGCGCGACGCACCGTCCAGGGGACCTGTCCGGCGGACAGCAGCAGCGGGTGGCCATCGCGCGCGCCCTGGTGCATGACCCCACGATGCTGCTCGCCGACGAGCCGACCGCACACCTCGACTACCTCCAGGTCGAGAGCGTGATCGCGATCCTGCGCCGGCTGGCGGCGCCCGGTCGCATCGTCGTCGTGGCTACGCACGACGAGCGGATGATCCCGCTGGCGGACCGCGTCGTGCGGATGACCCCTGAGCTGTCGACGCCGGCACCCGGCGTCCACGCGGTGGAGCTGGCCGCGGGTGAGGTGCTCTTCGAGCAGGGCTCGCGCGGCGCCTTGATCTACGTGGTGGACCAAGGGGAGATCGAGCTGGTGCGCGCGCGGGTGGACGGCGACGAGGACCTGCTCGGCACGGCGGGGCCCGGTGAGTACTTCGGCGAGCTGGGTCCGCTGCTCGGCTTCCCACGCGCGGCCACCGCCCGGGCGCGGGGGCGCACCGTGCTCCGCGCGTACACCGTGAGCGACTTCCGCGAGCAGGTCGGCACGGATGCGGTGTCGGACCTGCTGGGTCGTGGCCGGTCGAGGCAGGCTGCTGCCATCCGCTGAGCGGCTACTGCGCCTTGCGCAGCCCCACGAGGGCGAGGACGTCGGTGTTGAGGATCTCGCCGAGCGTGCGCGGCTTCGGCACCTGCTGGAAGGGATCGCTCGCGGGAAGGGCGAGGAGGTCCGCACGCGGGCAGGTGGCCAGCGACAGGCCGGCGTACCCGAGCGCCTCGTCGCACAGCGAGTCGGCGGTGAAGCCCATCTCGCGGCCGACGGCGGTGAGGGTCACCTTGTACAGCGTGATCTCGAGTCGGCGCGGGCGGTCGTAGACGACGCCGACGGAGCCCACCAGCTCGGCTCCGCCGCGGCTGCCGGCGGGGCCGGACCAGGTGCGGTCGTAGCGCTGCCAGACCCCGGGGGTCGCGTTCCAGACACCACCGCGGGAGACGTCGCGGTCCTCGAGGGCGCGCAGGATCGCGGCTGCCTCCTGGACCGGGAGGATCGCGGCCGGGCGGATCGCGGCGTCGGAGATGTGGATCGTCACGGCGGCGGCCTTCGCGGTCGTGGAGAGCGGCGGGGGCGGAGTGGGCTTCTCAGCCGTAGAAGGTATCGGCCGTCCGGGTGTGTCGATTGGTAGCCCGGA
>DATLNF010000030.1:0-32114 GCA_035536955.1 Mycobacteriales bacterium | reverse complement strand
CTCCACCGCCTGCCGGCGCTGGTCGAGGTCGGCCTGCGACTCGGTCTGCGCCGCGCGCAGCGTCGCCTGGGCGACCTCGAGGAACTGCTTGCTGTTGGCCTCCAGGGCCTGGTGGCTCAGCGCCTGGAACGACTCCTTGAGCTGGGCCTCCGACTGCTGCAGGTCGGCGATCCGCTGCGTCATCGCGGCGCGCTCGGCCTCGAGCCGCTCGCCCGCCACCGCCACCGCCGTGCGGGCGTCGGCGAGGTCGCGCTGCGCGTCGTCGTACGACGCCCGCAGGTCGTCGCGCTCGGCCCGCAGCGTGTCGCGCTCCCCGACCACGGCGGCGGAACGGGAGCGGCCCAGCGCCCATCCGGCGACGAGCCCGAGCACGGCGGTGACGACGGCGAGGAGCACGGCAGTCAGACCCATGCGGCGATCGTGGCAGCGGCCTGCGACAAATCCACGACGACACCCCGCTGTGCGTCGTATCCACCCCTAAGGCGTGATCTCCACCCCTAAGTCGTGATCTCCACCCCTAAGTCGTGATCTCCACCCCTAAGTCGTGATCTTGATGCCGTTGTCCCCAGGCGAAGCCTGTGCGTTACGGCAACAAGATCACGACCTGGCTAGTCGAACCAGTCACGGGTCAGCTCGAGCCAGAGCCCCAGCCCGGCCCATCGCTCGAGCGGCGCATAGCGGGCGGCGATGTCGGCGTCGCTCATCGAGCCTAGGCCGAGGATCCTCGGCAGCTTCGCCCGCACCCACGAGTCGAGCGCCAGCCCCCGCGGCCGGCCGACGAGGCCGAGCATCCCCTCGGCGGCGTAGGGGCCGAACCCGCGGAGCGTCCGTACCTCGGCCAGCACCTGCTCGTCGGGTACGGCGGGGTCGAACCACGCGGCGGTGTCGAGCCCGCCCGCCCCGATCCGGCCGGCCAGCTCGACGAAGGCGCGAGCGCGGTACCCCGCTCGTACGACGTCAGTGAAGTGCGACTCACCGGCCGCGAGGACCTGCTCGGGACTCGGGAACGCGCGCTCCCCGCCCGGGCCGACCGAGCCCAGGGTCTCGACCATCCGCCGGACCATCAGCTCGGTGAGCGACCAGGAGCAGTTGGTCGTCGCCAGCGTCTTCGCGAGGTCCTCGAAGACCGTCGGTGAGCGCAGGATCCGCCCCGCACCGCACTCGGCCACCCACGCAAGCCCCGGCCGCGCCGCGCAGCGGTCGTGCAGGTCGGCGAGGTCGTCGTCGATCGCCAGCAGGTGGCGGCACTGCGCCTTGATCGCGACCCGGTCGTCGCAGGAGCCCTTGACCCGTCCCCACGACGCCTCGAGCCGGCCGCCGGGGCGCTGGGTGACCGACACGGTCAGCGGGCCCGCGTCCGGCAGCAGCAGGGTCCGGTGCAGGACGCGCTTCGCGTCGTCGTACGCCGTCGGCGCGAGCGAGCACCAGCCGTGGCTCATCGCCGTACGCCGCAGGTCGAACCGCTCCGGCACCGCGCCGAGCGACATCCGGCCGACGCGCTTGAGCTCCGCTCCGGGCGGGATCTGGCCGTGCAGCGTCGCGGCGGTCAGCGACTGCTCTGCCTGCTCACCCACGGCGCGACGCTACAAGCGCGGCCCGAGCGATGCGGCTCCGGGCTCAGCGCCGGCGGCTCGGGCGCTGCTCCGGCTCGGGGCCGGGCTTCGGGTGACCGGGGTCGTCGTCCGGTACGGCGAGCCCCGGCGTCACCGCGCCGCCACCGGTGTTGGTCGGCACGCCGATCGTGTCGCCGGCCCGGCCGCGACCGCGGCGGCCCTTCGCCGCGCCGCGCGAGGCGGGCTGCCCGTCGTGGTCGACGACGAGATCGGGCATGTGGTTGCGCCCGGCACCTTCCGCCAGCCGCGCGCTCTCGTCGTCGCTCGCCGACGCGCTGGTCGGGCCGGGGGTGGGGGGCGCGCCGACGAGACGGCCGGCCAGGTTGTCGATGTGCGCGGCCAGGGCGATGTCGATCTCGCTGACGCCGCCGAGCTCCTCGGTCGACAGGGTGAACGTGACCGCGGTGCCGTCCCGCTCCACCGTCGGCTCGTGCTGGAGTGATCCCGAGGAGACCTGGACCGCGCCGATCAGGTCGACCACCTGCTGCTGGGTGTCCAAGCGGATCGTGCGCCGGATGGCCGAGGTGTCGCCGGTCCAGTCGGAGAGCGCCGCGAGCGAGCTGTCGACGAGGTGCGGGGTCAGCGCGGTGGGCATGGGTCCTCCTAGGCCGGATGTCCGGGAACGTGCCCGCTGGCGCGGCCGGCTACGCCTGTGCGGCGCTCGAGAGCTGCTCGATCCGGCGGGCCAGCTCGACGTCGAGCTCGGTCACGGCGTTCACCGAGTGGGTCCGCAGGGTGAACGTGACCGTGTTGTAGCGGATGTCGATGTCGGGGTGGTGGTCCATCTCCTCGGCCACCTCGGCGACGGCGTCGACCAGCCGGATGGCGTCGCGGAACGTCGGCAGCTGGCGCTGGCAGTGGATGCCCGTCTCCAGGTGACCGTCCCAGCAGGTCAGCTCGGAGAGCGCGTCGCGGAGCCGGTTCTCGTCGAGTGGGGTCGCCATGGGGGAAGACTAGGGCCATGACCACTCCCCCGGACATCGAGCGACGGGTCGTCGTGGGCGCCGCGATCCTCGACCGCGAGCCGCCGGGCGCCCGCGTCCTCGTCGTGCAGCGCGGCGCTCCGCCGCAGCTCGCCGGGCTCTGGGAGTTCCCTGGCGGCAAGGTCGAGCCGGGGGAGACCGAGGCAGAGGCACTGGTCCGCGAGTGCCGTGAGGAGCTGGGCCTCACCCTCGTCGTCGGGGAGCGCATCGGAGGTGACGCGCGCACGGTCGACGGCACGATGACCCTGCGGGTCTACCTCGCCTCCGTCGAGTCGGGCGAGCTCGCGCTCAGCGAGCACGTCGCCTCGGCGTGGCTCGACGCGAGCCGGCTCGGCTCGGTGCCGTGGATCCCGACCGACCTGCCGGTCGTCGACGCCCTGCGCCGCCTCCTGCGGTAGCCGCACCGCGCGCGGTCTTCAGAACGGCGTACGGCGGGTAGACTGACCCCACCGCCCCCAACTTCTCGGAGCTTTGGCATGCCCACGCGCGACGACCTGCGCAACGTGGCGATCATCGCCCACGTCGACCACGGCAAGACCACCCTCGTCGACGCGATGCTGCTGCAGTCCGGCGCCTACACGCAGCACCAGCAGGAGGAAGGCACCGTCGAGCGCGTCATGGACTCGATGGACCTCGAGCGCGAGAAGGGCATCACGATCCTCGCGAAGAACACCGCGGTACGTCGCAAGGACATCCTCATCAACATCATCGACACGCCCGGCCACGCCGACTTCGGCGGCGAGGTCGAGCGCGGGCTGTCGATGGTCGACGGCGTCGCGCTGCTCGTCGACGCGTCGGAGGGCCCGCTGCCGCAGACGCGCTTCGTGCTGCGCAAGGCGCTCGCGCAGAACATGCCGGTCATCCTCATCATCAACAAGGTCGACCGGCACGACGCGCGCATCGCCGAGGTCGTCGACGAGACGTACGAGCTGTTCATGGACCTCGACGCGACCGCGGAGCAGATCGAGTTCCCGATCGTCTACTGCCAGGCGAAGACGGGGCAGGCGTCGCTCAACCGTCCCGCCGACGGCACCAGCCCGGACGCACCGAACCTCGACGTGCTGTTCGAGGTCATCAAGAACACCATCCCGGCCCCGACGTACGACGAGTCGATGCCGCTGCAGGCGCACGTCACCAACCTCGACAGCTCTCCCTACCTTGGCCGGCTCGCGCTGTGCCGCATCCACAACGGCTACCTCAAGAAGGGGCAGACCGTCGCCTGGTGCAAGCAGGACGGCAGCGTCGAGCGGGTGAAGGTCACCGAGCTGCTGGGCACCGAGGCGCTCGAGCGCGTGTCGATCGACGCGGCCGGTCCGGGCGAGATCATCGCGATCGCCGGCATCCCGGAGATCACGATCGGCGAGACCCTTGCCGACCCGGAGGACCCGCGGCCTCTTCCTGTTATCACTATCGATGAGCCGAGCATCTCGATGACCATCGGGGTCAACACCGCGCCGACCGCCGGGCAGAGCGGCAAGAAGCTCACCGCGCGCCAGGTCATCAGCCGCCTCGAGGCCGAGCTGGTCGGCAACGTCTCGATCCGTGTCCTGCCGACCGAGCGCCCGGACACGTGGGAGGTTCAGGGCCGCGGCGAGCTCCAGCTCGCGATCCTCGTCGAGATCATGCGGCGCGAGGGCTTCGAGCTCACCGTCGGCAAGCCGCAGGTGGTCACCCGGCTGATTGACGGAAAAGTGCACGAGCCGATGGAGCGCCTGACCATCGACACGCCGAGCGACTACCAGGGCGTGATCATCCAGCTGATGGCGCTGCGCAAGGGCCGGCTCGAGCAGATGGTCGACCACGGCACCGGGTGGACGCGGATGGAGTACATCGTCCCCGCGCGCGGGCTCATCGGCTTCCGCACCGAGTTCCTGACCGAGACGCGCGGCACCGGTCTGCTGCATCACATCCACGAGCGGTACGAGCCCTGGCACGGGGAGATCCGCACCCGCCCGTCGGGCTCGCTCGTCGCCGACCGCAAGGGACCGACGACCGGCTTCGCGCTCGCCAACCTTCAGGAGCGCGGGACGCTTTTCGTCGGGCCGGGTACCGAGGTCTACGAGGGCATGATCGTGGGTGAGAACTCCCGGTCGGACGACATGGACGTCAACCCGACGAAGGAGAAGAAGCTCACCAACATGCGCCAGTCCTCCGGCGACATCCTGGTGCCGCTGATCCCGCACAAGGTGCTGTCCCTCGAGCAGGCGCTGGAGTTCTGCCGCGAGGACGAGTGCGTCGAGGTCACGCCGGCGACGGTCCGGATGCGCAAGGTCGTCCTCGACGCGTCGGACCGCGAGAGGTCCCGCGGCAAGCGGGCCAAGGCGAAGCTCGAGAGCTGATGGTCCTCTCTCGCCGCCACCACGCCGTTGCTGGTGGAATTAGCGGGGTAATAGCCCGCTTTCGCCACCAGCAACGCGTCGTCGTACGCCGTGGTGGTTGCTGATGGGTCTCTCGATCGGGATCGTCGGGCTGCCGAACGTCGGCAAGAGCACGTTGTTCAATGCGCTGACGAAGAACGACGTGCTCGCCGCCAACTACCCGTTCGCGACGATCGAGCCGAACGTCGGAGTGGTCGGCGTACCGGACGAGCGGCTGCCGAAGCTCGCCGAGATCTTCGCCTCGGCGAAGGTGATCCCGGCGACCGTCGACTTCGTCGACATCGCCGGCATCGTCAAGGGCGCAAGCGAAGGCGCCGGCCTCGGCAATAAGTTCCTGGCGAACATCCGCGACAGCGATGCGATCTGCCAGGTGATCCGGGTGTTCAACGACCCGGACGTCGTCCATGTCGACGGCCGCATCTCGCCGAAGGACGACATCGAGACGATCAACACCGAGTTGATCCTCGCCGACCTGCAGACGATCGAGAAGGCGCTGCCCCGGTTGGAGAAGGAGGCGCGCGTCAAGAAGGACGCGCAGCCCCAGCTCGACGCGGTACGCCGCGCGCAGGAGGTGCTCGACTCGGGGCAGACCGTCTTCGCGGCAGGCCTCGACCGCGAGCCGCTGCGAGAGCTGCACCTGCTGACCGCGAAGCCGTTCCTCTACGTCTTCAACCTCGACGAGGACGAGCTCGGCGACGACGTCCTGCGCGCCGAGCTCTCGGCGCTGGTCGCGCCGGCCGAGGCGGTCTTCCTCGACGCGAAGGTCGAGATGGAGCTGATTGAGCTGCCCGACGACGAGGCGCTCGAGCTGCTGCAGTCGATGGGTCAGACCGAGTCGGGGCTGCACCAGCTCGCGCGGATCGGCTTCGACACCCTCGGCCTGCAGACGTACCTCACCGCGGGTCCGAAGGAGACGCGCGCGTGGACGATTCGCAAGGGCGCGACCGCGCCCGAGGCGGCGGGCGTCATCCACACCGACTTCCAGCGCGGCTTCATCAAGGCCGAGGTCATCTCCTTCGAGGACCTGATCGCGACCGGGTCGACCGCCGCCGCGCGCACGGCGGGCAAGGCCCGCATGGAGGGCAAGGACTACGTCATGCAGGACGGCGACGTCGTCGACTTCCGCTTCAACGTGTGACGAGTTCGTAGGTCGTCGGAAGCCGTCGTGGAACTCGCGGGATGCAGCGCAACCGTCAGGCGCACGACGGGGCCGGCCCGCCGTCGTCGGGGACGAACTCGACGACCTCGCCGCCTTCATCGGTGTAGGTCATGCGGTCGCCGTCTATGACAACAGTGCCTCGTCCCGTCCAGTCCTTTGGTGTGTTCGTGGCGTCAAGCGGGAGCATGGGGTCGCCGTCTACGGTCTGTGGCGGCGCCTCCCAGACCCGTCCCTCCACCGTCACCGGCTTCATCCCGCAGTGCAGCAGCACGACCGAGACAGAACCGGGTGGCGACTGCGCTCCGCAGCCTGCCGCTGCTGCGACGGCGGCAGCGCACAGCAGGAGCAGCATGCGTGGAAGACGCGCCGCCCTGCTCATCGGTTCGTTATAGCGCCTGGGACGCAGCGTGAGTAGGCCGGATGGGCCCTAGGTCACGGCCGGCACGCGTCCGGCAGACGTCCGGCACGGCTGAGCGCGCGAGCAGCCCTGATCGCTCGTGACGCCCAGCTCGGCTGACTCACGTCGTGCCCGGCCAACCGCTATGGCAGCTTGGCGGTGGTCACCCAGGTGTGCGGGCCCTCCATGTGGAAGCACGCGCCGTTGGGGTTGCTGCTCGCGCCCATCAGCTCGGTCATCCGCGCCCCCGTCGACGTGGCGTTGCAGGCAGCGACCCAGTCGAACGTCAGCGAGTCGATGACCGTTCGGGTCGTCCGCACGCGCCGGTCGCGCCCGACGACGTCGTGGTAGTACGAGGAGACGTGCTCGTGCAGACCCTCCTTGACCGCGCTCGCCGCGACGCCGTCGACGCGGTAGTCGAACGTGGCGGCTTCCACTCGCGTTGTCGGAGCGACGTACGCCGTCGGTGCCGCGTCCATCTTCGCCAGGGCAGCGTCAACGGTGCCGACATGCACCGGCAGGCCGTGCCGGGCGAGGTACTGCCCGAGCTTGTGCGTGGCTTCTTCACCGTCGGGAAGCACGACGGCGAGCAGGTAGTAGTACTCCCAGAAGTTGCCGACCGGCTTGTCGGCATCGGGGAACGCCACCGGCCGTTGACCGGGGTCGAACGCCGGCTGCCTGACCTGCACACTGACCCGGCTGATCGTCGCCGGGCGTCCTTTGCCGTCCACGCACCGGTCGGTCTGGATGTAGAGGTTGCCGTAGACCAGGCCGGCCACGTCGTCGAGCGGGCTGCCGTTCGACTGGCCGGCGATCACCTCGTACCGGTCCGGCACTGCTTTCTCGAGCCCGGCGCGGGGGGAGTACGTCTTGAACCACAAGCCGACGCAGTCCGCGAACTTGAAGGGGAAGCGCCCGTCACCTCCCGACCGGGCGGCGGCCGAGGCACTGACCGCCCCCGAGCTGACCAGTGCGAGAGCGGCGAGCAGTAGCGCACCGCCGGTGCGGCGACGGAGCTGCGGGTGTGACATGAGAGGTCCCTTCGTCGTGGTGGCTCGACTGTGGGTCGCCGAACCGGGGTCCCGCATCGGTCGCGCGACCGATCCTGAGCAGCGACAACTCCGCCTTGAGACGGAGGAGCATCCGGCGCTCGCTCGCTACGGTTCGGTCACGCAAGCACGGGACGGACGGGGCCACTGCATGAGTGACGAGACCACGGCGGCACTGGCACCGCCGGTTCCGCGGACGTGGCCGAGGACGCTCGATGACGTGCCGCCAGCCGCTGTCGACGCCGTCATCGTTGTGGTGCTGACGGCGTTGGCGGTCTACCAGGCCCTCGCCCTGCCCGCGGGCGAGGTCGGATCCCATGGACGCCGAGGGTTCGCGGCGGCGTACGTCGCAGCCGCGCTGTTGCTCATGCTGCGCCGGCACCTGCCGCTGCTGTCGCTCGCGGCGGTGGTCGCTGTGGTGTCGCTCGCCCCGTCCTTCGGTGTCCCGTATGCCAACAGCGGCTTCTTCATCGTCAATGTCGCCTGCTACAGCCAGGCCTGCTACACGCGGCGCGCCCCGGTATGGCTCGGCTGGTCATTGACCCTGTTCGTGCCGCTCGGAATCACGATGGCGGTGCCTTCAGCGGCCCGGCTGGCAGTCCTGCGCGAGTTCTGGCCGGCCATCGCACTCACCGAGCTGCTGTTCGCCCTCGGCTCGTACGCCGGCCATCTCCAGCGTCAGCGCCGGGTGGCGGCGGCCTCGCTGGCCGAACGCGCGCTCCGGTTGCGGGACGCGCCGACGGCGCTCGCCGAGCTCGACGTCGCCGACGAGCGCGGGCGGATCGCGCGGGACCTCCAGCAGATCGTGGTGCATGCGGTCGAGCAGGTGCGGTCGCGGCTGGCCGACGCGGTGCGGGCGGCACGGCGAGCCGGACCGAAGGCGGAGCGGTCCATCGACGAGGTCGCCGCTGCCGGCCGATCGGCGCTGGTCGAGATGCGCAGGCTCCTGGGTGTGCTCCGGGTCGACTCCGGGGCTGCGCCTGAGGCAGTTGTCGACGTGGCCCGGCTGCGGGCCGAGGCGGCCGGAGCCGGCGTCGTCCTGACAGTGGACCTGCCGGCATTGCTGGACGAGCAGCCCGCCGCGGTGCGCAACGCGGTGCGCCGTTTCGTCGAGGTCGCGGTCGAGACGGCGGCGCGCACGGATGCCGCCGGTGCTCTACGCGTCGAGGTCGTCGCTACGCTCGACGCGCTCCGTCTCCGGTCCGAGCCGGTCGGACCTCTGCGCGGTCTCCAGGCGTCCACCTTGCCGCCGTGGGACCCAGCGCTGTCCGCCCTCGCTGAGCGGTTCCGTGTGCTCGGCGGGGAGCTCGAGGTGAGCTGGCCGGGAAGCTGTCCCCTGCTCATCGCGTCTGTGCCACTCAACGCCGGTGTCGACGTTGAGTTGGCGAGAGACGAGCGCGCACCGGACCCGGCACTCGCGGCCGCCGTCGCAACGCGGGTAGCCGGCGGATGGCGGCGGAGGATTTCGCCTCCCGTCTTCGACCTGGTCGCCGCGCTCGTCGTGTGCGGCCTCGGCATCGGCCAGATGCTGCTCCAGAAGCCGACCCCACACCTGCCGGTACCGGATCAGGTCGCGCCGGGTGTCGCCGTGATGACGGCTTTCGCAGCGAGCCTTCTTGTCCGGCGCCGCTGGCCGCTCGCCGGTTTTGCTGTCGTATCAGCGCTGACCCTGCTCATCGGCCTGCCGTCCGTGCGCAAGAGCGACGCAATCCAAGTGGTCATCGTGATGTACCTGTTCGAAATCGCCTCCCGCTACCCCACACGCGTCACGGTCATTGCCGCGGCGGTCGCGCTGCTCGCCGAGATCCCGCACATGGTCCGCGTCGACTGGACGTGCCTGTGTGTGATCGTCGTCCTCTCCATCGTCGGGAGCGGGACGGCCACCGGCCGCGTCGCGCGTCGGCTCAACCTGCTGAACGCGACGCTGCGGTCTTGGTTGCAGGACGTCACCCGGGAGCGTGACGTCGAAGCGCAGCTCGCCGTGTCCGAGGAACGACGGAGGATCGCCCGCGAGATGCACGACCTCGTCGCCCACCGGCTGAGCGTTCTCGTCATCCAGTCGGGGGCCGCGGCGTCCCTGATCCGGCGAGACGCCCCGCGCGCTCGGGAGATGCTTGCCGAGGTCGGCGAGAGCTTCGAGCCGCTGGTCGACGAGCTCCACGCGCTGCTGGGCCACGTGACGGCTGACGAAGCGGTGCCGGCAGACCTCTCGTCCATCATCCGTGACGGCTCGCGCGCCGGGCTCACCATCGACCTCGTCGACGACGCCGGGGATGATGCGACCGCAAGTGCGCGTGCCGCCGCCTACCGCATCGTGCAAGAGTCGCTGACGAACGCCGCGAAGCACGCTCCCGGCGCCGACGTCAGCGTGCGGCTGCACCGCGACCGGACGGGACTGCACATCGAGGTCCGCAACACTGCACCCCGCCAGGCATCGGGCTCGTCCGTGGAATCCGTCGGCGCCGGGCACGGCCTGATCGGCATCCGCGAGCGGGTCTTGGCATTCACCGGAAGCTTCGACGCCCGCCCTGACCCCGACGGCGGTTTCACCTTGAGAGCGTCACTGCCCGAGCCCGCGGCGGTCTAGCCGATGTCCATCCGCGTCCTGCTCGTCGACGACGAAGAGCTTGTCCGCACCGGTCTTCAGCTGATCCTCGAGGGGCAGTCGGACATCGTTGTCGTCGGCACCGCTGACGACGGGGACGCCGCCATCGCGCAGACCCTCGCGTTAGCGCCCGACGTCGTCTTGATGGACATCCGGATGAAGCGGACGAGCGGTCTTGACGCCGCCCGCCGGATCCTCGCCCAGCGTCCGCAGATCAGGATTGTCATCCTCACGACGTTCGACCACGACGAGTACGTCTACGACGCGTTGCGCATCGGCGTCAGCGGGTTCTTGCTCAAGGACGCACCCCGCGACGAGCTCATCGCGGCCGTGCGTGCGGCCAGTCGGGGTGACGCCCTCCTCGCCCCGGGCGTGACTCGTCGGTTGATCGCGGAGTTCGCCGGACGAGACGATCGTCGTCGCAAGCACCGCATCGAGCTGCTGACCCCGCGTGAGCTCGAGGTGATGGGCCTGGTCGCCCAGGGCTTGTCGAACGCCGAGATCGCCAAGGTCCTCGTTGTCGGCGAGAAGACGGTCAAGACCCACATCAGCAACGTGCTCATGAAGCTCGAGCTCCGCGATCGCACCCAGATCGCGGTTGCGGCGTACGAGAGCGGCGTCGCGCGCGCGTGACGGAGACTTCCCGGGCATCTGCGACGGGGGTGGGACGCGGAGCGTTGACCCCGTAGCGCGCGCCGGCAATCCGGATGACGAAGCAGGTCACCGCGGCAACGGCCGCGGCGGCGGCCCCGTCGGCGCCTGACCCCGCCGCCGCGACCGTGAGCGCCGCGCCGACCAGCGCGGGCACGGCGTACAGCTCGCTGTGCAGCACTGTGGGGACCCGGGTCAGCATGACGTCCCGCAGCACACCGCCCCCTACCGCCGTGACGGCGCCGAGGAGAACCGCGGGCGCCGGGGCGACGTCGTGCTCGAGCGCCTTCGTCGCGCCGGCCACCGCGAAGAGGCTCAGCCCCATCGCGTCGAGCATCGTGATCGCGCCGGCCCACCGCAGGAGGCGGTGGCCAAGGGCGAACACGAGCAGCCCACCGACGCTGGCGACTGCGAGGTAGCGCGGGTCCTGGAACGTGGCCGGCGGCGTGCTGCCGAGCAGCACGTCGCGGATGACGCCGCCACCCAGTGCTGTGATCATGCCCAGTGTCACGATCCCGACGACGTCGAGACGTGCGGACCGCATCGCGGTCATCGCTCCGTTGACCGCGAAGGCGAATGTGCCGATCAGGTCCAGCGTGAGCAGCGTCATCGTGCGGTTCATCCCACCGCGCTCCGGGTTGTCACCGCGCTCAACCACTCCCCGAGCGCCTCGACAGCTGCGGGGGTGATGCCGTGGCCGCCGGGGTCGCGGTGCGCGGTCGCGCGGGCGCCTGACTCGACGCGCAGGTAGGTCCAGGTCCGGTCCAGCAGCTCACGCGGGATGACCGCGTCCTGGTCGCCTTGCGCCACGACGACCGATACGCCGGCGAGCCGGCCCGGCGTCGTCGGCACACCTGCGTCGAACGGCAGCGTCCCGTAGAGGATCGCGGCACCGGCGAACCTCGACGGATCGTCGAGGAGCAGCCCGCCGGCGAACGCCGCGCCGCCGCTGAAGCCGACCAGCACGACCGGGCGGCTCTCCGGTGCTGCCTCGTCCAGCCACTCCCGGAACCAGTCCATCGTCGCGCGCAGCGAGTCAGCCACCGGTCGGCCGATGCCGCGGTTGGCGAACCACGCGTAGCCGTTTCCTTCGGCGATCGGCGCACGCGCCGCGGCGTACGCCAACCCGGCCGGCAGGTGGTTGGCGAGCGCGATGATCTCTCGCTCGTCGCTGCCCCGGCCGTGCAGGAGCACCACGAGCGGCGCCGCCGGGTCGGTCGACCCGGCGGTCGCCACCACTGGTACGGGGCTCGTCACGCCGCTGCGTCCTGCGGGCCGACCAGGCTGAACGCGCTCTGCCAGGCCCAGCCGTTGGTGGCGTTGAGCGAGATGTTCAGGAAAGCGAGCTCCTCGAGCGCCCGGGCCATCCGCAGGCTGCCGGCGTCGATCGGCCGGAAGCCGAGCGAGCTGACCAGCGCGCTGACTGTCGCCTTGGTCGCGAGGTCGTCGCCGGCGATGAGCGCGTCGAGCGGCCGTCCGCCCTCGGTGGGCGTCGCGTAGCGCGAGGCGAAGACGGTGTTGAGCGCCTTGACGACCGTCGCGCCGGGCACCTGCTGCTGCAGTCGCTCGGCTGCCGAGATGCCGGCCGTGGTCAGGTCGCTGTACGTGTCGTTGAGGGGGTTGGTTGCGTCGACGAGCAGCTTGCCGTCGAGCGAGCTGCTGAGCTCGGCAACGACGCCGTGGACGGCACCGTGCGGCACGGCGAGTACGACGAGGTCAGCGCCCAGCACGGCTGCGCGGTTCGTCGCTGCCGCCGCCGCGCCAGTGTTCGCCGCGGTCTTCTCGGCGCTGGCCGGGTCGCTGGCGGACACGACGACGTCGTGGCCGGCGGCGGTCGCAGCGGCGGCAAGCCCGCCGCCCACGTTGCCGGCTCCGATGATCGCGATCTTCATGGTGCGTCTCCTTCGAGTTGGGGGTCTCGACTGGCTGTAACGCCGTCAGCCGCGATATCTTCCCGCTCAGAGGTTTCCTGCTAAGATTTCCTCATGGATCAGACCGCGACCGACGACGCCCTCATCACGACGTTCGGCCGGTTGATCGAGGCGCAGAGCCGGCTGGGCAAGCTGCTCGGTCGCGCCCTCGAGCAAGAGGCCGACGTCCCGCACACCTGGTTCGAGGTGCTGCTCCGGGTGAGTCGGGCCGACGGCGGCCGGCTGAGCATGGGCGTGCTGGCCGATGAGGTAGCGCTGACGAGCGGCGGCGTCACCCGGCTGGTCGACCGCATGATCGAGGGCGGGCTTCTCACCCGGGTGCCCTGCCCGACCGATCGGCGCGTCTACTTCGCCGCGCTCACCCGATCGGGCCGGGACACCCTCGCCCGCGCGACCGCCGTGCACGCCCGGAACCTCCGCCAGGTGTTCGCCGGCTTCAGCGCGCAAGACCTCCGCAGGCTCGACGACCTGCTCGACCGGCTGCGGGACGCTGACCTGGCCTGAACGCCCGCCACACGGGCAGGTCGGGACGGCACTGCGCCGAACGGGCCACGGCGGGTGCGCAAAAGAGCCCCCGAGCCGGGCCGGCCGGGCCTATCACCCTCGTTTCGCCGTGGCGAAGATGTTGTTGGGGCTCCTTTCCAGGTACTCCTTCTCTCTCGCAGGCTGGAGACGCCGTGATCTTCGCCCGTACCGCTGCCGTCGTCAGTGCAGCGCTCGCAATGGCGCTCCTCACGTCCTCGGTCGCCTACCCCGGGGACGACCTGGTCACCGACGGCGACGGGCTGACGCCGGTGAGCGCGAGCGCTCTCACGTACGGCACCGTGTGCCGCAACGCCACTGGGAGCAAGACGGTGGCGTTCGCGCTCAAGCACAGCGGCAACGGATCGATCTTCGCCAACGGCGCCACCGTCTCCATCTCGATGGTGTCGGCGCCGGCTGGCGTGACGGCCGGGTCGTTCGGCTCAATCACGCTGCCATCGAACTGGACGACCTTGTCGAATGGCACGCTCAGCAACGCGACAACCGGCGTCGTGACGATCGCTACAGGCGCCGTCACGTCGTACGCGGGGAGAGTCACCTTCCGAGCTACCGGGACCGACGCGGATCCGGACAGGGACGGGCGACCGCAGACCCTGACCCGTGACGACACGGTCGACCTGACCGCCACCGTCGCCGCGTGCGACTCGACGCCACCTGTCTTGACGCTCCCGGGCCCGATGACCGCCGAGGCGACGGGCGCGAGCGGCGCCGTCGTCACCTACACCGCGACTGCGACCGACGCCGTCGACGGCGCACGCCCGGTCAGCTGCTCGCGCACCTCCGGCTCCACGTTCGCCCTGGGCGCCACAACCGTGACCTGCTCGGCGGCTGACGCGTCAGGTAACACGTCGACCGGAACCTTCACGGTCACGGTCGTCGACACGACCGGGCCGGTCCTGACGCTTCCCGCGAGCCGCACCATCGAGGCGACCGGCCCCGCCGGGGCTGTCGAGACGTTCGCCGCAACCGCGACGGACGCGGTCGACGGCGCCCGCACGGTCACCTGCACGCCGGTGTCCGGCTCTACGTTCGCGCTCGGCGCGACGACGGTCGCCTGCTCGGCGACCGACACGCGCTCGAACTCCAGCACCGGCTCGTTCGTCGTCACGGTGAGGGACACCACCGCCCCGACGCTGTCGCTCCCGGCCGGCGTCACCGCCGAGGCCACCAGCGGCTCCGGCGCCGTCGTCACCTACTCGGCGAGTGCGACCGACACCGTGGACACGACCGTGCCGGTCTCGTGCGACCGGGCGTCCGGCAGCAGGTTCCCGATCGGCGCGACGCTCGTCAGGTGCCACGGCATCGACGACTCGAACAACCGGTCCGACGGATCGTTCACCGTCAACGTGGGCGACACCACCCGTCCGGCGCTGAGCCTGCCGGGGACGATCACGACCGAGGCCACCGGCCCGACCGGCGCCGTGGTGGGCTACACCGCCGACGCGCACGACGCCGTCGACGGCGACCTCACGCCGGGCTGCACGCCGGTTTCCGGCAGCACCTTCGGCATCACGACCACCGCTGTCTCCTGCACGGTGAGTGACACCGCTGGCAACACCGCCAGCGGCTCGTTCAACGTCGTCGTGCGCGACACGACATCGCCCGCGCTGACGATCCCGGCCAACCTCGTCGCCGAGGCAACCTCGGCCGCGGGCGCGACCGTCTCCTACGCCGCGTCGGCGACCGACATCGTCGACCCTGACGTCGTTGTCTCCTGCACCGCGCCGTCCGGGACGTTCCCGCTCGGCGCGACTACCGTCACCTGCACCGCGACCGACGACTTCCGCAACTCGGTCAGCCGGTCGTTCACGGTGACCGTCGAGGACACGACGCGGCCGCAGCTCGAGCTGCCCGGCGACCTGACCGTCGAGGCGACGAGCGCGAGCGGGGCTGCGGTCGTCTACACCGCCACGGCCACCGACGCCGTCTCCGGCACGGTCCAGGTCACCTGTGTGCCGGCCCCCGGATCCGTTTTCGCGCTCGGCACCACTCCGGTGTCGTGCAGCGCGACGGACGGCGCCCGCAACCGTGCGACGGGTGGCTTCAACGTGCTCGTGCGAGACACGACCGACCCGACGCTCAACGTCCCCGGCGGGGTCGTCGAGGAGGCCACCGCGGCCAGCGGCGCGCTCGTGACGTACACGGCCACTGCGAGCGACACGGTCGACGCGTCCGTCGACATCGCGTGCGCACCGGCCTCCGGCGCGCGCTTCCCGCTCGGCAGGACGACGGTGAGCTGCACCGCGACCGACGACGCGGGCAACGACGTCACGCGCAGCTTCGACGTCGTCGTCCAGGACACCCTCGCGCCGGTCATCGGCGTGCCGGCAGCGCAGACCGTCGAGGCGACCAGCGCCGCCGGCGCGACGTACGCCTACACCGCGACGGCCTCGGACGCCGTCTCAGTGGTGACCCCCAGCTGCGAGCCCCTGTCCGGCGCCACCTTCCCGCTCGGCGAGACGACGGTGCGCTGCACGGCGACGGACGGCGCGGGCAACACCGGCCGGGCCTCCTTCACCGTCACCGTCGTGGACACCACCCCGCCGGCACTGACGCTGCCGGCCAACCAGACGCTCGAGGCGACCGGCCCGTCCGGCGCCACGGCCACGTACGCCGCGAGCGCGACTGACCTCGTCGACGGCGCCGTCGCGGCGACGTGCACTCCTGCGTCCGGGTCGACCTACGAGATCGGCACGCACACCGTGACCTGCTCGACCCGGGACGTCGCCGGCAACAGCGACAGCGGGACCTTCACGGTGCAGGTCCAGGACACGACGCCGCCGGCGCTCGACCTCCCCGCGGACATCGTCGAGGAGGCAACTGGCTCGACCGGCAACCTCGTCACGTACTCGGCCACGGCCACGGACATCGTGTCCGGCACCGTTCAGGTCACCTGCGCGCCGACGTCCGGCAGTCGGTTCCCGATCACGACCACGCCCGTCGAGTGCTCGGCCGTCGACGGCGCCGACAACGTCGCCAACGGCGGGTTCTCCGTCACGGTGCGGGACAAGACCGCGCCGGCGGTGACGGTCCCGCCGAGCGACACGATCGAGGCCACCGGGCCGTCGGGTGCGGCGTATACGTACACCGCAACCGCGAGGGACGTTGTCGACGGCGAGATGACGCCGACCTGCCAGCCGCGGAGTGGCTCGACGTTCGCGCTCGGTGTCACACCGGTCCTCTGCGAGGCGACCGACAACGCCGGCAACACCGGTAGCGGCGGGTTCTCGCTCACCGTGGTCGACACGATCGCCCCGGTCGTGACCGTGCCCGCCGACCGCACCGCCGAGGCTACCGGCCCCGGCGGGACAGCGGTGACGTTCACCGCGACCGCGACGGACGCGGTCGCCGGCTCCCCGGCGGTCACGTGCATGCCGCGATCCGGCGCGACGTTCCCGCTCGGCGTCAACACGGTCACCTGCACGTCGTCGGACGGCTCGAACAACACTGGCTCGGCGTCGTTCACGATCACGGTCGTCGACACCGTCGCCCCGGTCGTCGCGGTCCCCGCGGACCGCACCGTCGAGGCGACCGGTCCGAGCGGGGCCGTCGTGAGCTTCACCGCGTCCGCCACGGACGCGGTGTCCGGCTCACCGGCTACGACGTGCAACCCGGCGGGCGGCTCCACGTTCGCGCTGGGCACCACTCCGGTGACCTGCACCGCGGCTGACGGCGCCGGCAACGTCGGCACCGCGTCGTTCAACGTGACCGTCCGCGACACGATCGCACCGACGCTCACGGTGCCCGCCAACATCGTGGTCACCGCGACCGGAGTCAGCGGCGCGGTCGTCACCTACCAGGCGAGCGCGACCGACGCGGTGACCACCTCGGTCGCTGCGGTGTGCTCACCGGCATCGGGCAGCACGTTCGCCATCGGAACGACGACGGTCGGCTGCTCGGCGACCGACGGCGCGGGCAACACGACGACGAGGTCGTTCACCGTCAGCGTCCGCTACGCGTGGAGCGGCTTCCTGCAGCCGGTCAACGACACCGCGCACCAGACCGGGGTGGCGCAGAGCAAGTTCCGACTCGGCAGCACGGTGCCGCTGAAGTTCCAGCTGCGCACTCTGGACGGCGGCTCGGTGCAGCAGAGCGGCAGCCCGGTTTTCGCCAAGGACTACCGCGGTCCGACGTGCAACTCCGCGACGGCGAACGAGGTCCCACCGGAGGCGACGTCCACCAGTGGCACCACGTATCGCTGGGACAGCACCGCGCTGCAGTACATCTACAACTTCTCCACCAAGGGCCTCGCGGCCGGCGAGTGGCGGACGTGGGCGCAGACCGGTGACGGCCAGAGCTACTACGTGGACCTCTGCCTGACCAAGTAGCGACGTCGACCCGTTCTCCTCGGGCCTGCCACGCAGGTGCGCGCGTCAGCTGTCGGCGAACCTGCGCAGCGCGTCCTGGTCGAGCGACACGACGCGGCCGCCCTCGCGGGTGATCCACCCGCGGCGCTCGAAGCCGGCGAACGCCGCGTTGACGGCCTGGCGCGACCCCCCGACGAGCGAAGCGAAGTCGGACTGGGACAGCCCCCGCCCGGGCGCCCCCGTCGTCGTCTGGGAGATCAGCACCTTCGCCAGCCGCCGCGGCAGGTCCACGTAGGCCAGGTCCGTCGAGGCCGTCGTCAGCCGCCGGGCGACGGCCGCGATGCGCACCTGGAGCCGATGTGACAGCGCGGGATCGGCCTTGAGCGCGGCGATGACCTCCTGACGGGGCACGAGGACGACCTCTGACGGCTCCATCGCCTCGACGGTCGCCGACCGCTCGCCCGCGTCGAAGACCGCGACCTCGCCGAGAGTCTCGCCACTGTCCGCGATCGCCAGGAGCAGCTCGTCGCCGTTGCTGCTGGTGGAGAAGACCTTGAGGCGCCCGGAGCGCACGATGACGAGGCTGTCGACGGGATCGCCCTGGGCGAAGAGGATCTGGTGCCGCTTCAGGCTGCGGGCACGGCTCATGGACTGCAGCCGGGCGAGCATCTCCTCGGCGCAGCCACCGAACAGCTCGGTGGCCGCGAAGTCGCGGGCATGCACGGCTGCCGGGTTCACGCCGCACCCCCAGGACCGTCAGCGGTTTCCGGAGCCAAGCATATGGCGTGGACCGGCTGGGACCCGAGACCCGCGTCGGCTGAGCGTGTCCGAAGGTGACAGAGGCCCTGTCCTCGCCGCGACAGGCGCCAAGGGACATAGTTGCGACAGTGATCCCGCGGCAGGAGCCGTTCACCTAGTGAAGGAGACGGACATGAGCGAGAACGAGAAGCCGATCGGCGCCGCAGCAGAAGACGTCGACGACGACGTAGACGCGCACGGCATGCGCGAAGTAGTCGTCGGGCTCAGCGCCGCTGCGGTGCTCACCGGTGGCGCCGCTGCAGTGATGGGCGGCGAAGACGGCGGCAAGGGCGGGGCGAGCTCGATCCACGCGACGAACCCCATCGACGGTGGCGACGCCGGCCCTGACCTGACCGCGGCCACGGGCGGCGACATCGGCGGAGCGACGTCGTTCACGCCAGCGCGCGCTGCGGGATCCCTGACGCAGGACGCCGTGGGGGCGACGACCGACGCTGTCCAGGGCACGACGGATGCGGCAGACGACGACGTCGTGTCGCCGAACCGCAACCTGATGGACCGTGTCGACGACCGCGTCGACGGCAGCCTCGACCGGGCGCGGGACCTGCGCGACAGCGCCGTCACGACGGCCGGCAACACCGCGCAGGAGACGCGGAAGACCGTCAACCAGGAGGTGCGTGACGCCGTCACCGCCGTACACGAGGCACCGCAGACCGCCCGCAGCGCGGTCCAGGACCTCAGCAGCGGCACCGTGACGACGCCCAGCGTCCGTGAGATCTCGGAGACCGCCACGAGCGCCGTCGACGCGACGCTGGTGCTCGCGGGCGACACGGTTCGCAAAGTCACCGGTGGGGCCATGACGACGCTGGCTCGGGTCCAGCCCGGCGTGGGCAGCAACGTGGACGTCAAGGACGCGAGCGGATGGGTCTCCGTGACGGTCGGCGGCGAGGAGGTCGCCCGTGCCGAGGTCAAGGATGGCCAGGCGTCCCTCTCCTGGGAGGCGCCGAGCGCAGACGCTCCGGTGACGTTCCACTACTCGGGCAGCGACGTGCTCAACCCGACGTCGGCTACCTTGTAGCGGTCCTTCATGTCAGCGGCCGGTCAGCTGACCGGCCGCTGACGTTTGCACCTGCTCCGACGACCGAGGGAACGACGTCATGGCGACTCCGGACGAGCTGCTGGCCGAGCTCGGCCGGCTCGCCGCCGCCGTCGGCCCGGCGTTCGCGCCGACCGGAGCTGACGAGCTCCTGCGGTCGCTGACGGAGACCGCTCGACAGCTCTTCGGCGCCGCTGCGTGCTCGATCGCGCTGCTCGACGACGATGCCGACGAGCTCGTCTACACCACGGCCGCCGGCGCCGGCGCCGAGGACGTGACGGGTCTGCGCCTGCCGGCCACGGCGGGCGTCGCCGGGTTCGTGGTGCAGAGCGGACAGGCCGTCGCGGTCAGCGACGTGGCGCGGGATCCGCGATTCGCCCGCGACGTGGCCGAAGCGACCGGGTACCTCCCGCGCGCGATCCTGGCAGTGCCCGTGTCGAGCCCGCGCCGGGTGCTCGGGGTGCTCAGTCTGCTCGATCGCGACGCGTCGAGGCCTGGCGCCGAACGGGACATGGAGATGGCCACCGTGTTCGCGGCGCAGGCCGCGCTCGCCATCGAGGGCGCCGCAGCCTTCGCGGAGCTCGGACAAGCGCTGCTCGTCCGCCTTGCGGCGGCTGCTGCCGACGGGTCGACGCTCGCAGACGCCGCGCGCGCGGCTGCGGACAGCGCCGGGCCGGCGGACCGTGACCAGGCCGCGGTGGTCGCCCTGCTCGCCGACCTGGGTCGCTCCGGACCGCGCGAGCGCCAGCTGGCCGTTCGGATCGTGCAGGACGTCCTGGACTACACGGGAGGGCGGCCGTCACGTCCGGGACGCTGAGGCCCGCGTGGTCAGACGCCTTCGCGCCCGGCGCGCTCCCCCGGGTGCGGGCGATGGACGCCGCGCCGACTCGCGACTGGGCCTTCGACGGGGCGACCGGGGAGGGCGTCCGTGTAGCGCTCGTGGACAGCGGCGTCGACGAATCTCATGCCGCGGTGGCCGGGCCGTTCGCGCCCGGGGTCTCGATGTCCTGGGACCGCGACGAGGACCGGATATCGATCATGGACGGCCCGCACGAGGACCTCTTCGGGCACGGCACCGCGTGCGCCGGCGTCATCCGCGCCATCGCGCCCCTGTGCGAGATCACCAGCGTGCGGGTGCTCGGCCCGCGCGCGAGCGGCAAGGGCGAGGTGTTCGCGGCCGGCCTGCGGTGGGCGATCAGGTCCGGAGCGCGGGTGGTCAACCTGTCCCTGTCGACAGCCAAGCCGGAGCTGTTCGCGCTCTTCCACGAGATCGCGGACGAGGCGCATCACGCGGGGGTCGTCCTGGTCGGCGCGATGAACAACGTGCCCGCTCCGACGTACCCGGCCGAGTACGCGAGCGTGATCTCGGTCGCCGCGACCGAGAAAAGCGAGGACCCGCTTCCGCTCCTCTGCGGAGCCTCGCCACCAGCAGACTTCGGAGCGCCCGGCATCGATGTGGAGGTGGCGTGGACCAACGGCACCTCGATGATCATGACGGGCAACTCGTTCGCCGCGCCGTACGTCACTGGCCTGGTGGCGCTGCTCCTGTCGAAGCACCCGCACCTGCGGCCGTACGAGGTGAAGTCCGTGCTTCGGGCGGTAGCCGGCAACGCGCGCGCTACCGCGGCGCCGTGACCGCCGCGAGCGCGTCGACGCGGCCGCGGCCGTAGAACGGGTCCGTCCCGGGTACGCCTAGGTCGACGGCGGTAGCGCGCAGGACGTCGACGATCTGCTGCTGGGTCCTGCCCTGTGCCGCGAGCAGCGCGGCCACGGCGACGACGTGCGCGGTGCCACCGGTGGTCCCGCTCACTGTGGTGTAACCGGCCGGCAGGTCGCCGGGGCAGGCGCGGGTGGCTCCGGTCAGCGCGGTCGTGACGAGCCGGTCAGCGCACGGCACGGTGCTCGCGAGCGGGCCGCCCGTCACGTCGCCGCCGCTCGGGCCGACCATGAGCATGTCCGAGCCGAGCGGGCGGTAGTCGGAGTAGTAGGCGCGCTGGTCCTGCCGGTCGACCGCACCCACGCACAGCACGAGCGGGTGGACCGCCGGTACGCCGCACTCGGGCTTCCCTGGGCCCGAGGGCGGCAGCGAGTCGTCCACGATGCTGCCCGACGGCCAGCCGTTGCCGGCTGAGGCGATGATGACGGCGCCGCGCGACCATGCGTACTCCACTGCGGCGTAGACCTCGGCGACCGACCCCGCCGGCTGGCCGTTCGCCTGCTCGCCGCTGACGCCGTTGTCGCTGAGGGCGTGCGGCAGCTCTGGGAAGGCGACCCACACGCCGATGACGTCCGCGCCGTGGTCCGCCGCGAACCGGAGCCCCTGCGCCAGCGCACGGAACGACGGCCCGGTCGGCGACACGATCCGGACCGGCATGAGGCGCGCGGACGGCGCGAGTCCGGCGATGCCGATCCCGTTGCCGGTAACGGCCCCGATCACACCGGCGACCGCCGTGCCATGGCCGTCGATGTCCCGCGGGCCGTCGTCGCGGCACGTGTTGTCCAGGCACCCGTCGGGGTCGACGACATCAGCGCCGCGCGGCACCACGAACTTCCGCGGCAGGTCCGGATGCCGGAAGTCGACTCCGCTGTCCAGCAGCGCGACGAGCGCCCCGCGGCCCGTCGAGTGCCGCCAGGCCTCCGCGACGCGGATCCGCTCGTGGGACCACTGCCGGTCGCGCAGCGGGTCGGGCCCGCGCGCCGCACCGGCCGGCGAAGCGAACGCCGCGGTCACAGCAGTCAACGCGACCACGACGACACGGCACATCGCCGGATGTCTGCCCACGCGCATGATTCCCCCTTCGGAACAGCGTGGAGTGCGCAGCAGGGCCGCGCAAGCCCTCAGCCCGCCTCCGTCTCCGGGCCGCCTCGACGTACCCCGGTGGCCCCCCGGCGTGCCGGTAAAAGTACGTGGACGCGATGTCGGCTGGGCGACAAGCGTCTCTGGACTCCGGTGGTGCACTGGCTGCGAAGCACAAACCGGGCGCTAGAGGAGGCACCGTGAACCGGATCCTTGTCGCCGTCCTGAGCCTCGGGCTGATCGTCGCCTCGGGCGCGACAGCCGACGCCAAGCGGCGGCCCACCCGGGTGGAGCGCGTCGTTGAGGGGCGCTACGAGGCCTACCCGGCGCCGGTGACCGGCTGCAACGAGCCGCTGGGCAACTTCGCGTGCCTGATCGTCGAGACCCGCGCGAATGAGACCTACTTCACCGCGAAGGTGACGGACACGCACGGCCAGCCGGTCTTCTTTGAGGTCCGCAGCGAGCAGGACGACTCGTACATGCATTTCTGCGGCGAGACCTCCGAGCCGATTGCCATCGCGCCCCGGACGCGGCTGCACGTATTCGTCGCGCTGAACGGCTGGGGAATTGCCGGCGGCTGCATGCATGGCCGGGTCAAGACGACTGGCACGATCCGCGTGACGCTCGCCAACCTGCCGTGACCTCAGAGGTCCTTCCGCAGGAATGAGGCCGCGGCCAGACCCCACACCATCGCGACCCACACCAGGGCCCAGACGAGGTACGACGTCGTCAACGCGGCCACGCTGAGGAACGGGAACGCCTGACCCCCGCCGTCGCCGAAGAACGTGAACGCGGTCGGGTCCTGGAACGCGTTCATCGCACCGCGCCACAGCCCGTCCGTCGGCAGCAAGACCCGGGACACCGTGCCGACGCGCGCGACGGACTCGTTGCCGAGTGATGCGCCGATCCCGCCAACGACCCCCGCGACCCACGTGGTGCAGAACAGCCCGACGGCGACCACGCCCGATGCCATGGGCGAGATCGCGGTCGAGAGCAGTACGGCGAGGGTCAGCAGGACGACGGTCTGCGCGGCGAGCAGCGCGAGCGCGGTGGCCGGCCGCGGTGGCCAGTAGTCGGTCGTCGCGCGGACGACGAGGCACTGGGCCAGGCCGGCGAGGACGACGAAGCCGCTGCCGAAGGCGACCAGCCCGAGCCACTTGCCGAGCAGGAAGTCCGACCGTCGGACCGGTCTCGCGAGAACGGCCAGCGCGATGCCGGACTCGGTCTCGCCGGCGAGGGTCGGGCCGGCCAGGAAGGCGGTGCCGAGCGCGGCCACCAGGCTGTATCCGAACATCACCAGGTTCAGCATGATCGACGCCGTCAGCCGCGCCTCGCCGCTGGTGAGTGCGCTGCCTCCGGTCTCGGCGGCGACGCGCGAGAACCCCCAGCCGCTCCCCGCGAGCAGCAGCACGGTGAGCCCGATGAGCGCGAGCACCACTCGTCGCCGCGACGCCTCGCGGAGTGTCAGCGCGGCGACGGTCCCCACCGTCCGGAGCCTCGTCATGCGGCACCGCCCGCCCGCGCCTCGGCACCGTCGCGCAGGATGCCGAGCAGTCGCTCCTCCAGCGTGATGCGCGCGGGCTCGACCGCATGGACGCGTACGCCGAGCGCCGCCAGGTCGCGCACCAGGTCGGGCACGGCGGAGCCGTCGTCGTCGGGCGGCAGCGTCACCGTGATCCAGTCGCCCTCCCGCTCGACCCGTCCCGTCGCGGCGAGCCGCGCCTGTCCCTTCGCCGACAGGCCGGTCAGCTGCAGGCGGAGCTCACGCTGGCCCAGCAGCTCGGCGAGCGTCCCCGACGCGGCCACCCGGCCCCGGTCGAGGATCACCACCCGGTCGCAGACCCGCTCGACCTCGCCGATGAGGTGCGAGTTGAGGAGCACCGCGACCCCGCGGGACCTCAGGTCCAGGACGATGTCGCGTACGTCGACCCGGCCGAGCGGGTCCAGCGCGCTGGTCGGCTCGTCCAGCACCACGAGCTCCGGGCGCGCGACGAGTGCGACGGCGAGGCCGAGGCGCTGCTGCATGCCCTTCGAGAATCCGCCGACGCGGTCGCCTGCTCGCTCTGCCAGCCCCACCAACGCGAGGCAGTCCCGCTGCTCCGGCGCCGACACGTCGATGCCGGAGAGCCGCACGTGCAGCGTCAGGACCTCGGCGGCGCTGAGCCACGGCTGGTAGCGGAACAGCTCGGGCAGGTACCCGACGCGCGCGCGGGCCGTCGGGTCCCCGGCGGGACGCCCGAGGAGCTGCACCTCGCCCGCGTCCGGCCGGACCAGTCCGAGCAGCATCTTGATGACGGAGGTCTTGCCGGCCCCGTTCGGCCCGAGCAGCCCGACGACGTCGCCGCGGCCCACCTCGAGCGAGACGTCCTCGACCGCCTGCTGGCGGCCGTACCGCTTCCGCAGTCCTGAGCACCACACGGCGGGTGCGGGCGTGGGCACGTCGGCGGGCGGGGCCATACCGCGCAGTGTGGCGTCGTCGTCCACCGACGCGACGTCGGCTGCCGTCACGTCAGCTCCCGCGCGACCGTGAGGACCTCATCGGCGTCGAGGGAGCCGGCCACGACGGTGACGACTGCGTCGGCCACCCACACGACGCCGGCCATCGTCCGGTCCCGCGTCGTCAGCACCACCGCGTCGACGCCCCGCACCCGCGCCGACCTCGTCGTGACCCGGTCGGCCGGCACCGGCAGGGGCAGGGTCGAGTCGTCGGCGGCGAACGCCCGGAGCTGGTCCGCGACCCGTTCAGGCAGACCCGGCAGCGACAGCAGGTAGTCGCGCATGGTCTCGAACCGGACACCGGAGGAGTACGCCGTCGGCGCCACCGCGCGTCCGACGATCAAAGCTGGCACGCCGGCCGACGACGACCAGACCTGAGCCACTCCAGGACCAGCGTCGAGGCGCACCGAGCTGCCGTCCAGGCCGAGCGGCGGCGGCGGCAGCGGCTTGCCGGCTGCCGCAGCAGCCTTCGCGGCGCGCTCGGTGGAGAACGTGAACGTGACCGACGCCTTGCTGCCCACCTGGACGACCGGCTCGCCGCGGACGCCGCGCGGCAGGTCCGTGACCTGCGGGACGTCGAGGCCGGTCGCCGCTGCCGCTGCGGCTGCGTCGGGCACAGCGCGCACGTTCGGCCTGCTCGTCACCAGGAGGTCGCCGTACGCGCTGAGGTCCGGCAGGGCGAGGAGGTCCGCGGCCGTGATGCTGACCGGCGCGACGCGCTCCGTCCGGAAGATCGGCAGCCAGTCGTTGGCGGCCGCGACGCCGGCCCCGGTCAGCACCACGACGAAGGCGAGCGCCGCCGCGACGGGTCGGGCCAGCGCGCGGCGTCGGGCAGCGGCCGGCGTCGAGATCGTCGACCGCGCGGTGGCGGACGAGCTCGTGGAGGCGACGAGCCACGCGCCGTCGACATCGACCTCGGTCGACTCCTCGGTCATCAGCGCGGCGACGAGCGCGGCGTCCGCCTGCATCGCGTCGACCGAACTGCGGCACCGCGGGCAGTCGGCGGCGTGCTGCCGGTCGGTCTCGGCCACACCGGACGGCTCGTCGAGCAGCCGGCGCAGCGCGCCGTCAGAGGGATGACGCATGACGGGTCAGCTCCTTGCGCAAGGTGGACTCGGCGCGTCGCACGGTCGTGCCGACGCTGCCGGGGGACATGTCGAGGGCGGCCGCGACCTCGGCGTAGCTCAGGCCGCTGTGCCGCAGCACCAGGGCCATCGCCTGCTTGCGGGGGAGTCGGGCGAGCGCCGCGCGGACGTGCGTGCGCTCCTCGAGCCGGACGACGGTGTCCGCGACGTCCGGTACGACGGCGTCGTACGTCGCCACGGCGTCCTCCCGCGCGGAGCGACGGCGGCCGGACCGCAGCAGGTTCAGCGCGGTGTGCGCCGCAGCGACGCAGAGCCAGCCGCGCGCTTCTGAAGCTGGGACCGAAGTCCGCCCGAAGGAGAGGAAGACGTCCTGGGCGACGTCCTCGGCCTGGTCCCGCGAGCCGAGCACGCGGGCGGCCACCCCCACGACCGCCGGGTACTCGCGGCGGAAGACGACCTCGAGGTCCGAGCGGACGGAAGGCGCGGGCGAGCCCGGCATCCTCACGCGGGTCTCCCTCGGACGCTCCAGGACCGCGGCGGGTGCCGCTCGGCCATGACGGATCAGCTCCATGTCTCTACAGCACCGCGGAGGGCGGTGTTGTGACATCGACTCCGGTCGGCGGGCCGTCGAAGCCGAGCGGCATGATGCGCCCATGGCCTGGTCGTACGGCGACACCATCGTCCGCCGCGAGGTGCTCGACGACGGACGACCGTGGGAGGCCATGACCGTGTACGTCGTGGACGACTCGGACGACCAGCTCGTCGTCTACCTGCCCGAGGGCGCGGAGCTCGGCTTCCTCGAGGGCGAGTTCCCGACCGAGTCCGGCGGGCACCCCTGGAACCGGGGGCCGGGGACCCGCTGGGTCGGCCACGGCGTGCTGATGGTGCACCGGCCGGGCGAGGACCACGCGCTGTGGCACTTCTGGTCCGGGCCGGACCGTGCGTTCGAGGCGTGGTACGTCAACATCCAGGAGGCGTTCCGCCGGACGCCGATCGGGTTCGACACGCGGGACCTCGAGCTCGACATCGTCGTCCCGGTCGACGGCGACTGGTACTTCAAGGACCGCGAGAAGCTCGCCGGCCACGTCGAGCGCGGGCACTTCACCGCCGAGCAGGTCGAGCGCGTCGTCGCGCTCGGCGACGAGCTGGGCGCTGAGCTCGCTGCGGGACGCCGCTGGTGGGACGAGAAGTGGGCGTCCTGGGCGCCGGAGCCGTCGTGGCGCCCGGTGCCCCTGCCGCAGTCCTGGGCGGGCGTTCCCGTCCGCGCCGCCCTCCCGCCGGAGCGGTGACCCCCAGTCCGGTCAGGACCGGACTGAGCGGCACCGCTTCCGGGTCCGCGGGGTCAGACCGCCCTGCGGCCGCCGAAGAGCTCGCGGACGTCCTTGCGCAGCAGCGTGCCGACGTCGGTCTGCAGCAACGACTTGCGGCGCTCGTCGTCAGCCGGGTCGCGGAACGGGTCGGCCGTCGGCGGCGCGGCGAGTGGGGCGCGCGGGCACGTGGCGAGCGTGAGGCCGGCGTGCTTGAGCGCGTCATCGCACAGCGACTCGGTCGTCCACCCCTGGTCGACCCCCGCCTCGGCCACCGACACCTTGTAGATCGTGATCTCGTGCATGCGCGGGTGGTCGTACATCACCGCGATCGTCCCGAGCATGACCGCTCCGCCGCGCATGCCGGCGGCGCCGTCCCAGGTGTGGTCGTAGCGCTGCCACAGCGTCGTCGAGGCGTTCCAGACGCCGCCGCGGGAGACGTCCATGTCGGCGAGCGCCGTGAGGATGGCCCGCGCGGCGCTGGTCGGGAGGACCGCTGCCGGACGGATGATCGTGTCGATCGAGCGCTCGCGCACTGGTGCCCCCTTGGTCAGGCGTAGCCCCCGCCACGCACGGTACCGCTACTAAGAGTAACGGAGAAGGCTGCGAAAGGGCTCGCGCCCCGAGGTCTTTTCAGCCGAGGAATTCTGAGCCGTTCGCCGCAGAGGCGGCGGGCGAGCGCGTCAGCGCTGGCGGAACACCTGGACGATGTAGAGACGTCCGTTGGAGTCCCGCGCGGTGCCCATGCCCACCTCGCCGAAGCCCTTGTCCAGGATGTTCGCCCGGTGGCTGGTCGACCGCATGAACGCGTTGTGGATCGGGGCGACGTCCGTGCCCATGCCGACGTTCTCGCCGACGGCGCGCCAGCCGGTGACCTCGCGGCTCAGGTTCGGGTTGTGGAAGATCCGCTTCTGCGCCGCCATGCGCTCGGCGTGTCGGCGGGCGACCGTGACCAGGTCGGCCCTGCTCACGTAGCCGCGGATCCGGTAGGTGGCCCGCGCGCTGTTGGCCCGGTTGAAGAAGTCGCCCTCGCCGGGGCCGGCGTGCGCCGCGGGGGAGAGCGCCATGACGCTCACGAGCATCGCGATGACGGCGAGCAGCAGGGTCGCCTGCCGGCGGAAGGAGAACGCACCGCGGAGAGTCGCCGTAGAGAAGGTCACGCTCCGTATTCGGGTCGCCGGACGGGCAACCTTGAGCGATTCCTGGAACAAATCCGGCAATCGGCGGAACTAAACACGCAAATGGCGGTTTCGCCATGGTCCGGTCGGGGTAGCGCGGCGCCCTTCAGACGGCCGCGAGCACGGCGGACCGGGTACGACCGCCGTCAGATCGTCCGATTGCACAGAGATTTCGGCCGGAACTTCACACTTTCGGCGTAGTCACTCCCTGTGTCCGGTTGCCAGACTGGCGGCACTTCCGAACCGAGAGGCTTCGCCTTGGCTCTGCGGAGCATGCGCGCCTTCCTGCTGCCGGCGACCGCTGGGCTCGTCGTGGTCCTCCCGATGGCCGCCGCGCCCACGGTCGACCCGGTCCGGCCCGCGCCGGTCCGCGCCTTCGCCGGGATCCCGCGACCGGCGTACCAGCCGAGCGCGCTGCTCGTCGAACCCGACCTCGCCCGCACCGCCCCGCCGCCGGCCCGTCCGGTGGTCGCCGCCGCACGGCCTGCCGCAGCCCCCCGCCTCGCGGCCCGCCCGGCGGCGCCCGCGGCGGCACCGCGCCCCGCGCTGCGGTCGCCGCGCCGGGTGGACCGGTTCGCGCCGGGATGGCAGCAGCGCAACGGCGAGGCCGCGCTCCGTCTGATCAGCTACCGCTGGCGCGAGCTCGGCTGGGGCATCTCGTTCCATCCCGCCCGCCGCGGCATCCTGGGCATCGCGTACGAGCCGGACCGGCACATCTACATCTTCGTACGGCGCGACCAGTCGATCCCCGAGCTGGCGTTCACGATCGCCCACGAGATCGGTCACGCCTACGACTTCGACCTCGGCACGGGGGAGAGCCGCCACCGCTGGCGTGCCCTGCGCGGCATCGACCGGGATGTGCCGTGGACAGGCTGCGAGGGCTGCGCCGACCTGGCCACGCCGGCGGGTGACTTCGCCGAGGTCTTCGCGCTCTGGCAGGTCGGGCCGGTCGACTTCCGCAGCCGGATGGCGCCGATGCCCGACGCCGAGGCGCTCCGGACGCTGCGCCGGGAGTTCCGGCTGCCGGACGAGGTGTACGCCTCCTAGTCGGTAGGTTTCCCGGCATGCTGCCGCCGGACCGCCGACTGCTCATCGTGCACGCGCACCCGGACGACGAGGCCATCGGCACCGGCATCACCATGGCCCGCTATGCCCGCGAGGGTGCGCGGGTGACGCTCGTCACCTGCACGCGCGGTGAGGAGGGCGAGATCGTCGTACCCGACCTCGCGCACCTCGGGACGGGCGCGGCGCTGGGTGCACAGCGCGAGCGCGAGCTGGCGGCGGCCTGCGCCGAGCTGGGGGTGACGGACCACCGGTTCCTCGGTGGGTACGAGGACAGCGGGATGATGGGGACGCCGCCCAATGACAAGCCCAGCGCGTTCTGGCGGGCCGGCGTCGACGTCGCCGCAGGCGACCTGGCCGACGTCATCGGCGAGGTCCGGCCACAGGTCGTGGTCACCTACGACGACAACGGCGGGTACGGCCATCCCGACCACATCCAGGCGCACCGGGTGACGATGCGGGCCGTCGCGCTCGCCGCCGACCCGGCGCGCCCGTCGCCGTGGCGGGTCAGCAAGGTGTACGCCGGCGCGATCGCCAGGTCCATGCTCGAGCGTGGCATCGAGGCGTTCCGCGAGTCCGACAGCCCCGGGTTCTTCGCCGGCGTGGAATCCGTCGACGACCTGCCGTTCGGCGTCGACGACGGCGTCATCACGACGGAGGTCACCGGGACGCCCGAGGACTTCGAGCGCAAGATGGCGGCGATGCGCGCCCACCGGTCGCAGATCGCTGTCGACGGGCCGTTCTTCGCGCTCGCCGACAACGTCGCCATGCATGCCTTCGGCGTGGAGCACTTCATCCTCATCCACGGCGACCTCGGCCCGACGGACACCGAGACCGGGCGCGAGCCAGACCTGTTCGCCGGGCTCTGACCCACGGTGCCGGCTTCGACCATCGCCCGGGTCGCCACCGTCGTGATGCTGGCGTTCCTCTCCCTGCTGCTCGCCGTCACCGGCGCGTTCCTCGTCCCGCGCGCGCCCGTGCCCGGCGTCTCCGTCGGCGTCGTCCTCGCCGTCGTGGGCAACTACGTGGTGGCCGTCCGGGGCCGGCGGGCCACCGGCTCCGCGGCCGCGGCGGCCGTCCCCGCCGTGGTCTGGCTCGCGGTCGTCGTGACACTCGCCGGCGGCCGGACCGAGGGGGACGTCGTGCTGACCGGCTCCTGGGCCAGTCTCGCCTTCATCGTGCTCGGCGCCCTCTCCGCGGCCGTCGGGATCGGCCGCCGCGAGCCTGAGTCGCCGCCCGGGACGGTCGAGGCCGGCCAGGACGACGCTGCGCCGTACGCCGGCTAGCCCGTTCGGACCAGCCCCGCGTTCAAGCGGCCGCCTCTTCTGCCGATGCTCCTTGGCATGACCCATGTCGTGGTCCGCCTCGGCGGCGAGCGCTTCGCGCTGCCCATGGATGCGGTCGCGGAGGTCGGGCGGATGCCCGGCCTCACCCGCGTCCCGGCCACGCCCGCCTGGGTGGCCGGCGTCGCCAACTGGCGCGGCCGGATCCTCGGGGTCGTCGACATCCGCTTCCTGCTCGGCATCACGGCGGCGGCCGGCGGGCGCGAGGGCGCCGAGCGGATGGTCGTGCTGACCCGGCCGCCGGTCTCCGTCGGCCTCATCGCCGAGCGCGTCGAGGGCGTGCTCGACGTCGACATCGACACCGTCGAGCCGCCGCTGCTCACGCTTCCCCCTGAGGCCGGGGCCCTGCTGCTCGGCCAGGTCAGCGACCCGAACGGCCCGGTCGGCGTCATCGACGCCTCGGCCGTGTTCGCACTGCGGCACCGGTTCGGTGCCGTCCGACGGGCTGGATGAAAGGCACACCAGAGTGGACTTCTCCAAGCGACTGGCGCGGGTCGCCGCGATAGCGACGTGGGGCGCGCTCGTGCTCGCCGTCGCCGCCGCGACCGTGATCGACCGCAGCGACACCAGCCGGCTCGAGGTCGACCTCAGCGCCGTCTACCTCTGGGCGCTCTTCGGAGCGGTCGACGCGTTCCTGCTCACGATTCTGCCGACGCTGCAGAAGAACGTGCCGGCGATCCACCGGTCGATCAACGTCTGGCGTGTCGTGCTCCTCGCCGGCGACATGGTCTTCGTCACGGGCACCGTCGCCGCGACCGGCGGCATCGACGGGCCGTTCTGGCTCCTCTACTTCCCGATCGTCCTGTTCGCCGCGGTGTCGATGCCCGCTGTGCAGTCGGCGCTGTTCGGGCTGGCCGCCACCGCCGGGGTCGTCGGGGCGTCCGCGCTCGCCGACACGCTCGACCGCGACTCGCTCGGGCCGCTGCTCGTGATCGGCCCGCTGTTCCCGGCGGCGGCCTGGTTCAACTCGAGCCTGTCGAGCGCGGTGTGGCGGATGCGCAAGGCGGCGAAGGAGGAGCGCGACGCACTGCACGCGCGGGTGGCTGAGCTGTCGACGGTGCTGGAGCAGGCGGCCCGGGGTGACCTGGCGGTCAACCTCGACAGCGGAGCCGACGCGGACGACTCGGCGTACGCCAAGCCGATCTCGCTGCTCTCCAGCTCGTTCAACCACACCCTCGGCAACCTCCGGAACCTCGTCGCGCAGATCCGCGGTGGCGGCGAGCAGATCGCCGCGAGCGCGGGTGAGCTGTTGGCGACGGCGGAGGAGCATGCGGTGTCGGCGACGGAGCAGTCGTCGGCGGTGACGCAGACGACGTCGACGATCGAGGAGCTGGCGGCGACGGCGGCGCAGATCGCGGATACGGCGGAGGCGGTGGCC
>DATLNF010000029.1:0-19695 GCA_035536955.1 Mycobacteriales bacterium | reverse complement strand
AGTGGTCGACCTCACCGACTGGCGCAACCCGATGCCGGTCTCCGCTCGCCTGGCGCTGCTCGAAGCCGCCGAGCCGGGCCCGCAGGTGATCGCCGAGCTTGCCTGCTTCGACGTCGAGACGCTGAGCGAGTTCGACCAGGTGGTGCTGCTCCGCACGCTGGAGAAGGCCCGGCACTGGCTCGACGCCATCCAGCAGCCGGTGCTGGCGGCGGTCGCCGGTGAGCCGGGCACGCACGACTGGGGCCGGGAGGAGGTCGCCGCCGCGCTGACGTTGAGCAAGCAGACCGCCGACCGGCGGATCACCGCCGCCCGCAACCTGTCGGGGTGTCTGACCGCCACCCTGGCGGCGCTGCGCGCCGGGCGGATCTCCTACTGGCACGCCGCGCATCTCGCCGCGCAGACCGCCGGGCTGGCCGTCGACCTGGCCCGGGAGGTCGAACGGCTCGCGCTGCCCAAAGCCCTCGGCGACGGCACCCGTCCCGGTGAAGGGCTCGCCGCGTTCCGCCGCACCGTCACCCGCGCGCTGATCGAAGCCGACCCCGCCCAGACCGAGAAGCAGCGCAAAGCCGCCCGGACCGACCGGCGCGTCGCCATGTGGCCCACAGCAGCCGGCACCGCGACCATCACCGCCGAAGGGCTCGCCGCCGACCAGGCCGAGCGGATCATCACCGCACTGCGCTACTGGTCAACCAAGACCGGTGCCGACGACCCGCGGACTCGCGACCAGCGGATGGCCGACGCGCTCGTCGACATCTGCGACGACGCACTCGCCCGTGCCGAGCTCACCCCCCGCCAGGCCCGCCGCGCCACCACCAGCCTCGTCATCGACCACGACACCCTCCTCGGCCTGACCGAGCACGCCGGCTGGCTCGACCGCTACGGCCCCATCACCCCCGACTACGCCCGCGAGCTCGCCACCGACTCCGAATACCGCCGCCTCGTCACCGACCCACTCACCGGCCACCTACTCGACCACAGCCCCCACACCTACCGGCCCGACGCCGCACTGGCCCGATACGTCACCGCCCGCAGCCGCATCTGCGACGGCATCGGCTGCAACCGACCCGCCGACCAGTGCGACCTCGACCACACCATCCGCTACACCGACGGCGGCACCACCACCACCGACAACGTCCACCCCGGCTGCGGCCGCGACCACAACCTCCGACACGACGGCGGCTGGAAACTCAAACAAGACCCCGACGGCACCACCCACTGGACCAGCCCCGCCGGCCACACCTACCTCAACCCACCCTGGGACTACCGCCCCCTCGAGTGACGCGGCGAGGCATGAGCTGGGTCTAGTGCTTCTCGCAGGCGATGCCATCGCGGTCGCGATCGAGCCCGGAGTTGGCGCGCATCGCACGCTCGTACCCGGGCGTGTCCTTCCGGAATGCTGTGACGGGCCGCCCGGACGTCTTGTCGCGGGCGTTCGCCCGGCCGATTCCGTGGCGGTACGTCTTCTGCAGCTCGGTGCAGTTCCTGTAGTTCGGCGCGGCGTGCGCCGGGGGTGCCCCGATCAACACGACGGCGGTAGCCAAAACGGTCGCGCTCAGAACGTGACGAGTCATCTGCCGAGGATGTCAGTAGCGCGCTCGAAGTCATCTACCAATCGGCTGCGCCTCGACGGACCCAGATGGCGCCCCCAATTCTCAGCAGATGCGGACCGGATGACCCGCGTCCGTCAACGCGTGCTTCACGTCGGAGACGCTGAGCTCGCCGAAGTGGAAGACGCTCGCCGCGAGTACGGCGTCCGCTCCTGCGGCGACCGCGTCGGCGAAGTGCTCCGGCGCTCCGGCGCCGCCGCTCGCGACGACGGGGACCGACACCGCGGCGCGAACCGCTCGCAGCATCTCCAGGTCGTAGCCGTCCTTGGTGCCGTCCGCGTCCATCGAGTTGAGCAAGATCTCCCCCGCGCCGAGCTCCTGACCGCGGTGGGCCCACTCGACCGCGTCGAGACCGGCAGAACGGCGGCCGCCGTGCGTCGTCACCTCGAAACCGCTCGGCCGGCCGGACGCCCGGCGCGCGTCGACCGACAGGACGACGCACTGGCTGCCGAACCGCTGCGCGACGCGCTCGAGCAGCGTCGGGTCGGCCACGGCGGCCGTGTTCAACGCGACCTTGTCCGCGCCCGCGCGCAGGAGCCCGTTCACGTCCTCGACCGAGCGGACCCCGCCGCCGACGGTCAGCGGGATGAACACCTGCTCTGCGGTACGGCGGACGAGGTCAAGCGTCGTCTCCCGGTTAGCACTGCTCGCCGTGATGTCGAGGAAGACCAGCTCGTCGATACCCTCGGCGTCGTAGGCCGAGGCGAGCTCGACGGGGTCGCCGGCGTCGCGGAGGGAGGTGAAGTTGACTCCCTTCACGACGCGGCCGGCATCGACGTCGAGGCACGCGATGACCCGGACGGCGACGGTCACGAGCGCACCGCCTCAAGGGCGTCCTCGAGGGCGAAGGCGCCGGCGTAGAGGGCCTTGCCGACGATGACCCCCTCCACACCGTCGGCGGCCAGGTCGGCGATCGCGCGAAGGTCAGCCAGGCTGCTCACCCCCCCGCTCGCGACCACTGGGCGGTCGGTGGCCGCGCACACCGAGCGCAGCAGGTCGAGGTTGGGCCCGGTCAGCGTCCCGTCGCGGTGGACGTCGGTGACGACGTACCGGGCGCAGCCGTCGGCGTCGAGACGCGCGAGCGTCTCGAAGAGGTCGCCGCCGTCGCGTGTCCAGCCTCGGGCCGAGAGCGTGCTGCCCCGCACGTCGAGACCCACCGCGATCTTGTCGCCGACCCGCTCGATCGCACGACGCACCCAGTCCGGGTCCTCCAGCGCAGCCGTGCCGATGTTGACCCGCGCCGCGCCGGTGGCGAGCGCGGCATCGAGGGAGGCGTCGTCCCGGATGCCGCCGGAGAGCTCCACGGCGACGTCCAGCCGCCCGACGACCTCGGCGATCAGGTCGCGGTTGCTGCCCCGCCCGAACGCCGCGTCGAGATCCACCAGGTGCACCCACTCCGCGCCGGCGCTCTGCCAGGCGAGCGCCGCGTCGAGCGGTGCGCCGTAGGACGTCTCGGTCCCGGCGGCGCCCTGGACGAGGCGCACGGTCTGCCCGTCGGCGACGTCGACCGCAGGAAGCAGCACGAGTGCGGTCACAGGGTCGCGACCCAGTTGGCGAGCAGCCGCGCGCCGACGTCACCGGACTTCTCCGGGTGGAACTGCGTCGCCATGAGCGAGCCCCGCTCGACCACCGCGGCGAAGCGCGCCCCGTGCGACGACCAGCCCGTGACCTCGGCGATGTCGACGTGGTCCGGCGCGGCGACGCACGCTGCGTAGGAGTGCACGAAGTAGAACCGGTCGGTGGCCGCTGTCTCCGAGAGAAGGACGGAGTCCTCCCGCGCGTCGACCATGTTCCAGCCCATGTGCGGCAGCACGTCGGCGCCGCGAAGCTGCCGCACGGTTCCGGGCAGCACGCCGAGTCCCTTCGTGGACCCGTCGTCCTCCTCGCTGTCGTCGAACAGCACCTGCATCCCGACGCAGATCCCCAGGACTGGTCGGTCACGGTCCACCCGGTCGCCGACGACCGCGCGCCCGCCGACGTCCTCGAGGCCCTGCATGCACGCGCCGAACGCCCCGACGCCGGGTACGACGAGGCCGTCGCAGCGCACGGCGGCGACCTGGTCCGCGGTCACCTCGACCTCGGCACCGGCGCGGACGAGCGCCCGCTCCGCGCTGCGCAGGTTCCCGGACCCGTAGTCGTAGACGACGACTCGCGGGCGTCGCGTCACAGAACGCCCTTGGTGCTGGGGACGCCGGATACCCGCGGGTCGAGCAGCACGGCGTCGCGGAGGGCGCGCGCTACGGCCTTGAACTGCGCCTCGACGACGTGATGCGCGTTGCGTCCCGCGAGCACCCGCACGTGCAGGCACACCTGCGCGGCGGCGACGAACGACTCGAAGATGTGCTTGGTCAGCGTCGTGTCGTAGCTGCCGATGAGCTCGACGATGTCGGGCTCCTCGTGCACCAGGTACGGGCGGCCGGACAGGTCGAGGGCCACCTGGACCAGGGCCTCGTCGAGCGGGACGAGCGCGTCGCCGAACCGCCGGATACCGGCCTTGTCGCCGAGCGCCTCCCGCAGCGCCTGGCCGACCGCGATCGAGGTGTCCTCGACGGTGTGGTGCGCGTCGATGTGCGTGTCGCCGCGGGTGGTCACCGTGAGGTCGAACCCGCCGTGCTTGCCGAGCTGGGCGAGCATGTGGTCGAAGAACGGAACACCGGTGTCCGCGGTCGCTCGGCCCGACCCGTCGACGTCGAGCTCCACGAGCACGGACGTCTCGCCGGTGACCCGCTCGACCCGCGCCGTACGACTCACTGCCGCTCCTCTGCGAGAACCTCGCCGAGGGCGGCGAGGAAGGCGTCATTCTCCTCCGGCGTCCCGGTGCTCACGCGCAGCCACCCGGCGAGACCGCGCCCGGCACTGACGTCACGCACGAGGACGCCGCGGTCGAGCAGCCGCTGCCACGTCGTGGCCGCGTCCGCGAACACGCCGAACAGCACGAAGTTCGCATCGCTCGGCACGACCCGCAGACCGAGTCGGTCGGCAAGGGCCGACGCGACGCGGTCGCGCTCGAGCTTGAGCACGTCGACCGTGCTGAGCAGCTCAGCCGAGTGCGCGAGCGCTACCCGGGCGGCCGCCTGGGTGAGCGAGGACAGGTGATAGGGCAGCCGCACGAGACGCAGCGCGTCGACGACGGCGGGACCGGCAGCCAGGTAGCCGACGCGCGTCCCGGCCATGGCGAACGCCTTGCTCATCGTCCGGGTCACGACGAGCCGCGGGCGCCCCGCCACGAGCGAGACGAGTGACGGGGAGTGCGAGAACTCCGCGTAGGCCTCGTCGACGACGACCATGCCGGGTGCGACGTCCGCGACGGCCTCGACGACGCCCGGATCGAGCGCGGTGGCGGTGGGGTTGTTCGGCGAGCAGAGGAACACGATGTCGGGCTGGTGCGCGCGTACCGCGGCGACCGCCGCATCGACCGAGAGCGTGAAGTCGGCGGCGCGGTCGACCGCGACCCAGCCGGTGCTGCAGCCGGTCGCGATCAGCCGATGCATCGAGTACGACGGCTCGAACCCCAGCGCGGTGCGGCCCGGGCCGCCGAACGCCAGGCAGATCTGCTGCAGGACCTCGTTCGATCCGTTGGCGGCCCAGACGCCGTCGGGCGGGTGGCCCAGGTAGGCGCCGAGGGCCGCCCGCAGCGCCGCCGCCTCCCGGTCGGGATAGCGGTTGAGCGCCGCGCCGGCATCGGCAAGGGCGGCGCGGAGATCATCGATCAGTGCGGCGGACGGTGGGAACGGGTTCTCGTTGGTGTTCAGCCGCACCGGCACGTCGAGCTGCGGCGCGCCGTAGGGGGCGAGCCCGCGCAGGTCGTCGCGCAGCGGCAGCGCGTCGAGCCCGGTCATCGGCCGGACCCCGTCGTGCGCGCGTTCACCGCCGCCACGTGGGCCGGCAGGTCCTCCGCGGCGCCGAGGACGGCGATGTGCGCGGCCGTCTCGGCGAGAGCCGCCTCGTCGTACTCGACGACGTGCACGCCGCGCACGAAGGTGTCGACGGACAGCCCCGCCGTGTGGCGCGCCGTCCCGCCCGTCGGCAGCACGTGGTTGCTCCCGGCGAGGTAGTCGCCGAGCGAGACCGGCGAGTAGGTGCCGACGAAGACAGCGCCGGCGTTGCGGACGCGCCGCGCGCGCTCGGCCGCGTCGACGGTCAGCATCTCGAGGTGCTCGGGGGCCCAAAGGTCCATGACCGCCGACGCGGCGTCGAGGTGGTCGACGACCGCGGTGGCGGACTGCGCCGACAGCGCGGTCTCGACGACGTCGCGGTGTCCCGCCGCCGGCACGAGCAGGTCGAGGCAGCGGTCCACCTCGTCGGCGAGCTCCGGCGAGTCGGTGACGAGCAGGCAGGCGGCGTTCGGGTCGTGCTCGGCCTGCGCGAGGAGATCCGCGGCGACGTGCGGCGCGAGCGCGGAGGCGTCGGCGATGATGCCGATCTCGGTCGGCCCCGCCTCGGCGTCGATGCCCGCCACTCCGCGAACGGCGCGCTTGGCGGCGGCGACGTAGACGTTGCCCGGACCTGTGACCAGGTCGACCCGCGCGACCGTCTCGGTGCCGTACGCGAGCATCGCGACGGCCTGGGCGCCGCCGACCCGGTAGACCTCCTCGATGCCGAGGAGCGCGCATGCCGCGAGGATCGCCGGGTGCGGCCGACCCCCGAACTCGGTCTTCGGCGGAGACGCGACGGCGATGGAGGACACGCCGGCGACCTGGGCCGGGACGACGTTCATGACCACGCTCGACGGATAGGCGACGCGGCCGCCCGGGACGTAGAGCCCGACGCGGGCGACGGGCACGTACCGCTCGGTGACACGGGCGCCCGGTCCGACGTCGACGACGACGTCGGTGCGTCGCTGGGCCTCGTGCACGAGCCGCGCCCGGCGCGCGCACTCCGCCAGCGCCGCCCGCAGGTCCGCGGGCAGCTCCGCCAGCGCACGGTGGAGGTCGGCGACCGGTACCCGCAGGTCGTCCACGGCGACGCCGTCGTACCGCAGGGTCGCCTCCCGCACCGCGGCGTCGCCGCGCTCCCGCACGTCGGCGCAGAGCGGCCGGACCAGCTCGCTCGCCGCGTCCACGTCGACCGCGGCCCGAGGCAGCAGGCCCGCGGTCGCCGGCCCGATCGCAGCGCCGCGCAGGTCGATGCGGCGCAGCACGGCAGCAGCTCCTGGGGCGTCGGTCGGTGACGCAGCCGTCGACCGGCCGCAACGCGAGACTACGGTCGCGCTCACCTCCCTGCCACACGGGGTCTCCCGCGGTTACCCTCGAGTGGTGGCCGAGCCGCTGCCCCTGTTCCCGCTGAACACGGTGCTGTTCCCCGGCATCCCCCTGCCCCTGCACGTCTTCGAGGAGCGCTACCGGCTGCTCGTGCGCGAGCTCGTCGAAGGACCGGCCCCGCGGCGGTTCGGCGTCGTCGCCATCCGGCAGGGCCTCGAGGTTGGTGACGACCAGATCCTGTACGACGTCGGGTGCGTCGCCGAGCTTCGTCGGGTCGAGCCGTACGCCGACGGCCGCTACGACATCATCACGACGGGCGGCCCGCGGTTCCGCCTGCTCGGCGTCGACGACACCCGCCCGTACCTTCGGGGCGCCGTGGAGTACCTCCCGGACGTCTCGGGCCAGGACGCGGATGCGCGCGCGTTCTCGGTCGTGGCCGAGTTCACCGGCTACTGGAACGCCGTCGCCGAGGCCCGCGCCGAGGAGGTGGCGCCGCCCTCGCTGCCCGACGACCCGCACCTGCTGTCCTACCTCGTGGCGGCGGCGCTCGTGATCGACCTCCCCGAGAAGCAGGCGCTGCTCGCGCTGCCGGACTCCGCCGAGCGGCTCCGGCGCGAGCTCGCGGTGATCCGTCGGGAGACGGCCCTGATCCGGCGCCTGCTCGACGAGCCGCCGACGGTCGAGACCGTGGGGCCCTTCTCCCTCAACTGACCCCGGCCGGCTCCCGGTCGAAGAACAGGGTCAGCACCACGAGCGTGACGAGTGCGGCCACTGCGCACGCGATGCCGCCGAGGTAGATCGGCCCGGTCTCGAACGCGGAGCCGACGAAGAGCCGGAACACCAGCGCGCGCACCGGCTGAGTGCCGTCGTACACATCGCACGCACCGCTGGAGCACAGCCGCGAGAGCCGCTCGTCGACCACCACCCGGACCGCCACCGCGTGGGACACGACGCCCATCAGCACGCCACCGACGGCGAGGCCCCCGGCAACCCGCGCACCGACGTGTCGCAGGAATCGCCACGCCACCGCGCCCGCAATCAGCCCGGCCACGAGCAGCCAGATGAGCAGGCTGCTGTCGACCGTGAAGAACTGGTTGCTCTCCGGCTGCTCGAGCGTGGGGCCCTGCGCCGAGAACGACACGGACACCCGAGGGCTGAGGCGCGCCCACGCGAGGCCGATCGGCGCCGCGGACAGGACGAATGCGACGACCACAGCGGCGGGCAGCCGAAGGGCGGTCGCAGTGCGAGCCGCCCAGTGCTGGGCGAGCTCGCGGCCGGACACCGGCGACCCGGCGACGAACACCGCCCAGGGATCCCGCTCGAGCTCGTCCGGCGCGGGCCAGGGGTCGGTGCCGTCGGGCGAGCTCATGCCGTCCAGTGTCGCATCGTGCCGGGAGCGCTCACCGCGCGACAGCACGGCGGTAGGCCACCGTCGCCAGGGTGAGCGTGGCGACCGCGCTGGCCGCGCAGATCGCCAGGTCGACCGCGATCGCGCCGAACGACGGGCGACGGGCGAACGCCTCCGCCAGCGCGTCGACCGCGTAGCTGCTCGGCATCACCGCGCGGACCAGCCGGATCGGGCCCGGCATCCGCTCCGCCCGCACGAGCCCCAGGAACAGCACGAGGGTCATGCCCAGCTGGCCGCACACCGTGGCCAGCTCGGGACGAGGCGCGAGCAGGCCGAGCGCCGCGCCGAGCCCGGCCAGCGCCGCGCCGGAGACCGCCACCGCCGGGATCAGCACCCAGAGATGCACCAGCGGCAGGCCGTACAGAGCTGCCCCCACCACACCGACGACCGCGGTGCCCGGCAAGGTGAACGAGGCGTACGACGCGGCGATGCCGAGGACGACCGCCGCCGGGGGGACGGGCAGCGCGGCGTAGTAGTCGAGGGCGCCGCCGGCGCGCAGCAGCCCGAACCGCTGCGCGAGCAGGTTGAGCGCGACGAACCCCACGACGAGGACGACCGACCCGGCGACGATGTGCTGCTTCTCCGCTATGCGGCCGTCGTCGACCACGCCGCGCAGCAGGAGGACGAGCCCGAGCGACTGGAGCGTCGCGACGAAGAACAGCGATGCCCGGGCCGTGCGCGCTCGGGAGACCTGACCGGCGTACACCGCGGCGAACGCCGGCCCGAACCCGGTCGCCGGCGGCGCCGTCACGTCCGCTCCAGGTCGTGGGCGACGCCGCCGAGCGCGAGGTAGACGTCCTCGAGCGTCGCGGTCGCCAGCGTGAAGTCGTCCAGGGCGGCGAGCGCGGCTCCCGTGGTGAGCTCGCCGAGCGCCGCCCGGGCGACGTCGGTCGGCAGCCGAGCGCTCCACCGGCGGCCGACCTGCTCGGACACCTCGGCGAGGCGGGCAACCGTCGGGTCGTCCCACGGCGGCTCGTCGCGCCAAACGAGGTCGAGCCGCACGTCGTTCGACACCGCCGCCTTCAGCCGGCCCGGGGTGTCGCACGCGATCACCCGGCCGCGCTCGAACACCGCTACCCGGTCGAGGACCGTCTCCGCCTCGAGCACGTTGTGGGTGACGAGGATGACCGTCGAGCCGGCGGCGCGGCGTCGCTCGATGGCCGACCAGACGGCGCGCCGGGCGGCGGGGTCGAGCCCGGTCGTCGGCTCGTCCAGGACGAGGACGCGACGGTCGCCGACGAGCGCCGTCGCCACCGAGGCGAGGCGGCGCTGGCCCCCCGAGAGCCGCGCGATCGGCCGGTCCGCGGTCTCCGCGAGATCCAGCTCGTCGGCGAGCGCAGCCGCCGCGGCTCGTGCCTCGCCCCGGCCCATCCCGCGCAGGCGACCGGTCAGCTCGACCGCTCGCCGCGGGGCCAGGTCGCCGATCGCGACGTCGTCCTGAGGGAGGTAGGCCGCGACGCGCGACGCGACTTCGGGGCGGCGTACGACGTCGTACCCGAGCAGCATGATCGAGCCGGCATCCGGTCGGACCAGCCCCATCACCTGCCGGACGAACGTCGACTTGCCGGCGCCGTTGGGGCCCAGCACGCCGAAGACCTCGCCCGGTCCGATGCTCACGGAGACGCCGTCGTTGGCGACGACCGAGCTGAAGCGACGCGAGAGGCCCTGCACCACGCAGACCGGCTCGGCGGCCGCCGTCGGCACGCCGACCTCGGCGGGCACGGTCATGGGCTCCTTCACGGATGCGGCCGGATGCGCAGGCCGCTGCGGCCGGGCGGGGCCGAGCGTGTCGCACGGGCCAGCGGGGCGCAACTGAGCGCGATCACGGCAGACTGTCCGACATGCGCACCGCTGCCCGACTGACCGCCGCCGTCCTGGCTGCCTGCCTCGCCGCCGGCGGGGCGCTCGGCGGGTGCGCGAGCGGGGACGACGACGCGCCGGTCGTCGCGGTCACCCTGCCCCCCGGCTCGCTGGCGGCCCAGGTGCTCCAGCCCGACGACGTACCCGACGGCCTGGTGCCGCTGCTCGCCCAGACCGGCAAGGCGGACATCTCGCGGATCGCCGGGTTCTCGAGCGACAGCACCGCAGCTGAGGCGTCGCTTCGCGAGCACGGCTTCGACGAGGCGTACGTCGTGCAGTACGGCGACCCGAAGAGCGGCCGGTACATCGTCAATGTCGTGGCGAAGTTCGACACCGTCGACGGAGCCACCGAGGACCTCACCGCGGACCTCGAGTCCGCGCGGGCGACCGGCACGCCGTTCCCGGTCACCGGGCTCGGCGACCAAGCCGGTGGTGTACGCGCGGGTACGGCGTCCCCCAGCGCGTCTCCCGCCCCCGACGACCTCGTCACCGTGCGCTGGCGCGTCGGAGCCACCACCTGGCTGCTCGCCGTCGGGGCCCCCGGGACCGTCGAGCAGGACGCGGTCGTGCAGCTGGCGCAGATCGTCCTGAAGCGCGCGACCGACGAGAAGAAGTGACGTCGACTTCGACGACGCGGCGGGGCTAAGCCTCACCGACGGCGCGGCCGCCCACGAGGACGAGGGACGGCGACCGCCACGCGGCCGGATCGACCAGCGGGTCGGCGCGGAGCACCACGACATCCGCGGGTCGGCCGGGTTCGATGCGACCGGTCACTGCCGCGCCGCGCAGCCGCGACGCCGACCCCTCGGTCGCGGCGCGCAACGCGCCGAGCGCGCCCAGCCCGGCCTCGGCGAGCCGCGCGAGCTCGCGCTCGTCGACGCCGGTCCGGGTTCCCGCGTTGCCCAGGTCGGTGCCGTAGACCAGCCGGACACCGCCCGCGATCAGCGCCCGCGCGTTGGTGACCGGCCCGGCCGCGCCGGCCGAGCACAGCGTCTGGATCGTCGACACGACGCTGACACCGGCGCCCGCGATCCGGTCGACCAGCTCAGGCGGCAGCGGCTCGACCGGGGTGTGGCACAGCTCGTCGACGCCGGCCTCGAGCGCCCGACGGACCATCGCCACGGTGAGCGCGTGGGCCGTGACCTCGAGCCCCAGCCGGTGCGCCGCCGCGACGACGGCGCGCACGACGTCGCCCGGCGGCACCGGCTGCCCACCGGCAGGCTCCAGCGCGACCTTCACCACGTCCACGCCCGCGTCGGCGAGCTCGCCGACAGCCCGCTCGGCTGCCACGGGCGAGTCGACGAACCGGGCGAACCCGTCGCGGCCCCACGACGTCGACGGGTACCCGCGGGGCGCGGTCAGGATCGGGCCGGCGACCTCGACGTGCGGAGAGCCGGCCGGCGGCGGGCCGGACGTGCGCCACCCGGTCGCCAGCGCCGGCGGCGCGCCGAGATCGCGGACCGCCACGACCCCGCTGCGGGCCATCTCCTCCGGCGCGCCGAACGCGAGATGCACGTGCGCGTCGACGATGCCCGGGCCCACCCACGCGCCCGCGCCGCCCACCCGTCGTACACCGTCGGGCAGTCCGGTTGCCGGGCCCACGGTGTCGACAACCCCCGCGGGGTCGAGCAGCACCGCCCAGCCGGCCTGCGGCGTCGTCGCCCCGCCGGGCCACACGGTGCCGACGAGGGCGACGGCGCCGGGCTCGGCGACGGCGTCGTCCTCAGCCGAGACAGCTGCTGCCGAGCAGCTGCTTGAGGTCGGCGAACAGCGAGGGTGAAGCGGCGACGCGCAGCCCGTCGTCGAGCTTGAGCACGGTGGTCCGGCCGCTCGACGCGAGCTGGAGGTGCACCTCGGTGAGGCCGGGGTGGTTGCGCAGCACCTCGTGGAGGGACGCGACCACCGGCTCGGTGCACCGGGCCACGTCGAGCCGAAGGACGACCGGGCCGCGCGGCGCCTGGGTCAGCTCCGGCCTCGTCACGTCGATCGCGATGAGCTTCGCCTCGTCCTCGCGCCGGTCGAGCTTGCCCTTGACCACGACCACGGCGTCCTCGGCGAGCAGCGTCGCGCAGGCCGCATAGGTTCCCGGGAAGAACCACACGCCGATCGCGCCCTCGAGGTCCTCGACGACGGCCTGGGCGTACGCCGCACCCGCCTTGGTCGTCTTCCGGGCGAGCGAGGAGAGGATCCCGGCGACCGTGACGACCGAGCCGTCCTGCGCGGCCTCGGCGGTCAGGTCGCTGATCCGGGTGTCGGCGTGCTGCGCGAGCAGGTGCTCGATGCCGAGCAGCGGGTGGTCCGAGACGTAGAGGCTGAGCATCTCCCGCTCGAAGGCGAGCAGTGTCGTCTTGTCCCACTCGGACGCGCTGATCGGCGCCTCGGCGAGCCCGTCGCTGCCCGGCGGCGCGTCCGCGGCGGCGTCGCCGAACAGCGAGAACTGCCCGATGGCCTCCGCGCGCTTCGTGTCCAGGCAGGCGTCGATCGCCTCAGCGTGCACCGCGAGGAGGCCCTTGCGGGTGTGCCCGAGGGAGTCGAACGCGCCGGCCTTGATCAGCGACTCGACGACGCGCTTGTTGCAGACCGCGCCCTCGACCTTGCGGAGGAAGTCGTAGAACCCCTCGAAGCGGCCTCTCGCCCGGCGGGTCTCGATGATCGAGTGGACGACGTTCTCGCCGACGTTGCGGATCGCCGACAGGCCGAAGCGGATGTCGGTGCCGCGCGGGGTGAAGTTCAGGTCGCTCTCGTTCACGTCCGGCGGGAGAACCTTGATGCCCATCCGTCTGCACTCGTGCAAGTAGAGCGCGCTCTGGTCGCGGTTGTCCTTGACGCTCGTCAGCAGCGCGGCCATGTACTCGCTCGGGTAGCGCGCCTTGAGGTACGCCGTCCAGTAGGAGACGAGGCCGTAGCCGGCCGAGTGCGCCTTGTTGAAGGCGTAGTCCGCGAACGGGACCAGCACCTCCCACAGCTTGGCCACGGCCGCGTCGCTGAACCCCTGCGCGCGCATGCCGGCCGCGAACGGGACGTACTCCTTGTCGAGGATGGCCTTCTTCTTCTTGCCCATCGCCCGGCGGAGCAGGTCGGCCTGACCGAGGGTGTAGCCGGCGACCTTCTGCGCCGCGGCCATCACCTGCTCCTGGTAGACGATGACGCCGTACGTCTCGTCGAGCACCTCCGCGAGCGGCTCGGCGAGCTCCGGGTGGATCGGCGTCTTCGGCCGTCGGCCGTGCTTGCGCTCGACGAAGTCGATGTGCGCACCGACACCCATCGGTCCGGGGCGGTAGAGCGCGATCAGCGCGGAGATGTCGTCGAAGCAGTTGGGCTGCAGCGACCGCATGAGCGAGCGCATCGGCCCGCCCTCGAGCTGGAACACCCCGATGGAGTCGCCGCGGCAGAGCAGCTCGTAGGCCGCGGGGTCGTCGAGCGGCACCTCCTCGAGGACGACCGTCTCGCCGCGGTTGTCCTTGATGTGCGCGAGGCAGTCGTCGAGGACGGTGAGGTTGCGCAGCCCGAGGAAGTCCATCTTCAGCAGGCCGAGGCGCTCGACGGTGTTCATGTCGAACTGGGTGATGATCGCGCCATCCGCCTCCCGTCGCCACACCGGGATGTGGTCGGTGAGCGGGTCGCGCGAGATGACCACGCCGGCGGCGTGCACGCCGGCCTGCCGCTTGAGCCCCTCGAGGCCGCGGGCGGTGTCGAGCACCATCTTGTCCTCGGCGGAGGAGTCGTAGGCGCGTCGCAGCTCGGACGCCTCGCCGTACCGGTCGGCCTTGGGGTCGAAGCAGTCGCGCAGCCCGACGTCACGACCCATGACCGGCGCCGGCATCAGCTTGGAGATGCGGTCGCCGACGGCGTACGGCAGCCCGAGCACCCGAGCCGAGTCGCGGATCGCCTGCTTCGCCTTAATGGTGCCGAACGTGACGATCTGAGCGACGCGCTCCTCGCCGTACTTCTCGGTGGCGTAGCGGATCATGTCGCCACGCCGGCGCTCGTCGAAGTCCATGTCGATGTCGGGCATCGAGACGCGCTCGGGGTTGAGGAAGCGCTCGAAGATCAGGCCGTACTTCAGCGGGTCGAGCTCGGTGATGCCGAGGCAGAACGACACCGAGCAGCCGGCCGCGCTGCCGCGACCCGGCCCGACCCGGATGCCGTTCTCGTGCGCGTGGCGCACCAGGTCCGCGACGACGAGGAAGTACGACGGGAAGCCCATCTGGTTGATGACGCCGAGCTCGTAGTCGATCTGCGCGCGCTGCTCGGGCGTCGGGTCGTCACCCCACCGCTTGCGCATGCCGCGCTCGACCTCGACGCGCAGCCACGACTCCTCGGTGTGCCCGTCGGGGACCGGGAAGCGCGGCAGGAGGTCCTTGCCTTCAGCGATGGTGAGCTCGCAGCGCTCGGCGACCAGCAGCGTGTTGTCGCAGGCCTCCCGGAAGTCGCGCCACAGGTGGCGCATCTCGGCCGGGCTCTTGAGGTAGAACTCCGGGGTCTCGAGCTTGAACCGCCCGGGGTCGGCGATGGTCGACCCGGTCTGCACGCAGAGCAGCACCTCGTGCGCGACCGAGTCCTCTTTCTTCGTGTAGTGCAGGTCGTTGGTGGCGAGCAGCGGCAGGTCGAGCTCACGGGCCAGCCTGATCAGATCCGGCGTGGTGCGCTCCTGGTCCGCGATGCCGTGGTCCATCACCTCGACGAAGTAGTTGCCCCTGCCGAAGATGTCGGCGTACTCCCCCAGCGTGCGCCGCGCGCCGGCGCGGTCGCCGCGCAGCAGCAGCTGGTTGACCTCACTGCCGAGGCAGCCGCTGGTGCCGATGATGCCGTCGGCGTACTGGCTGAGCAGCTCCCGGTCGACCCGCGGCTTGTAGTAGTAGCCCTCCAGGCTGGCCAGGCTGGCCAGCTTGATCAGGTTGGCGTAGCCGACGTCGCTGCTGGCCAGCAGCGTCATGTGGCTGTACTTGTCGACCTTGTTGCTGTCCGGCCCGAGCTTGGTCCGGTCGAACCGGGTCCCGGGAGCGACGTAGGCCTCTATCCCGATGATCGGCTTGACGCCTGCGGCCTTGCCCTGGGTGTAGAAGTCGAACGCGCCGTAGAGGTTGCCGTGGTCGGTGCAGGCCAGCGCGGGCATGCCCATCTCGGCGGCGCTCGAGAAGAGGTCCTTGACCCGCGCCGCCCCGTCGAGCATCGAGTACTCGGTGTGGACGTGCAGGTGGACGAAGCTGTCGCTCACGGGCGGTGCGGACCTCCTCTCGCGGGCACGCGGGACCCCTCGCGGGGTGTTCCGGACGGCACGGGGGAAGGCGGCCGAGCGACGTCGTCGAGGGTACCCCGCGGGTCGGACAGGACCCCGGCACGGCACGCCGTCCGCCGCGGGCCGCCCGGAACTTTCGACCCATTCCGGGCATTGGCCGCGCCGGCGAGTCGAAAGTTCGGTACCGGGGCCCCTGCCTGGGTATGGGCGGGCCATGTCTGCAGCCTCGTCGACCGTCCGGAAGGTCAAGCGAAAGGCCGATGAGGCGCGCCAGGAGACGATGCGAGCGGAGTGGACGTCGTACGTCGGGCGGGCCGGCCTGGTCGCGCGCGGCGTCATCTACTCCGTGGTCGGGATCCTCGCGCTGCGCATCGCGTTCGGCGCCGGCGACGGCGAGGAGGCCGACAAGGACGGCGCGTTCGAGGTCCTCAGCCGGCACCCGCTCGGTCGCGTCGGCCTCGCCGTGCTCGCCGGCGGTTTCGCGTGCTACGCCGCCTGGCGCCTCGTGGAGGCGGTGCTCGACCCCGAGCGCCGCGGACCGTGGAAGCGGGTCGGGTCCGGCGCGCGCGCGGTGCTCTACGGGAGCTTCTTCCTCACGGCGATGTCCTACGTCTTCCGGGACAAGGAGGCGCACGACAAGGACCAGGAGCACCAGGACCAGACGGCGCGGATCCTGGAGTGGCCCGCGGGGCGCCTCCTCGTCGGCGCGCTGGCGCTGGCGCTGCTCGGCGCCGGCGTGTGGAACGCCTATCGCGCCGTGAGCGGCAAGTACCAGGACCACCTGAAGAAGGGCGAGATCGACACCGACGAGCGCCCGTGGATCGTCGCGGTCGCCTGCGCCGGGCTGGCCGCCCGGGCTGTCGTCTTCTCCGCCATCGGGTTCTTCGTGCTCAAGACCGCGTGGCAGGCCGACCCCGACGACACCGTCGGCCTCGACGGCTCGCTGCGACGGCTCGCCGACGAGCCGGCCGGGCCGCTGATGCTCTCGATCGTCGCAGCGGGCCTGATCGCCTACGGCCTCTGGTCGTTCGTCGAGGCGCGCTTCCGCAAGCTCCTCGGCGACTGAGCACCCCGGCTGGTTCGGGCGGTGACGCTCAGTCCGGTCCTGACCGGACTGAGCGGCACCGCTCGTGCAGGCGGCGTCAGCCGCCGGCGATGCCGGCGTCGCTAGGGGCCTCGTTGCCACCGGTGACGGTGACCTGCTCCTCCGGGAGCAGCGCGCGGTAGGTCAACGTGTCGAAGGTCGCCCCGCGCGGGCCGAGGTCGACCAGGCGCACCCCGTCGCGGGCCCGCAGGGAGCGCAGCGTCGAGTTCGACGCGACCGTCACGGCGCCGAACAGGCACGCGCAGCGCTTGCTGAGCATGTCGACCTCGGTCTGGTACGACTTCGCGGTGGCGGCGTAGAAGCTCTTGAACTCGGGATCGTCGGTCGTGCGCGCCATCTCGAGCAGCGGGGCGATGTCGGCACGGCGCTGCGTGGCGACCCGCTGGTACGCCGCGAGCACATCGGGCACCAGACGCTTGACCGCCGTCTCCTGGACCTCGGTCTGCAGGCCCTTCGCAGGCACCCGGAAGAACACCCGGAAGCCGCCCACGTCCCGCAGGACGGCCGCCATCTCGTCCGGCGCCAGGTAGCGCTCGAGGCTGATGACCGCGAACGACCGCTCGTCCGGGTCGTCGACGAACCGGTCCTGCAGCCTTCGGTCAGCGCGTCCGGCGTAGTCCGGCACGTTGTCACCGATCTCCGGCCCGATCAGCCCGCCCGGGACCTCGCCGGGGTCCGGGGCGGACGCGGCATCGGTCGGCTCCTCCGCCACGAGCTCGCTGCGCGGCTCCGATCGCTGCAGGACGGCGCCCCCGCTCACCAGGATGAGGATTGCGAGGAGGAGCCCGCCGACCTGCGGGAGCTCCCGGAGGAGCCCGAGCGGTCCGCGATGCGTGAACCTGTCGTCCAGAGCGCGCAGCCGCGTGACGGCCGGTGCGGCGCCGCCCCCCGCGACCCGTACGGGGCGGCTCGGCCGAAGGTGCGTGACGCGAGCACGCGCCCGCTGCGCGCGGTGGGCCGCGGACCTCGCCCGCCGCGCGAGGACGGGGACGAGCCGGTCGTCCAGCCGCTGGAGGCGGCTCACGACTCGGCGCGCAGTGCGTCGAGTGACGCCGACAGGTCAGCCGGGTACGACGACTCGAACTCCCGGCGCGTCCCGTCGGCCGGGTGGTCGAACGCCAGCCCGACGGCGTGCAGCCACTGCCGGCGCAGGTCGAGCCGCGCGGCCAGGGTCGGGTCGGCGCCGGAGGTGAGGTCGCCGACACAGGGATGCTTCACCGCGGCGACGTGGACGCGGATCTGGTGCGTGCGGCCCGTCTCGAGCCGGACGTCCAGTAGCGAGGCTGATCGCATCGCCTCGAGCGTCGCGTAGTGCGTGACGCTGTCGCGGCCGCCGGCGACGACGGCGAACTTGTACTGGTGCGTGGGGTGCCGGTCGATCGGCGCGTCGATCGTGCCGCTGAGCGGGTCGGGGTGCCCCTGAACGAGAGCGTGGTAGTGCTTGGCGACGGTGCGCGAGCGGAACGCGTCCTTCAGCGCGACGTAGGCGCGCTCGCTCTTCGCGACGACCATCAGCCCGGACGTGCCGACGTCGAGCCGGTGCACGATCCCCTGCCGCTCGGCCGGTCCGTGCACGCTCAGCCGGTACCCCGCCGCCAGCAGGCCTTCGACGACCGAGGGGCCCGTGTAGCCGGGGCTCGGATGCGCGGCGACCCCGACCGGCTTGTCCACGACGAGCACGTCGTCGTCCTCGTGGATGACGTCGAGGCCGGGCACCACCGTCGGGTTGCCGACCGGTGCCGCGGCGGGGGGCGGCAGCGTGACGTCCAACAGCGCGCCGCCGTGCACCCGGTCCGCGCGTCCCCGCACGCGACCGTCCACCGTCGCGTCCCCGGCGTCGACGAGCGCCGCGGCCGCGGTGCGGGGCAGCCCGAACAGCCGAGCGATCGCGGCGTCGAGTCTGAGGCCGTCGAGCCCGTCGGGTACGGCGAGCGTGCGGCGGTCGGGGGAAGGCACGCCTTTAGTATCCCTCGCGGTCCCGTGGGTCCCCGTTCGGCTCGATGCCGCGCATGGACAGCAGCACAGCGAGCGCACCGCCGACCACGATGCCCGAGTCGGCCACGTTGAACGACGGCCAGACCTGGAAGTCGATGAAGTCGACGACGGCTCCGCGCAGCGGCCCCGGTGAGCGCAGGACGCGATCGACGAGGTTGCCCGCCGCACCGCCGAGGACGAGGCCCAGCGCGAGGGCCCACCCCCGCGACCGGAGCCGCGTGGCGGTGCGCAGGATCACGGCGACGACGACCAGGGCCACCGCGGTGAAGAGCAACGTCGCACCGCCGGCGAGCCCGAACGCCGCGCCGGGGTTGCGGGACTGGCGGATCAGCAGCGCGCCGCCGAGCAGCTCGACGGTGTCGCCGCGGAGGCGTTCGACGACCCACACCTTCGTCGCCACGTCCAACGCGACCACGCCGGCGGCGGCACTCGCGAGGAGCCCGACCCGTCGTGGCGCCCGCCGAGCCGCGTCGGAGTCCTCCCGACCAGGGTCCGCGGCCTCGCTCAGCGGCGCTCCTCGCGCTGCTTGCACGTGACGCACAGCGTCGCCGCGGGCCGCGCCTTCAACCGCGCCTTCGGGATCCCGTTGCCGCAGACCTCGCACGCACCGTAGGTGCCCTCGCCGATCCGCTCGAGCGCCCGCTGCACCTGGGCGAGCAGGTCGCGACTGTTGTTGGCGAGCGACATCTCGTGCTCGCGCTCGAACGTCTTGGTGCCGGCGTCAGCCTGGTCGTCCCCGGCGCCCTCACCACCGTCGCGCTGGATGTCGGTCAGCGCGGCGACCGCCGTGTCGATCTCACGACGGAGGTCGCGGGCCTGGTCCTCGAGGTCGGCCCGGATCTCACCGAGCTCCTTCGCGCTCCACTTCTCGACCGGGATCGTGGGCGCCGGCCTCGGCGGGGCCGGTCGCGGTGCCGCGGCCTTGGCCGGAGCCGCCGCCTTGGCCGGAGCCGCCGCCTTGGCCGGGGCCGCCGCCTTGGCCGGAGCCGCCGCCTTGGCCGGGGTCGCCGGCCTGGCCGGTGCCGCCTTCTTCGCAACCGGCTTCGCCGGCGCCGCCTTCTTCACGACCGGCTTCGCCGGCGCCGCCTTCTTCACGACCGGCTTCGCCGGCGCCGCCTTCTTCACGACCGGCTTCGCCGGCGCCGCCTTCTTCGCGACCGGCTTCGCCGGCGCCGCCTTCTTCACGACCGGCTTCGCCGGCGCCGCCTTCTTCACGACCGGCTTCGCCGGCGCCGCCTTCTTCACGACCGGCTTCGCCGGCGCCGCCTTCTTCACGACCG
>DATLNF010000028.1:0-23350 GCA_035536955.1 Mycobacteriales bacterium | reverse complement strand
CGACTGCTGACGCCACCCCTCGTCCGCGGCGACGACGAGCAGCACCGCCCGGACCGGGCCGAGGCCGGCGAGCATGTTCGCGGTGAACCGCTCATGACCAGGTACGTCGACGAACGCGAGCGTCGCGCCCGACGGCAGCGTCGTCCACGCGTAGCCGAGGTCGATCGTCATGCCGCGCCGCTGCTCCTCGGCCCACCGGTCGGGCTCCATCCCGGTCAGCGCGCGGACCAGCGTGGACTTCCCGTGATCTACGTGACCTGCAGTCGCGACGACGTGCACCGGTCCATCATCGGGGGCATGCGGTTCGCGCCGTTCCTCGTCGCCGTCGCCGTCGCCGTCGCGACGGCGGGATGTGGCGCCGGTACGGCACGGGTCGTGACCGACAGCGGCGCAACGCCGTCGCCGGCCGCAGCGGCCGAGCTGGCCTGCGGCCCGAGCCGGCTGTCGTCCGAGGACATCCCCACCGAGCGCGGGGCCGAAGACCGCCCCGACGACGCGTCGGCGGCGCTGCGGCACGCGATTGCCGGGGGCACCCCGGACCTCGCCGGCAAGCGCGGCTGGCTGGAGCTCACGCGCACCGACGACCGGGCGCACTTCGTGTGGGGCGACGCGCCGGCGTACGCGTGGGACGCCGTCGTCGAGCACGGGCAGCAGGGCTGGACGATCACCGGCTGGGGCGCCGGCTGCACCCTTCGCCGCGTCGTCGACGACGAGGAGCTGCTCGAGTTCAGCATCGAGAAGGTCTCGCGCGACGGACGAACGCTGACTCTGCGCACGCTGGTCGGCGTCTGCGGTACGCCGGAGCCGAAGGACCGACTCGACCCGCGCGTCATGGCGGACGACGACCGCGTGGAGATCTCACTGGCCATGCGCCCGGCCGACCCCGAGCCGTCGCCACCCCCCGGCGTCGTCGCGGGCTGCCCGGCGATGGGGCTGAGCGCCACCGTCGAGGCGGCACTCGACCAGCCGCTCGGCGACCGAGCGGTGCACGACATGTCGGTGTTCCCGTACCGCGTCGCGCTGGGCAGCAGCGGGTCACACGCCGGCTCGTGGCCCGACCCGCGGGTCGGTCCAGCCGTGAGCTGCGTCTCCGAGTACCCGGACCGGCTGGCCGAGAACGAGCACGCCTTCGACGCGACAGTGACCGGGGTGCACGTCGGCCCGCGCGACGAGGACGCGGCAGCCTCCCCGGCGACTCTGACCCTCGACCTGCACGAGGTGTTCACCGGACCGGACCGGCCGAGCGAGACGATGAGGACCTGGGACTTCATGCTCCCTGAGGAGCCGCAAGACGCGGTCGGCGTCCGGCTGCTGGTCGCCGCCGGCGAGACCCTCGACCTCAAGGGGTGCGGCTACACCCGGCCCTACTCAGCCGCGGACGCCGAGCAGTGGCGCGAGGCGTTCGGCCGCTGAGCTGTTGACGCCCCCGTACGGAGAGATCCCGCCTCCCGGCCTCACCTGCGCAGATCCACCACGGCCCGCAGCCCCTCGTCGCGGCGCATCGCGGCCAGCGCGGTGCCGACCTCGTCGAGCGCGATGCGCCGTTCGACCAGCACGTCGAGCGGCAGCTCACCGGCGAGGTACGCCGCCGCGATCGCCGGGAAGTCGACCGCCGCCACCGTCGAGCCGTAGCAGCAGCCGAGAACCGACAGCCCCCGGTCGGGTACGACGTAGCCGTCGACCTGGTGCGCGACGCCCTGCGCCGTCATGCCGACGAGGACCACCCGTCCACCGGGCACGAGCCGGCCGAGGAGGTCCGCGACGACGGCGGGCGAGCCGATGCAGTCCAGCGCGACGTCGAAGTCCGCGCCCAGGCCGGCGGTCACGTCGTCGGCGAGCACGACGCGCGTCGCGCCGAGCGAACGTGCGACGTCGAGCTTCGCGGGCACCCGGTCGACGGCCACGACCTCGCCCGCGCCGCAACGCACGGCCGCCATGACCGCGGCCAGGCCGACCCCGCCGCAGCCGACGACGACGACGCGCTCGCCAGGCTCGACTGCAGCAGTCCGCACGACGGCGCCGTACCCCGTCGAGACCCCGCAGCCGATCAGCGCGGCGACCTCGCCCGGGACGCCGGCGGGGATCGCGACGACAGCGGGACCTGGTACGACGGCGGCGTCGCTCATCGTGCCGATCGACAGGTACTGGTGGACCGGGCTCCCGTCCGGGCGGCGCACCCGGGACGTGCCGTCGGCCTGCAGGTGCGTGCCGGCGGGCGAGCCGCTGCACAGCCAGGAACGGCCGCGGGAGCAGGCCGGGCAGATCCCGCAGGGGGCGAGCCAGGAGAGCACGACCTCGTCGCCGACGGCCACGTGGCGCACGCCGTCGCCGACCTGCTCGACGACACCCGCACCCTCGTGCCCCAGCACGATCGGCGTCGGCCGCGCCCAGTCGCCGTCGACGACATGCAGGTCAGACCGGCACACTCCGCTGGCGGCGTACCGGACGAGCACCTCGCCCGGCTCCGGGTCAGCGAGGTCGAGCGACTCCACCTGCGGCGCTCGACCCGGGCCGTCGAAGACGAGCCCGCGGATCCTCACGGCGTGAGCATGACCTTGATCGCCGTGCGCTCGTCCATGCGGCGGTAGCCGTCAGCCGCGTCGTCGAGGGCCAGCGGCAGGTCCAGCACCGGCGACGGGTCGAGCCGGCCGGCCAGCACGTCGGCCATCAGCTCGGGGATGTAGTCGCGGGCCGGCGCGACGCCGCCGGTGAGGCTGACATTCCGCCCGAACGCGGCGCGCATGTCGAAGCCGGTGACGTCGGCCGGTACGCCGACCCAGCCGATCCGCCCACCGTCGCGGACCGCGCCGAGCGCGGTGTCGACCGCCGACTGGTTGCCGACGCACTCGCACACCGACTGCACACCGCCGTCGGTGAGCTCGCGTACCGCGGCGACCGCCTCCTCGCCGCGCGCCGTCACCACGTCGGTCGCGCCGAAGAGCGTGGCCACCTCGAGGCGGTCCTCGTGGTGCCCGACCGCGATGATCCGCTCGGCGCCGAGCCGCGCCGCGGCGAGCACCGCGCACAGCCCGACCGCTCCGTCGCCGATGACCGCGACGGAGGACCCCTGACCGACGCCGGCCGAGACGCAGGCGTGGTGCCCGGTCGACATGACGTCGGTGAGCGGGAGCAGCGAGGTCAGCATGGCGTCGCTGATGCCGGCCGCGCCGGGCACCGCGACCAGCGTCGCGTCGGCGTGGGGCACCCGCACCGCCTCGCCCTGGCCGCCGTCGGAGGTGCCGCCCCAGCCACCGCCGCCGGTGCACGACGTGGTCAGCCCGGCCCGGCAGTACTCGCACGTCCCGTCGCAGTAGTAGAACGGGGCGAGGACCAGGTCGCCGCGGCTGAGCGCGCGGACGTCGCGGCCCGCGTCCTCGACGACGCCGAGGAACTCGTGGCCGGTGCGCAGCCCGCTCGGCAGGTCGGGGTGGTAGCCGCGGTAGCTCCACAGGTCCGACCCGCAGATGCATGCCCGCAGCACCCGGACGACGACGTCGCCGGCGTCCTGCACGGATGCGTCGGGCACCTGCTCGACCCGCACGTCGCGCGGCCCGTGGTAGACGACAGCTCTCATTCGACAGTTTCTACCGCCTCACCCCGGCCGGCCGCTCGTCGACGGCACCTACCCGCGCGGAGCAGGTTCGTCGGCGCACACCACGCGCGATGCGGCGCGTGGCGCGAGACTGCGGGCATGGCCGACCTCGCAGCTCAGATCAGGCACCTCGTCGAGCAGGAGCGCGCGCGCTTCGACGTACCGGGGTGCGCCGTGCTCGTCGTCAAGGACGGCGAGGTCGTGCTCGCGGAGGGCTTCGGCCGCCGTGACCGCGATCGCGACCTGCCCGTGACGGCGCAGACGCTGTTCCCGATCGGGTCGTCGACGAAGACGTTCACCGCGGCGGTGTGCGCCTCGCTCGTCGACGAAGGCCACCTCGAGTGGGACCGGCCGCTGCGCGAGTACCTCCCCGGGTTCCGGATGCACGACCCCGTCGCGACCGAGCTGCTCAGCGTGCGCGACTGCCTCTCGCACCGCTCCGGCCTGCCGCGCCACGACGTGCTCTGGTACGCCGCTGCGGAGGGGTCGCTCGACCGCGACGACCTCATCGCCGCGCTGAGCGACCTGCCCCCGACGAAGCCGTTCCGGCAGGTATGGCAGTACAACAACCTGCTCTACGTCACCGCGGGCCACCTCGCCGGCAAGCTCTCCGGGGGGTCCTTCGAGGACGCTGTGCGGCGGCGGCTGCTCGAGCCGCTCGGGATGCGCCGTACCAACTTCTCGGTCGTCGAGACCCAAGCCGACGCCGACCACTCGCAGCCCTACGTCCGCGCGATCGGCGAGACCGAGACCAAGGAGGTCCCCTACGCGCCGCTCGACCTGGCCGGGCCCGCCGGGAGCATCAACTCGAGTCTCGAGGACATGACGCCGTGGCTGCTCACGCTGCTCGGCCATGGTGTCGACGGCAAGCCGCAGCTGCTCTCCGACGCCGTGCTCGCCGACCTGCGAAAGCCGACGATGCCGCTGCCGGAGGGCACGCCGTTCGACGTCGGCACACCGGTCGGCTACGGCCTCGCTCTGTTCATCGAGGACTACCGCGGCCACCGGCTCACTCACCACGGCGGCAACATCGACGGGTTCTCGTCACAGGTCGCCACGATCGCCGACTCCGGGGTCGGCGTCGTCGTCCTCACCAACCTCGGTGGCACGTCACTTCGCGACGCACTGCCCTACCTCATCTTCGACGTGCTGCTCGGGCTCGATCCCAAGCCGCACGGCGAGCGGCTCTTCGAGCGCTACCAGGCGCTGCTGACCGGCGCGGCGCAGGCGAAGGAACGGCACGAGACGATCAGCCGCAGTGCCGACCTCCCGCCGGTTCGGTCGCTCGCGGACTACGCGGGCAGGTACGTGCACCCGGCGTATGGGGCGCTGACGGTGCGGCACGACGACGGCGTCCTGCTCGGGCGCTACCAGGGTCTTGCCGAGGGTCGGCTCGAGCATCGCCACTTGGAGGTGTTCGACCTCGTCACGTACGTCGGGGGCGAGGATTACCGGCTGCCGGTGCAGTTCACCCACGACCTCGAGGGCGAGGTCGACGCGCTCGCCGCGAAGATCGAGCCGATGCTCGACGCGCTGCGGTTCCCACGGCAGCCGGACACGGCGCACCTCACGGACGAGCTGCTCGACCGCCTCGCCGGCACCTACCGGCTCGGTCCGGTGCAGGCCGTGGTCGCGCGCCGCGGCGACGTCGAGCTCGTCGCGTCCATCGCCGGCTCCGAGCCGAAGCAGCTCAAGCCGGTGCGCGGTACGACGTTCTCCCTTGACGGGGCAACTGTTGAGTTCCTCGACGACGGTCGGCTGATCACGCCGTCGGGCGACTTCGTCCGGTCGACCTGAGCCGCCGGGGCCGCCTTCCCGGGCGCTAGCGTCACCCCATGCCGTGGGACGAGGCACTCGACGCGCACGTGCGGCAGGCACTCGCCGCGCTGCCGGCCGGTGAGCCCGCCGGTGCGTCGCCGTCACTCGGCGGCACGCCGCCGCTGACCGCCGCTGTGCTGCGGGACGTCTTCGCCGCGCAGCTCGCGAGCCGACACGTCGACCTCGCGGCCCGATGGCTGCGCGAGCGCGGCGAGGGCTTCTACACGATCGCGTCCGCCGGTCACGAGTCGAACGCGCTCGTCGCGGCGGCCCTGCGGCCGACCGACCCCGCGCTGCTGCACTACCGGTCCGGCGCGTTCTTCGTCGCGCGGGCGGCGCAGGTGCCAGGCGCGGACGCCGTACGCGACATGCTGCTCGGGATCGTCGCGTCGGCGGACGAGCCGATCGCCGGCGGCCGTCACAAGGTCTTCGGCAGCCAGCCCCTGTCGGTGGTGCCGCAGACCTCGACGATCGCTTCGCACCTGCCGCGTGCGGTCGGCCTCGCCTTCGCCCTCGAGCGCGCCGCGAAGCTCGGCCTCGGCACGCCCTGGCCGGCCGACGCGGTCGTGGTGTGCAGCCTCGGCGACGCGTCGATGAACCACTCGACGGCGGTCGGCGCGCTCAACGCCGCGGGGTGGTGCGCGCACCAGGGACTGGGGCTGCCGCTGCTAGTCCTCTGCGAGGACAACGGGATCGGCATCAGCGTGCCGACGCCGACCGGTTGGGTCCAGGCTGCCGCGTCGTCCCGGCCGGGTCTGCGCTACCTCGCCGCCGACGGCGCCGACCCGATCGCCACCTGGACGGCGGCCAACGAGGCGGTCGAGTGGGCGCGCCGGCGCCGGTCGCCGGTGTTCCTGCATCTGCGCACGGTCCGGTTCCTCGGGCACGCCGGCGCGGACGTCGAGTCGGCATACCGCGCCGCCGCCGACATCGCGGCCGACCTCGAACGGGACCCGCTCGTCGCGACGGCGGGCCTGCTGTGCGCCTCAGGCGCGCTGACGCCCGAGGACGCGGCCCGCGCGTACGACGAGTGCGGCGAAGCGGTGCGGCGTACCGCGGCGGAGGTGGTCCGTCGACCCCGGCTGACGTCCGCTCGCGAGGTGATCGCGCCGCTGGCTCCGGACACGCCCGACGCCGTGCGCGCCGCTGCGGTCGCGGCGGCGTCGACGGAGGATCGGGCCGGTGTCTTCGGGGGTCGGCTCCCGGAGACGGAGGGCCCGCTCACGCTCGCGCAGACGATCAACCGAGCGCTGCTCGACCTCGCCGCGCGCCACTCGGGGCTGCTGGTGTTCGGCGAGGACGTGGCGCGCAAGGGCGGCGTCTACGGCGTGACGCGGGGGCTGCAGGCACGGCTCGGCGCGGCGCGGGTGTTCGACACGCTGCTCGACGAGCAGACAGTGCTCGGCCTCGGCCTCGGCGCGGGTCTCGCCGGCCTGCTGCCGGTGCCGGAGGTCCAGTACCTCGCCTACCTGCACAACGCGGAAGACCAGCTGCGCGGCGAGGCGGCGACGCTGCAGTTCTTCTCGAGCGGCGCATACCGCAACCCGATGGTGGTGCGCGTCGCCGGCCTCGGCTACCAGAAGGGATTCGGCGGACACTTCCACAACGACAACGCGGTCGCGGTCCTGCGTGATGTCCCCGGGCTGATCGTCGCCTGTCCAGCCCACCCCGAGGACGCGGCCGCGATGCTGCGCACCTGCGTGGCGGCGGCCCACGTCGACGGGCGGGTCTGCGTGTTCCTGGAGCCCATCGCGCTCTACCACCAGCGTGACCTGCGCGCCGACGGCGACGGCGGGTGGTTGGCGCCGTACCGCGGTCCAGAAACCTGGACCGATGCGCACATCCCGGTCGCGAGCGCGCGCACGCACGGGTCGGGCGCCGACCTGACGATCGTGACGTTCGGCAACGGCCTGCGGTTGTCGCTGCGCGTCGCGCGCGCCCTCGAGGTGGAGGGCGTCGGCGTGCGGGTCGTCGACCTGCGCTGGCTGGCCCCGCTGCCGGTCGACGACGTGCTGCGCGAGGCACTCGCGACGGGTCGGGTGCTCGTGGTAGACGAGACGCGCCGCAGCGGCGCCGTCTCCGAAGGCGTGCTCGCGGCGCTCGTCGACGGCGGGTTCCGCGGCCCGGTCGAGCGGGTGACGTCCGAGGACAGCCTCATCCCGCTCGGCGACGCCGCGGAGCTGGTTCTGGTCAGCGAGCGCGACATCGCCGCGGCAGCGGGACGGCTGCTCCGCCAGCCGCCAGTGGGATGACTCCTGGCCGGCTCCGTCGCCTGACCCGCCCGCGATCGAGGGTCCGGAGTGGCTCACCCCCCGCCTTTTCGACTCCACGACCAGATCTGGGGCGCTGATTCTGGTCCCCGAGTCGAAAAGAGGAGCTGGTCCGCGCCGGGCCGCCGGGTCAGGGGCGGGGGATGCCGAGGTGGGCGCGGAAGAGGCGCAGGACGTTCTCGCCGAGCACCTTGCGGATGTCGGACTCCGGCAGCCCGCGGGAGACCAGCTCCTCGGTGACGAGCGGGAGGCCGGCCGGGCCCTCGAGTCCGGCCACGCACGTCATGACGTCCATGCCGTCGAGCACGAGCGGCCGGTCGCACATCGGCACCTTCTCGTCGAAGACCTCGAACACGAAGTCCGGGCCGATGCCCACGTGGTCGACGCCGATCACGCCGGCGACGTGCTCGATGTGGTCGGCGATGTGCGCGACGGTCGGCTTGTCTTCGCACAGGAACCCCGCGAAGAAGTTCACGCAGACGACACCGCCCGTGGCGGCGACCCCGCGCAGCTGATCGTCAGTCAGGTTGCGGTGGTGGTCGCGCAGCGCCCGGGCGGAGGAGTGCGTCGCCATCACCGGCCGCGTCGCGATCTCGAGCACGTGCTCGAGGCCGCTCGCGCCTAGGTGGGAGATGTCGAGGATGACGCCGAGCTGCTCGAGCAGCGCCAGCGCCTCGACGCCGTACCGGGTCAGCCGGCTGCCGGTCGCGTCCTCCCCCGACCCGTCGGCCAGCGCGCTGCGGCCCCAGTGCGCGAAGGACACGACGCGTACGCCGAGCCGCGCGACCGTCTCGAGCAGCTCGACATCCTCGTCGACCTGCGGGCAGCCCTCGAGCGCCAGGACCAGCCCGATCCGGCCGCTCGCGACCGCCGCTTCGATCTCGGCGCCGGTCGTGCAGATCGCGACGGCGTCATCGTTCTCGGCGGCGATCCGGTGCGCGGCCTCGATCATCCGCAACGTCTCGCGCAGCGCGCCCTCAGGGCGGAACTCGTCGTCGATGAACACCGGCAGCACCTGGACGTCGACGCCGCCGTCGCGCAGCTGCGGGAGCCAGCGGTCCCGGAAGTACGCCGACCACCGCTCGCGCGGGCGACGGGCGACCAGCATCAGCAGGTCGTTGTGCGTGTCGACGACGACCGCGTCGTGGTGGAAGGCTCCGGGCATGCGCTGCACGCTAGCGCCCGCCGGAGCGGGCCGATGACGTACGCCGTACGCCGCGCGCGCACCTCCGACGTCGCCGTCATCCGCGAGCTGGTCGACACCTACGCCCGCGACGCGGTGCTCCTCGACAAGCCGACGGTGACCCTCTACGAGGACGTCCAGGAGTTCTGGGTCGCCGCCGAGGGCGACGACGTCGTCGGGTGCGGCGCGCTGCACGTCCTCTGGCGCGATCTGGCCGAGGTGCGCACGCTCGCGGTCCGTCCGCAGTCGCGCAAGGCGGGCGTCGGCGCGACGATTCTCACCCGCCTGCTCGACACCGCGCGCGACTTAGGCGTGTCGAGGGTCTTCTGCCTGACCTTCGAGACCGACTTCTTCGCCCGGCACGGCTTCCGCCCGATCGACGGGATCCCGGTGGACCCGCAGGTGTACGCCGAGCTCGTGCAGTCCTACGACGAGGGCGTGGCCGAGTTCCTCGACCTGGAGCGGGTGAAGCCGAACACCCTCGGCAACACCCGCATGCTGCTCACCCTCTGACCGCTGCAGAACCCACCGCCCAACCCGTCGAGATCCGTGGAGAGCACCGTGGCGAAAGACGAGAAGGTCCTCGAGCAGTACCGCCGCGAGTTCACCGCGGCGGAGTACACGCGGGTCCGCGAGCTCTACAAGGCGCACTCCAAGGCCGAGGATGCCCGGGACGTCGGCGGCCTGCTCGCGACGCTGACGCCGGACTGCGTCTACGAGCTCGTGCAGACCGGCCACCGCTGGACCGGCCACGACGGCGCCGCGCGGTTCTACGCCGAGCTGCTGGGCGGCTTCCCCGACGTCGTCTTCGACCTGCAGAACATCGTCATCGGACCGCAGGGGGTGTACGAGGAGGCGGTCGTCACCGGAACCTGGCAGCAGGACTGGCTTGGCCAGCCGGCGACCGGCCAGGCGATGGAGTGGCGGGTGTCGATCCTGTTCCCCTACGACCCCGAGCGCGGGCTGTTCACCGGCGAGCGGGTGTACGTCGACGACCTGACCAAGTTCGTCCGCGCCTGAGCGCCTGAGCGCCGGACGCGGCGCGGTCTCCCGAAGCGCTCAGGACAGCCGTACTCGCGGGTCGACGAGGGCGTAGAGCACGTCGACGACGAGGTTCGCGACGACCACGAAGAACGCCGCGAAGACCGTCACGCCGACGATGACGGGGAGGTCGATCGTCGTGATCGAGCTGATCGCGAGCTTGCCGATCCCGTTGATGCTGAACACCGACTCGGTGATCACGGCCCCGCCGAGCAGTGAGCCCACGTCGAGGCCGAAGATCGTGATGATCGGCGTGAGCGCTGCCCGCAGCCCGTGGCGACGTACGACGATCGACTCGGGCAGCCCCTTCGCCCGCGCCGTGCGGACGTAGTCCTCGGCCATCGTCTCGAGCATGCTCGCGCGGGTGATCCGGGCGTACAGCGCCGAGTAGAAGAAGGCCAGCACGATCCAGGGCAGGATCAGCCCCTGTGCCCAGAGCAGCGGGTTGTCGGTGAAGTCGTTGTAGCGCGGCTGCGGGAACAGCCGGAGCTTGTACACGCCGACGAGCAGCACGACGTACCCGGTGAAGATGGTCGGCAGCGAGACGCCGGCGAGCGCGACCGTCATCGCGCCGCGGTCCCACACCGTCCCGCGACGCAGCGCGGACACGATGCCGATGGTCACGCCCATGAGGAGCCAGAGCACCGACGCCCCAGCCGCGATGGACATCGTCACCGGTGCCCGGTCGAGCAGCGTCTCCCACACCGGCTGCTCGTTCTTGAAGGAGTAGCCGAAGCACGGCGCCGGGCACTCGTTGCCGCCGATGTCCCGGCCGGCGACGATGCCCTTGAGGAAGACGCCGTACTGCACGTGGATCGGCTTGTCGAGGCCGAGCTTCGCCCGGATGAGGTCGATCTCCTCCGTCGACGAGCTCTTGCCGGCGGACAGCGCCGCCGGGTCCGCCGGCAGCACGTAGAAGATCGCGAAGGTCACCATGCTGACGATGAACAGCAGGACGACGACCCACAGCGAGCGGCGCGCGATGTAACGGCCCATGCCTCGACGGTGCGCGACGCGCAGTCGTGAGCGCTATCAGATGCGTGCGTTACCGGCGCGTGACCGCGCTGCGGCACGGTCGAGGTCATGACGACACCCCGCCGCGCCGACGGAGCGACCGTGCTCCACGCGGGCATCGGGGTGGAGGTCGGCACCTTCGACTGCCGCCCGACAAGCGTCATGTGGCACGAGTCGACCCACCGGAGCGTCGGGTACGTCGTCGTGTTCCCGGCCGCGCCGGTGCTGCTCACCGAGCTGGGCAGCTCGACCGTGGTCGCCGACCGGACCCGGGTCGTGTTCCACAACGACGGCGAGGCCTACCGGCGCAGGCTCGCTGCGCCCGACGACCCAGGCTGCCTCTACGTCCGCCTCGATCGGGACGTCGTGCGGCCGCTCGTCCGGTCCCCCGCCGGGACACGAGACGTGTTCCGGACCCGTGTTACGACGATGGACGGACCGACGTACCTCGCCCAGCGGCTGCTGCGCCAGCGTCTCGAGTCGGGTGGGCAGCAGGACCCGACCGAGCTCCGGCGCGACGTGCTCCAGCTCGTCGTGCGCGCGGCCGAGAGCGCGGAGACCGCCGGCGACGGACCCGATCGCCTGGCGCCGGCGCTCGTCGAGGTGGCCGAGCAGGTGCGCCGTGTCCTGGCGGCGGACCTGGCCGAGCGGCTCACCCTGCGCGACGTCGCCGACCGCGTCGGCTACTCGCCGTTCCACCTCGCCCGCCTCTTCCGCACCGCGACCGGACGCACGGTCCAGCGACACCGCAGGTCCCTCCGGCTGCGCGCGGCGGTCGACCGCCTCCTCGCCGGCGACGAGAGCCTCGCCGTCCTCGCCGGCGACCTGGGGTTCGCGTCGCAGAGCCACTTCACCGAGCGGTTCGGCTGCGCGCTCGGCACGACGCCCGCCGAGTTCCGCCGTACCCGCCGCCTGCCCGCCCACGACGGCCGCGTCGCCCGCGGTGATCGCGCCCGGAGCGCCGACGGTTTGTGATGGGGTGTCAGCAGCCCCGACGAAGAGGAGCCTGCTGACGTGCCCCGACAGCCGCGAGTCCTGGCGATGGTCCTCGCCGGGGGCGAGGGCCGACGCCTCGCGCCGCTCACGGCCGACCGCGCGAAGCCGGCGGTCCCGTTCGGCGGCAACTACCGCCTCGTCGACTTCGTCCTGTCCAACCTGGTCAACGGCGGGCTGAGGCAGATCTTCGTCCTCACGCAGTACAAGAGCCACAGCCTCGACCGGCACATCGCCCAGACCTGGCGGCTGTCCCCGATCCTCGGCAACTACGTCGCGCCCGTCCCGGCGCAGATGCGGCACGGCCCGCACTGGTTCTCCGGATCGGCCGACGCGATCTTCCAGAACCTCAACCTGATCTACGACGAGCGCCCGGAGCACGTGTGCGTCTTCGGGGCGGACCACATCTACCGGATGGACCCCCGGCAGATGATCACGCAGCACGTGGAGTCCGGGGCCGCCGTCACGGTCGCCGGGATCCGCGTGCCGCTGGACCAGGCGAGCGGCTTCGGCGTGATCGACACCGACGGCGGTACGACGATCACCGGGTTCCGCGAGAAGCCCACCGACGCCGTAGGGCTCCCGGACGCGCCCGACCAGGTGTACGCCTCGATGGGCAACTACGTCTTCACGACCGAGAGCCTGATCCAGGCAGTCACCGCCGACGCCGCGCTCGACAGCAGCAGCAACGACCTCGGCGGCAACATCATCCCGATGATGGTCGAGGGCGGCGGCGCCCGGGTCTACGACTTCGCGAGCAACGACGTACCCGGAGCCACCGACCGCGACCACGGCTACTGGCGCGACGTCGGGACGCTCGACGCCTACTACGACGCGCACATGGACCTGATCTCCGTGCACCCGGTGTTCAACCTCTACAACGAGGACTGGCCGATCTACTCCTGGCAGGGCACCGTCGCCCCGGCGAAGTTCGTGTTCGACGAGGACGGGCGGCGCGGCGCCGCCCTGAACTCGGCCGTCTCCCCTGGGGTCATCGTCTCCGGCGGCACGGTGCGCGGCTCGGTCCTGAGCCCGCGCGTCCATGTCGGTGCCGGGGCTCTCGTCGAGGGCTCCGTGCTGATGGACTGCGTCCGCGTCGGCGCGGGTGCGGTGGTGCGCAACGCGATCCTCGACAAGAACGTCGAGGTGCCGCCGGGCGCCTGCGTCGGCGTCGACCACGTGGCTGACCGCGAGAACTACACGGTGTCGGACAACGGGATCGTCGTGATCGGCAAGCACCAGAGCGTGGTGGCCGCGTCGTGAGGGTCGGCCTGCTGACCCGGGAGTACCCACCCGAGGTGTACGGCGGCGCCGGCGTCCACGTCGAGTACCTCGCCCGCCAGCTCGCGAAGCACGTCGACGTCGAGGTGCACTGCTTCGGCGGCCCCCGGGACGACCCGCTCGTCGCCCGGTCCTACCAGCCGTGGGACGAGATCGCCGGCAGCTCGCCGCACATCGCAGCCCTGCGCACGCTGTCGGTCGACGTCGCCATGGCCGCCGCGCTCGACGGTGTCGACCTCGTGCACAGCCACACGTGGTACGCGAACCTCGGCGGTCATCTCGCGTCGATGACCTACCGGGTGCCGCACGTCGTGACGACGCATAGCCTCGAGCCCCTGCGGCCGTGGAAGTCCGAGCAGCTCGGCGGTGGGTACGCCGTGTCGAAGTTCTGCGAGCGCACCGCGATCGAGGCGGCCGATGCGGTGATCGCGGTGTCCGAGGGCATGCGCGCCGACGTCCTCTCCTGCTACCCCGCGGTCGACCCCGCTCGGGTCCGTGTGGTGCACAACGGCGTCGACACGGACGAGTACGCGCCTGATCCGCGGACGGAGGTGATCGAGCGGCTCGGCCTCGACGCCGGCCGGCCGCTCGTCGTCTTCGTCGGGCGCATCGCACGGCAGAAGGGCATCGCACACCTCCTCGACGCCGCGGAGCGGTTCGACCCGGAGGCGCAGCTGCTGCTCTGTGCCGGGTCGCCGGACACTCCCGACATCGGCGCCGAGGTCGAACAGCACGTCAGCGCGCTGCGCGCGGCCGGCCGGCGCGTCGCGTGGGTCCGGGAGATGCTGCCGCGCCCCGAGCTCGTGCAGGTGCTCGGCAACGCGACCGCGTTCGTCTGCCCGTCGATCTACGAGCCGTTCGGGCTGGTCAACGTCGAGGCGATGGCGTGCGGGGCCGCTGTCGTCGCCAGCCGCGTCGGCGGCATCCCCGAGATCGTCGTCGAGGGCGAGACCGGCTTCCTGGTCGACCTCGCCCCGAGCGGCGACGAGTACGGAACGCCCGCGGACCCAGTCCGGTACGCCGCCGACATCGCCGACCGGGTGAACGCGCTCGTCAGGGACCCGGCTCGGGCGGTGGCGATGGGCGAGGCAGGGCGCGAGCGCGTGCTCGCGGAGTTCAGCTGGCCGGCGATCGCGAAGCAGACCGCCGACGTCTACCGGTCTGTCCTCGGGTAGCTCCGGCGTCGCCTCTCAACCCGTCCCGATCGCCCGAGCCAGATGTAGCGCTGGGAACATGGCTTTTCCCCCGCGGAGCGGGCATGGTGGAGGCGCCGGCGCTGCCGGCTTTGAGGTGGTCCAAGTGGTGCTCAGTCGACTCCGATGCGCCGCGGGGCCTCCGGGCGCCCCTGGCACGGAAACAGCGGATCGGGCCTCTCTGCGCTCGGTCTCGGCGCTGCAGCTCCCAGTGACATCCAGCGACCGGCATGGTCCAGGTCCAGTACGACCTCAGCGCCGCGCACGCGGTGCTCGCCCTTCGTGCGCGCGCCTCGTGCACGGAGCAGACGCTGCCCTCGCGGCCGGCGTTGTCGGACGACGGGTTCGCTTCTCCAAGGAGGACGTATGACGGAGGCGGACCTAGGCCGCCCCGGCGGGGTCGGAACCGCCGGAGGGTGGGAACGAAGTCTCACCGAGACCTTCGTCACCCTGGCCGACACGCTCGTCGCCGACTACGACGTCGTCGACCTGCTCGACCGGCTTGTCATGGCGTCCGTAGACCTGCTCGGAGTCACCGCGTCAGGTCTGCTGCTGGACGACCAGACCGGGCACCTCGCGCTCGTCGCGTCGTCGAGCGAGGAGAGTCGGCTGCTCGAGCTGTTCCAGCTGCAGCACGACCAAGGGCCTTGCGTGGACTGCGTCCATGACGGTGCCCCCGTGTCCGTCGACGACCTCGCCGCGCATCGCGACCGGTGGCCGCTGTTCGTCCCGGCCGCGCTCGAGCTCGGATTCCGGTCCATGACCGCCGTCCCGCTCCGCCTTCGTGAACACGTCGTAGGCGGGCTGGGCATGTTCCACGAGGGGCCGGTCACGATGTCGCCCGACAACCAGCGCCTGGCCCAGGCACTCGCCGACGTCGCGACGATCGGCATCCTGCAGCGCAGGTCGGTCCACCGCAGCACCGTTGTGGCCGGGCAGCTGCAGCACGCGCTCACCAGCCGCATCGCCATCGAGCAGGCGAAGGGCGTGCTCGCGGAGCGGCTGTCGATCGGAGTCGACCAAGCGCTCGACGTGATGCGGCGGTACGCACGGTCCCACAACGAGAAGCTCACCGAGGTGGCGCTGGCCGTGGTGAACGGTGCGGTGGACCTCAGCAGCGACGGGACGCTGCGCGAGCAATAGTTCGCCACCCCGCACAGACGCTCCAGGGGTGACACACTGAGCCCACTGCGCGCTTGGTCGGTCCAGACCCCGCTCCTCCTCGCCGCTCCGAGAACGGCGTGAGACGGGCGTTCGCGTGATTGACACGGACATGGCTGACTTCGGCACGACTGCGCCGGACGGCCTCGAGACAGACTCCTCGACGATGGCGGGTCTGGTCGTCGCCGGGCGCTACCTGCCGCTCGCGCGGCGCGGCGAGCCCTCCGCCGGGGACTTCTACGACGTCGTCGAGCTCCTCCCATCGTGCTACCTGATCGCCGTTGGTGACGTGTCCGGGCATGGTCCCGGCGCCGCCGGACGCATGCGCCGCCTTCGCGCGGCAGCGCGCGCCCTGGCCGCGAAGCACGCCTCGGTCACCGAGATGCTGCGCCGGCTGGACCGGATGCAGGCCGAGGGCGACCCGGACGACATCGCCACACTGTGGCTCGGCGCCTATCACCACGAGACCGGAGTCCTCCGCTATGCCAGCGCGGGCCACCTCCCGCCGATCCTGGCGTTCCCGGAAGGGCGCACCACTCTGCTGCGCGAGGCGACCGCGCCACCGCTCGGCACCGGGCTGAGGACGCTGTCCGCGACGCATGAGGTGATGCTGCCGATGGGGGCGACGCTGGTGGCTTACAGCGACGGCTTGGTCGAGCGCCCCGGCTGCGACCTCGACGCACAGCTGGAGCTGGTGCGGCGGATCGTGCACACCGCCACGCAGGGTGGCTGCGGACCGGACGAGGTCGCCGACGCGATCGTCGCGGCCATGGTGCCCGACTCGGCGCGCGCTCGGGACGATGTCTGCGTCGTCGTCATCAGGCGGGTGCCGTCGCAGTGAGCGTTCGCACGGTCTCGTCGACCATGTCGGAGCGCGCCTCACGCAGCCCGTGACCTGGATCAGGCGTCGTCCACGGCCGGGGTTCGCGCCGATGGTCTCGTCGAGCAGCGTCGGCTCGGTCACCCCCCGCGCGTGGGACTCACCGGTCTGGTGACGGCGTCGGCTCGAGGTGCGCCTTCAGCCGACGCAGGGCGAGCCTCGCGTTGGGCTTCTTCACCGGGAGGTACACGAGCGCGAACAGCAGCCTCTGCGCCGGGGTGAGCTCGCCGACGACGGTGCGGCTGACCTTGCTGCCTGCCGAGGTCGGCTCGACGACGAAGGTGTGCTGGTAGCAGCCGGTCGCATCAACGGCGGTGAACGCGAATCGCCGCGGCGGAGTGTGCTCGGTGACGACGAGGTCCGCCGTGAACGACGTGCCCTTCGACGTCGCCGTCGACCGGAATCGCTTGCCCACCCCGAGCGCGGTGTCGTCGACCGGGACGACCTCGATCGGGTCGGCGGCCCAGCGAGCGTGACCGGGCAGGTCCGAGACCTCGCCGTACACCGTCGCCGGGTCGGCGTGGACCTCGGCAGACACCCGGATGGTCGGCACGGCGCCCCCCTGCGCTGGATCGGCTCGACGGGCCGCTCCCCCGGGGCCCCGGCCGATCAGACGTCGAAACGTGGGAAGTTTCGCACGTTCCGACCACGACGGGAGAGGGGCTAACCTCGGCCGTCGTAACCGGCGTAGCCCCGTGCGACGCGGCGGACCCCGCTGCGCAGGAAGTCCGGCGCGACCGCGCGGTGCACCACGGACACCGCACCCCAGACGCCCGCTGCGAAGGCGCTGTGGAAGCGCACGAAGGTGGCGAAGGACACCTCGTCGGCCGTGACGTGGAAGAGCATGTTCGCGGTGATGAGCCAGGACTGGGCCTCAACCCGGATGGAGTCCTCCCGGCGATCCACGATCTGCCAGCCCACGACCCGGTCCGGAGCCGGTCGCTTGTCCAGCCGCAGTCCGAGCACGGACTGCCACGCCAAGAACCTGCCGACCGGGGAGGCACCCTCCATCGTGGCGCGCGCCCACTGCTCCGGTGTGCCGGACACCCCGCGCGGAATCGCGGCGACGAACAGGTCGACGTAGTCGAACTCGGCGGGACCGGCCTCCCGGATCCGCCGCGGGACGTCGTGCACCTGGACCGCGGTTGGGTTGCCCACGACAGTCGCATACCCGCTGGGTCGCACCGCACCCGTGACGTCCGTCACATCACAGCGAATCGGTGGCCGTCCACAGACGCGCGCAGTCGCAGTCCTGACGTCTCCGCGGCAGCCATGCTCGACGCAGTCGACAACGCGCGGGTCGGGAGGGACGATGACGATCAGCGAGCAGTCGAGGCACGCGATGTTCCTGCGGCTCGAGAGCGTGCTCGGCGAGGAGGTGGCGACCACTCTCATGGAGCATCTGCCACCGGTCGGCTGGGCCGATGTCGCGACGCGGCGCGACCTCGACCACCAGACCGCGCTGCTGAGCACCGAGCTGCGCAGCGAGCTGCGGGGCGAGATGGCGGAGCTGCGCAGCGAGCTGCGGGGCGAGATGCACGAGCTCGGGACGAGCCTGCGGACCGAGATGGGTCAGCTGAGTGAGCGGATGTTCGACCGGATGAGCGCGCAGACGCGGACGCTCGTCTTCACCGTCCTCGCGTCATCGGCCTCCGTCGCCGCAGCAACAATGTCCGCATCGCGCCTCGGCTGACCGAGCCGAGCGCGCTCAGACGCGCAATGCGCATGACGCCGTACGCCCGGTCTGGCACGGTGGTGGCCCATGGGCCATCTCGAGGTGAGCCACCTCAGCTACACGCTGCCGGACGGCCGGGGGCTGCTCGACGACGCGTCGTTCCGCGTCGGCGACGGCCAGCACGTGGCGCTTGTCGGCGCCAACGGCGCCGGCAAGACCACGCTGCTGAAGCTCCTCGGCGGCGACCTGAAGCCCTCGGGTGGCACCGTCACCGTCGGCGGCGAGCTCGGCGTGATGCGCCAGTTCATCGGGTCGATCCGCGACGACTCGACGATCCGGGACCTGCTGCTCGGCCTGGCCCCGGCTGGTGTGCGCGCCGCGGCCGACGTCCTCGCCCAGGCCGAGCTGGCGATGATGGAGACCGACGACGAGCGCACCCAGATGCGGTACGCCGCCGCCCTCGCTGCCTGGGGCGATGCCGGCGGCTACTCCGCCGAGGTGCTCTGGGACACCTGCACCACAGCTGCGCTCGGGTGGACGCTCGCCGAGTGCGAGCACCGGCTCGTCCGCACGCTGTCCGGGGGTGAGCAGAAGAAGCTCGCGCTCCAGGCCCTGCTGCGCGGAGACGCCGACGTGCTGCTACTGGACGAGCCCGACAACTACCTCGACGTGCCTAGCAAGCGGTGGCTCGAGCAGGCGCTGCGCGAGACCCCGAAGACGGTGCTCTTCGTCTCGCACGATCGCGAGGTGCTCGCGCGCACGGCCGACAAGATCGTCACCGTCGAGGCGTACGCGACGTGGGTCCACGGCGGCGGGTTCTCGACGTACCACGACGCGCGGAAGGCGCGCCTCGAGCGACTCGACGAGCTCCACCGCCGCTGGGGCGAGGAGCACCAGCGCCTGATCGACCTGGTCAACACCCTGCGGGTCCAGGCGTCGATCTCGCCTGACATGGCCAGCCGCTACCGCGCGATGCAGACGCGGCTGCGCAAGTTCGAGGAGGTCGGCCCGCCGGCCGAGCGGCCGAAGGAGCAGAAGGTCACCATGCGCCTCGGCGGGGGTCGGACCGGCGTGCGCGCCATCACCCTGTCGGACCTCGCGCTGACCGGGCTCACCGAGCCGTTCTCGACCGAGGTCTTCTACGGCGAGCGGGTCGGCGTCCTCGGCCCCAACGGCACCGGCAAGAGCCACCTGCTGCGGATGCTCGCCGGCGAGGCGATCGACCACAGCGGGGAGTGGCGGCTCGGTGCTCGCGTCGTACCCGGCTACTTCGCCCAGACGCACGACAACACGTCCCTGCACGACCGCACGCTCGTGGACCTGCTGTGGGCGGAGGGGCTCGACCGCGGCAAGGCCGTCGGGACGCTGCGCCGGTACGAGCTCGACGGCGCCGCCGACCAGCGCTTCGGCCAGCTCTCCGGCGGACAGCAGGCGCGCTTCCAGATCCTGCTGCTGGAGATCCACGGCGTGACCCTGCTGCTGCTCGACGAGCCGACCGACAACCTCGACCTCGCGTCGGCCGAGGCACTCGAGGACGGCCTGGCGCAGTTCGACGGCACGGTCGTCGCGGTGACGCACGACCGGTGGTTCATGCGGTCCTTCGACCGGTTCCTCGTGGTCGCCGACGACGGCACGGTGCGGGAGAGCACCGACCCCGTCTGGGACTTCTGACCCTCACATGCTCCGACTTCACCGACCCAATCCACGTCAAAAGCGCTCCAGCGGCCGCGCGGCGGTGGATTGGGTCGGTGAAGTCGGGGCGAAGTCGGGATGGGGCGGGGCGGGAGGGGCGGGGTGGCCGGGCTACTTGGTGTCGAGGACGGCGAGGTCCTCGACGCCGGTGACCGAGGCGGCGGCGCCGGCCGCGCCGTACTTGCGCTGCTGGCGCCCCTCGAGCCAGCGCGCGAAGTGCGACAGCGCGATGTTGACGACGATGAAGACCGCCGCGATCAGCAGGTAGATCTGCAGTAGCGACTCGCCGAACTCGACGGTCGCGAACTTGCCGCGCCGCAGCAGCTCCTCATAGCCGATGACAAAGCCGAGCGAGGTGTCCTTGAACAGGGTCACCAGCTGGCTGACGATCGACGGCAGCATCCGGCGCACCGCCTGCGGAACGACAACGAGCGCCATCGTCTGCCGGTAGGAGAGGCCCACGGCGTACGCCGCCTCGCTCTGGCCGCGGTCCAGGGACAGGATGCCCGCACGGAAGACCTCCGCGAGCACCGATCCCTGGTAGAGCGTCAGCGCGACGATCAGGTAGACGAACCCCGAGACCTCGAATCCGTACTTCGGCATGACCAGCGCGGCGCCCAGGATGAGCAGCAGCTGCGGCAGCGCCCGGAACAGCTCGACGACGCCGCCGGCGCCCAGCCGCACGACCGGGTTCCGCGACAGCCGGCCGAGCGCGAAGACCGCGCCGAAGACGAGCGCCAGCGCCATCGCGACGAGCGCGGCCTTGACGTTGGCCCAGAGGCCGAGCGCGAAGAACTCGAGCAGGTCCGGGTTGGTGAGGTTCTTCCAGCGCCGGCCCTCGAGCTGGCCCTTGTCGGCGAGCCGCTGCAGCGCGACCCAGACGACGAGCGCGATGCCGATGTAGCCCGCGATCGTCGCGATCCGCACGCGGCGGCGGCCACGTGGGCCGAGCTGGTCGTAGAGGACGGCGCTCATCGCTTGAACGCCACCCGTCGCTCGACCACTCCGGTGAGCAGCCCGGCCGGGATGGTGATGAGCAGGTAGCAGATCGCCGTCCCGATGAGCAGCGGCAGGGTGGCGGTCTCCGTCTCGGTGAGCTGGTCGAACGTGGACGTCAGCTCGATCACGGCGAACACCGACGCGATCGAGCTGTTCTTCGCCAGCGCGATGAACAGGCTCCCGATCGGCTGGACGACGGTTCGCAGCGCCTGCGGCAGCACGACCAGCCGCAGCGTCTGTCCGAAGGTCAGGCCGATCGAGCGCGCCGCCTCGGCCTGGCCGGCGGCCACGGTGTTGATCCCCGAGCGGAGGGCTTCGCTGACGAAGGCGCCGGTGTACATCGAGAGCACCAGGACGGCGAACCGGAAGAAGGAGATCGTGATGCCGACCTTCGGCAGGCCGAACACCGCCAACGCGAAGAACGCCGTGAGCGGGATGTTGCGGAAGATCTCGACGTAGGTGAGCCCGGCCGCCCGTAGGGGGGCGACCGGGCTCACCCGGAACGTCGCGATGACCAGGCCGATGACCACCGCGAGCGCGAACGACACGACGCTGAGCTGCAGCGTTACTCGGATTCCCTCGCCGAAGTCACCGAGGTTGTCGAGTACGGCGTCCACGTAGCGGCGGCCCTGGCGACGCTAGTAGCGGTTGACCGACGGCGGGGCCGGCATCTCGGCCTGCACGGTGCCGATCGTCTTGTCGTACGCCGCCTTGTAACGGCCGTCCTCGTAGATCTCCTCGAGGACGTCGTTGACGAAGGTGCGGAAGTCGGTGTCCTCCTTCTTGACGCCGATGCCGTACGGCTCCTCGGTGAACGGCTTCGCGACGAGCTCGAACTCGTCAGGGCTCTTGGACACGAGGCCCATGAGGATGACGTTGTCGGTCGTGGTGGCCTCGACCTGTCCGTTGCGCATCGCCTCCGCGCACTCGGTGTAGGTGCCGAAGAGCGTGAGCTTCGCGGTCGGGATCTTCTCCTTGACGTACGCCGCCGGCGTGGAGCCCGTGACCGAGCAGACCGTCTTGCCGGCGAGGTCGCTCTCGCCCTTGATGGTCGTGTTGCCCTTCTTCACCATGATGTCCTGGCCCGCGGTGTAGTACGGGCCGGCGAAGGCGACCTTCAGCTTGCGCTTGTCGTTGATCGTGTACGTCGCCACGACGAAGTCGACGGTGCCGTTGACGATGTAGTCCTCGCGGTTCTTCGAGATCGACTCGACCCACTCGATGCCGCTCTCGTCGATCCCCAGCTCCGACGCGATGATCTTGCCGATCTCCACGTCGAAGCCCTCCGGGTTGCCGGAGACTCCCTTGAGCCCGAACAGCGGCTGGTCGAACTTGGTGCCGATCTTGACCTTGCCCGCCTCCGACAGGCGCGCCATCGTCGAGCCCGCCGCGAACGTCGGCTTGGCGTCGGGCTTGGCGTTGACGTCGGCGCCGTCGTCGTCGTCGCCGCAACCGCTCACCGCGAGGGCGAGCGACGCGACGAGCGCGACCGTGCTGAGCATTCTCCGACTGCGCATGATGCTGTCCTTCCTGGTGCCGTCAGTGGGCGAGGATCTTGGAGAGGAAGTCTTGCGCCCGTTCACTCTCGGGCGCGGTGAAGAACCGGTCAGGCGGCGCGACCTCGACGATGCGCCCCTGATCCATGAACACGACCCGCTGGGCGACCGAGCGCGCGAAGCCCATCTCGTGCGTGACCACGACCATCGTCATGCCGTCGGCGGCCAGCTCGGTCATGACGTCGAGGACCTCCTTGATGAACTCGGGGTCGAGTGCCGAGGTCGGCTCGTCGAACAGGATCAGCTTGGGGTCCATGGCCAGCGAGCGGGCGATCGCGACCCGTTGCTGCTGCCCCCCGGACAGCTCGGCCGGGTAGCGGTCGGCCTTCTCGCTGATCCCGACCCGCTCGAGCAGCTCGCGCGCCCGCGACTCGGCCTGCTTCTTCGGAACCTTGCGCGCCTTGATCGGGCCGAGCGTCACGTTGTCGAGCACCGACATGTGCGCGAACAGGTTGAACGACTGGAAGACCATGCCGACGTCGGCGCGCAGCCGGGCGAGCTCGCGGCCCTCCTCGGGCATCGGCACGCCGTCGATCTCGATGACGCCGCTGTCGATCGGCTCGAGCCGGTTGATGCAGCGGCACAGCGTCGACTTGCCGGAGCCGGACGGACCGATGACGACGACGACCTCGCCACGCTCGACGGCGAGGTCGATGTCGCGCAGCACGTGAAGGTCGCCGAAGGACTTGTTGACCTTCTCCATCAGCACGAGCGGCTGGCCGGCCACAGCGGCAGGGTCCCCCGGTCGAGTCGTCAGCACTTCGGCAACTGCCGGGCCGACCCTATCGGCCACCCGTCGCGGAAGTCATGCGCCGCACGTCACGCTCCGGTCTCAGTGTGGCGAGACCGCCCTGCGCCGTACGCCGGCCGCAGCCGCCGCGGCGAGCAGTACGAACCCGACAGTGGCGGCCGCGCCGTCGGCACCGGTGGCGGGCAGCGGACGCCCGGGCGGGGCGGGACGCGGCGCTGCGGGCGGCGGCGCGTTGGCCGGCGGGCGTGGCC
>DATLNF010000027.1:0-3487 GCA_035536955.1 Mycobacteriales bacterium | reverse complement strand
TGGTAGTGGGAGCGCAGGCCCTCGCCGTACAGCGAGCTCGGCACCTCGAGCATCCGCTCGTAGCTGAGCTTACAGACGGGCTGGCGGTGCTCGATCATGAACGGCACGTCGTGCGCGCGGACCTCGAGCGCGGCGCGCGAGCCGACGAGTGGCTCCATGCCGTGGCCGAAGCCGGGGTCGAAGAACCCGGCGTAGTGGGTGCGCAGCTCGCCGCTCGTCGGGTCGTACGCCGTCATCTCGGCGGCGTACCCGGGCGGCACCCGGACGCCCTCGTGCGAGAGCAGCAGGTAGAACTCCTCGGGCTCGAGGACGACCCGGTTGCCCTTCTCGCGCTTGACCGGCTCCCAGAACTCGTCCGGGTCGTAGTGGTCGAGCAGCGACAGGTCGAGCAGGTGGCTGTTCTTCTTCGCGCGGTAGCCGACCTGGCCGAGGTCGTCGCCGACCAGGTCGAGCGACAGGAACAGCCCGTTGCCCACGGCGAGCTCGGCCGGCGGCACCGGCTGCTCGTCGACGAAGAGCAGGGTGTCCTCGGCGTGCAGCCGGCGGATGTCGGAGTCGTCGAAGCGGTCGGCGCCGGCCATCAGCCGCAGCTGGTTGAGGCTGAGCCCGCTGCGCACCTTGATCGTGAAGGAGCGCGACACGACCTCGACGTAGAGCTTGCCCTCGTACCCCTCCTCGATCTCGTCGAAGAGGAAGCTCTTGTCGGTGATCACCCGCGTGAAGATGTCGAGGCGCCCGGTGGAGCTCTTCGGGTTGGCCTTGGCGCGGATCCCGGGCGGGAGCGCGACCTGCTCGATGAGCGGGATGAGGTACGGACGGTTGCGCTCGAGGATCGCCCCGTCGCGCAGGTCGAGGGTGTCCATTCCGTAGTCGGCGAGCTTCTCGGCGACCTTGTGCTGGTCGGGCAGGAAGCTGCACCGCAGACGGTGCGCGACGTCGCCGAGCCGCAGGTCCAGACTCGCCGGCTGGATGCTCGACTCGTGGATCTTGTAGTGGTCGGAGTCGATGACCCCCGCGTCGACCGCCTTGCGCAGCCAGTGCGACGGCAGGACGCCGGACTCGCCGGGGGGCAGCTCGAGCATGCGGCATGGTAACGGTTGAGGCTCGACGTTCACCGGCTCGCTACCCGGCTGTCACACCCCGGATCTAGCGTCCGCGGCGTCCCAAAACATCCGAGCAAAGGAGCAGCATGCCTGAGATGACCGAGTACGCCGCCGGCACGCCCATCTGGGTCGACGTCGCGACCAGCGACCTCGACGGCGCGCGGAAGTTCTACGGAGCGCTGTTCGGCTGGGAGTCCGAGGACGGCGACCCCGACTTCGGCGGCTACACGATGTTCACCAAGGGCGGGAAGATGGTCGCCGGCGTGGGCCCGGTCATGGACCCCAGCCAGCCGGTCGCCTGGTCGACGTACCTCGCCGTGGACGACGTCGACAAGACCACCGAGCAGGTCACCGCGGCCGCGGGCCAGGTCCTGGTGCCGGCGATGACGATCAACGACGCCGGCCGGATGGCGGTCTACGCCGACCCGACCGGCGCCGCCGTCGGCGTGTGGCAGCCCGACCAGCACCGCGGATTCGAGCTGGTCAACGAGCCCGGCACCGTCGTCTGGAACGAGCTGGCCACCCGCGACGTCGACGCCGCCAAGGCCTTCTACAGCGCGGCCCTGGGGCTCGAGCCGAAGGCGTCGGAGTTCGACGACACCTACACGACGCTGCACGCCGACGGGCGCCCGGTCGCCGGGCTGATGAACATGCCGGAGGGCTACCCGCCGCAGGTGCCCGCGCACTGGTCGGTCTACTTCGCCGTCGAGGACACCGACGCGACGGTCGCGAGGCTCACCGAGCTGGGTGGGGTCGTCCGGATGCCGGCGTTCGACACCCCGCCCGGTCGCACCGCGGTGCTGGCCGACCCCTACGGCGCGGTGTTCGCGGTCATCGCGATGAACCCGGACTTCCAGACCGGCTGAAGCGCTAGCACCAGCCGAGCTCGTCGAGGCGGTCGTCGTCGATGCCGAAGTGGTGCGCGATCTCGTGCACCACCGTGGTGTAGACCTCGTCGGCGACCTCCTCGTCGTCCGCGCACACCGCGCAGATGTCCTCGCGGTAGAGCGTGATGCGGTCGGGCAGCGACCCGGCGTACCAGTCACCCCGCTCGGTCAGCGGCGTGCCCTCGTAGAGGCCCATGAGGTCGCCCTCGGGCGAGCGGTCCTCCACGAAGATCGCGACGTTGCGCATCAGCCGGGCGAGGTCCTCGGGGATGTCGTCGAGCGCCTCGGCGACCAGCTCCTCGAACCGCTCCGGCGGCACCTCGACCATGGCGCAACGACATCACACTCGTCGCGACGGCGCTTCCCGCTGACGGCTCAGTAGTGTCCCCGGCATGGATCTGGGGTTCGCGGTGCCGATCTCCGGGAGCTGGGCGACGCCGCAGAACCAGGTGGAGCTCGCGCAGCGCGCGGAGGAGCTCGGTTACCGCTCGCTGTGGACGTTCCAGCGCCTGCTCTACCCGGCGGAGCCGCCGCTGTGGGCGCCGGTGTACGCCGCGGTGCACGATCCGATCGTCACGCTGTCCTACCTCGCCGGCGTCACGTCGCGGGTCCGGCTGGGCCTCGCGGTCGTGAACACGCCGTTCTACTCCCCCGTCGTCCTGGCCAAGCAGCTCACGACGCTCGACATCGTCAGCGGCGGACGGCTCGTCGCCGGGCTCGGCCTGGGCTGGTCGCGTGAGGAGTTCGCGGCGGCCGGCGTCGACTACGAGCAGCGGGGCGCCCGGGGCGAGGAGTTCCTGCGCTGCCTCGACGCGATCTGGACCCAGGACGTCGTGGAGTTCGCCGGCGAGTTCTACACGGTGCCGCGCTGCCGCATCGACCCGAAACCGGTGCAGCAGCCACGCCCCCACGTCGTCCTCGGCGGGTCGGCGCCGCGCGCACTCGAACGCGCCGGCCGGCTCGCCGACGGCTGGGTCGCCGGCAGCGTGTTCAGCCTTGACCGCACGGCCGACGCAGTTCGCGCCGTTCGCGCGGCTGCCGAGACCGCGGGCCGCGACCCGGACGCGCTGGACTACGTCGTCCGCGGCGTGGTCCGCGTGCGGGACGGCGGCGCGGGCGTCCGGACCGGGCCCGGCAGTGATTCAGAGCGGCGGCTGCTCAGCGGCTCGTTCGACGAGATCGAGGACGACCTCGGGCGGCTCGCCGCAGCCGGCGTCACCGAGACGTTCCTGGACCTGAACTTCGACGAGGAGGTCGGCCACCCGGACGCCGACGCCGACGCGTCGACCGAACGCGCGCGGGCAGTGCTCGAGCGCTTCGCGCCGGCGACCGGCTGAGCCGGTGCTGTTCGCAGAGCTGGCGCGGACGTCGGCCGCGGTCGCCGCGACGTCGGCGCGCAACGGCAAGGTCGCGCTGCTCGCCGAGACCCTGCGGACGGCTTCGTACGACGAGGTCGGCGTCGTCGTGTCCTACCTGTCCGGCGAGCTGCGGCAGCGT
>DATLNF010000026.1:0-3227 GCA_035536955.1 Mycobacteriales bacterium | reverse complement strand
AGCTCCGCGAGCAGCATCGGCGCGCCGTCATCGGCACGCGCGAGGTGCCGCTGCTCCCACTCCTCGAACGGCAGTGCGACGCTGCGGAAGTGCCCGCGGAACGCCTCGGTGATGACGCGATGCACGGTCGCGAGGTCACCCGGGCCGTCGGCCGACCGAATGCGCGCCTGGTTGGGCTCGGGGAGCACCTCGGGCGGTGGCTTGACCGTCATCCGGAAGAACTGGCGAATCACGCCGTAGCCGGCGGCCCGCAGGCGCGCGGCGCGCACCGCGTCCGTCTCGAGGCAGAAGGCGACCAGCCTCGCGCTGCTCGCGCCTGGCGCAACGCCCTGGCGGGCGCGCTCCTCGACGAAGCCGAGCAGGTGCTCCTCGATCCCATGGCCGTCGTGCTCCGGCAGGACGTAGGTCTCTGTGTCGAAGTCGGTCCCCTCGTCGCGTCGAAGCACGTGGGCGTAGCCGACCACTGCGCCTGCCGCGTCGAGGACGACGCGAGTGTCCGTGGCGAGGTCGAGCCGCGGGTCCGCCCACTCCTCGGCCTGGTCATCGACGCTCCAGTCCGGCTCGCCGAGCTGGTCGATGTCGGCGGCGATGACGACCGCAGCGACGTCCTCGAGGTCGGCGCGCTGGGCGGGGCGCTCGGCGTACGGCGGCGGCAGCATCGCGGCACCGTTTCAATGACGCCGGGTGAGGTGCAACCGGATTGGGGCAGGATGAGTGCCATGACCGAGCAGAGCGAGCCCCGAGTCGTCGTCGTCGACCAGACGGGCGCGCCGCAGGGGGTGCCTGTTGATAGCGAGCCGCCGGACGGCGACGAGACCGGCGGCAACGTCGCGGGCCTGACCGAGCTCGTCGAGCAGCCGGCGAAGGTCATGCGCATCGGCACGATGATCAAGCAGCTGCTCGAGGAGGTGCGCAGCGCACCCCTCGACGAGGCGTCGCGGAACCGGCTCAAGGACATCCACCAGACCTCGGTGCGCGAGCTCGCGGACGGGCTGGCGCCCGAGCTGCAGGAGGAGCTCGAGCGGCTCTCGCTGCCGTTCGACGACAGCGCGACGCCGAGCGACGCCGAGCTGCGGATCGCGCAGGCCCAGCTCGTCGGCTGGCTCGAGGGCGTCTTCCACGGCATCCAGACGGCGCTGTTCGCGCAGCAGATGGCGACCCGCATGCAGCTCGAGGAGATGCAACGCCGCCGCGCGCTCCCTGGTGCGGAGCCCGGTCGGGCCAACCCGGCGAGCAGCGGTCCCTATCTCTGACACCCAGCAATGATCTTGCTGCGGCCGTGCACAAGAGCTGTGTATGACCGCAGCAAGATCATCGGTTAGGTGGCGGCGAGGTGGCGGTGAGGTGGCGCTCGAGGACGAGCGCCACGCCGTCGTCGTCGTTGGACGCGGTCACCTCGTCGGCCGCTGCGAGCACGGCCGAATGCGCGTTGGCCACCGCGATGCCGCGCCCGGCCCACTCCAGCATCGGCAGGTCGTTCGGCATGTCGCCCACCGCGACCGTGTCGGCCGGCTCCACGCCGAGCTCGGCGCACAGAACCGCGAGGGTCGAGGCCTTGGTGACGCCGGCCGCGCTGATCTCGACCAGACCGTCGGAGCTCGAGTGGGTCACGGTCGCCAGGCTCGCGACGGCCCCGTGCGCGAGGTCGAGGAACTCGTCGGCGTCGAGGTGCCCGGCTCGCGCCAGGAGCTTGTTCACCGGGCCCTCGAGGAGCTCCTCCAGGTCGGCGACCACCGCGTCGCCCGGCGTCGGCCAGAGGGGGGCGTACGCCGCCTCGTGCCGGAACCGCTGACCCCGCTCGACCGCGAACACGACATCGGGTACGACGGTGCGCAGCGCGTCGGCGACCTCCGCCGCGACGTCCGCGGCCATCGGGAAGCTGCGCACCGCCTCGCCGGTCTCGAGGTCCACGACGAAGGCGCCGTTGGCGCACACGGCATGCCCGGCCCCGAAGACGTCGGCGAGCTCGGCCATCCACCGCGGCGGCCGCCCGGTCACGGCGACGACGTGGATCCCGGCCGCCTGCGCCGCCCGCACTGCCGCACGCGTGCGCGCCGACACGGTGCCGTCGCTGCGCACCAGCGTCCCGTCGAGGTCGGTCGCGACGAGCCGCACGCCGGTCACCGGGCAGCACTCACCTGGGAGCGGGCTCCGGCGTCAGCACGTCCCGGCCGCCGAGCCACGGCTGCAGCGCCGCCGGCACCCGCACCGATCCGTCCGGCTGCTGGTGGTTCTCCAGCAGAGCCACGATCGTGCGGGCGACCGCGACGAGGGTGCCGTTGAGGGTGTGGACGAGCTGCGGCTTGCCGTCGGCGACCCGATGGCGAATCGCGAGCCGGCGGGTCTGGTAGTCGGTGCAGTTCGAGGTGGACGTCAGCTCGAGGTAGCGCTGCTGGCTCGGCAGCCTCGCCTCGCAGTCGTACTTCCGTGCGGCGGACGACCCGAGGTCCCCGCCGGCGATGTCGACCACGCGGTAGGGCAGCTCGAGGAGGCCGAGCAGCTCCTCCTCCCAGGCGAGCAGCCGAAGGTGCTCCTCTCCCGACTGCTCCGGAGGGCAGAACGAGAACATCTCGACCTTGTCGAACCAGTGCACCCGGATGATGCCGCGGGTGTCCTTGCCGTAGGACCCGGCCTCGCGCCGGAAGCACGCGGAGAACCCGGCGTACCGTCGCGGCTGTCCGCCCAGCTCGAGGATCTCGTTCATGTGCATCGCGGCGAGCGGGACCTCGCTCGTTCCCACGAGGTAGAGGTCGTCGTCGGCAAGGCGGTAGACCTCACCGCTGTGCTCGCCGAGGAAGCCGGTCCCCTCCATCGCCTCCGGCTTCACCAGTGCAGGCGCGACGACGGGGATGAACCCGGCGGCCGTCGCCTGCGCCATCGCCAGGTTGACCAGCGCCAGCTCGAGCAGCGCCCCGACACCGGTCAGGTAGTAGAAGCGCGCGCCGGACACCTTCGCGCCGCGTTCCGTGTCGATCGCCGCGAGCAGCTGGCCGAGCTCCAGGTGGTCCCGAGGAGTCCAGCCGTCGTACGCCGGCATGGTGCCGACCTCGCGCAGGGTGACGGAGTCGTCCTCGCCGCCGACCGGGGTGCCGTCCTCGACCACGTTGTCGATCCGGCGCAGCGCGGCGGTGTACGCCGCCTCGGCCTCGTGCTCCTCGGCCTCGGCCTCCTTCACCTCCGCCGCGAGCCGACCCAGCGTCGCCAGCAGCTCCGTGCGGTCGTCGCCC
>DATLNF010000025.1:0-10552 GCA_035536955.1 Mycobacteriales bacterium | reverse complement strand
AGGGAGTCGTACGACGAGAGCCCCGCGGTCCCGGCGGCGACGTCGGCGGGGTCGACGGCGGTGACCGCGACCCCGGCGTCGCGCGCCAGGTGCGGGAAGTAGTCGAGCTGGCTCGCGTCGTAGCGCTTCGCCTCCGCGGAGCCGGCCGACGTCACGCGTCCGGGCGTGAAGACGTAGGCGACTCGGCCGAGGTCCAGGCCGGCCTGCACGTCGTCGACGAACAGCGCCTCGACGATCACTGCCTCCATGAGGCCGCGCACGCCGGCGATGTGCGCCTGCTCCAGCGGGGCGATCCAGATGTTGCCGGGGGCGATGTGGGAGAGGAAGTTCTCGGCGTCGATCTCGACGGCGCCGAGCTCCTGGGTGAACCAGTCACCCATGAACCCGCCGTCGTCGTAGCCGACGATGTCGTACCCGGTGGCCGCGACCGACGGTCGCATCACATCGGCCGCCCCGGTTACCGTGCCAAGGACGACGCCGTCCTCCTCGAACTTGCGCTCGATGGTGGAGATCGCGTCCTCGCCCAGTTGCAGCTCCTTCGCCTGGTGCAGCGGTGACCATTGTCCCGCTGGCCACATGAGGTCGGCGAAGGCGTTGTTGGCCGAGGTGATTTCGCCATGGATGTCGGTCGCCGTGGCGAACTCGCCCTTCGACCGCAGCAGCTTGACCCAGTAGATCGCCTCCGGCTCCGACATCGGCGTGGCGTCGAGCTTCGGCCAGCCCAGCGTCGGGAACTCGCGGTTGAGGTCCGCACCGTTCGCGTTTCCCCGTGCGCCGACCGCCTCCCCGCCGAGGTCCATGTGGTTCCAGCCGTCCGGGTTGCAGACGCAGATCCACGACTCGGTCCTCGCCATCACCTCGCTGAGCGGCACGCCCTTCTCCCCGGCGTACAGCTCACGGGTCTTGTCGCCGGCCCACCACCGGGCGATGTCCTCGATGTAGCGGAGCCCGCCCTCGCGGCCGGCGGTCTCCTGCCCGTGCACGGACAGCGAGATCGCGGCCCTGCGCTTCGGGGTCGTGACGTTCTCGTCGGTGAGCCGGATGACCGGGATGTCGAGCCCGCCCGCGGACACGGCCGCCGGGTCACCGACGGCCTCGGCCATCGTGTAGACCTCCACGACATCCGGCGCGATGGCCTCGATCGCCTCCAGTGCCGGAAAAGCCTCCTCGTACTGCAGGAACGTCGCGCTGAGGATCGCCTCCGGGATGACCCGGTTGCCGCATGCGGCCTGGGGGACTGCTCCGGTGCAGGTCGGGGCCGCGTGCCCGGCGAGGGGTACGACGGCCGCGGCGCAGACGGCAGCGAGAACGGCGACGATCTTGCGCATGCGGGGGCTCCTCAGGCGGTGCGGGCGACCGACCGGCCGTCACCACCATTCTTCTCCCGTCGGCGAGCCGGTTCCTGCCGGTTTGGGTCGTTTTCGACGCCGTGAGCCGCTGGTCCACGCCGTCGGGCGTGTCGCTGCGGGGTGGCGGGCGAAGGCCGCCGTACCGTCGGCGAAGGCGGCCGCGACGGCGCCGCCCGGGGGCCCCTAGGAGCGCGCATGGCGTCGACCAAGAGCTCGGCCCGCAAGGCTCCCCGGCGCCGGTGCTACGTGATCGACACCAGCGTGCTGCTCTCCGACCCGATGGCGCTGAAGCGCTTCGACGAGCATGAGGTCGTCCTCCCGCTCGTGGTCATCGGGGAGCTGGAGGACAAGCGCGCGCATCCCGAGCTCGGCTGGTTCGCGCGGTCCGCGCTGCGCCTGCTCGATGACCTGCGGATCGAGCACGGCCGGCTCGACCAGGCGCTGCCGGTCAACGACGCGGGCGGCGTCCTGCACGTCGAGCTCAACCACAGCGACCCGGCGGTGCTGCCGCTCGGCTTCCGCACCGATGCCAACGACCACCGCATCCTCGCGGTCGCCCTCAACCTGCAGGCCGAAGGTCACGAGGTCGTGCTCGTCTCCAAGGACCTGCCGCTGCGGGTGAAGGCGGCCAGCGTCGGGGTGCGCGCGGAGGAGTACCGCGCCGAGCTCGCGGTCGACGCCGGCTGGACCGGCATGGCCGAGCTCGAGGTGACCCGCGCCGACCTAGACCGGCTCTACGCCGAGGACAGCCTCGACATCGAGGCGGCTCGCGAGCTGCCGTGCCACACCGGGCTGGTGCTGCTCGGCGGTACGTCGTCCGCCCTCGGCCGGGTGCAGGCGGACAAGACCGTGCGGCTCGTCCGCGGGGACCGTGACGCGTTCGGGCTGCACGGCCGCAGCGCGGAGCAGCGGATCGCGCTCGACCTGCTGCTCGACAACGAGGTCGGCATCGTCTCCCTCGGTGGCCGCGCCGGCACCGGCAAGTCGGCCCTCGCCCTGTGCGCCGGCCTGGAGGCGGTGCTCGAGCGGCGGCTGCACAAGCGCGTCGTGGTGTTCCGCCCGCTGTACGCCGTCGGCGGCCAGGACCTCGGGTACCTGCCGGGCAGCGAGGGCGAGAAGATGGCGCCCTGGGCCCAGGCGGTCTACGACACCCTCGGCGCGCTGGTCGCCCAAGAGGTCATCGACGAGGTCCTCGACCGCGGGATCCTCGAGGTGCTGCCGCTGACGCACATCCGCGGCCGCTCGCTGCACGACTCGTTCGTCGTCGTCGACGAGGCCCAGTCCCTGGAGCGCGGCGTACTGCTCACGGTCCTCTCGCGGATCGGCGCCGGGTCCCGCGTCGTGCTGACGCACGACGTCGCCCAGCGCGACAACCTGCGCGTGGGACGCCATGACGGCGTAGCCGCGGTCATCGAGGCGCTCAAGGGGCATCCGCTCTTCGCCCACGTGACGCTGACCCGCTCGGAGCGCTCGCCGATCGCCGCGCTGGTGACCGACCTGCTCGAGGAGCTCCCCGGCTAGTACCCGGTTCCGGCCCAGCCCCGAACTTTGTCCGGGTCCGTCACAGGCTCGTGCTCAGGTGTGCCCCAAGTTCGGCAGGCTGGTCTTGCCAGATGACCGGTACGACGCGTGTCGTACCCGCGAAGCCCTTGAGCTCGAGCAGTCGCTCCGCGGCGAAGGAGAACCCGCTGCTGCCGGCGACGAGGTCGTGGGTGAGCCCGGAGACGAGGACCTCGCCCCCGACGGCAGCGGCGGCGACGCGGGCGGCGAGGTTCACGTGCCGGCCGTAGACGTCGCCGCTGTCGGCCACGACGTCGCCGGTGTGCAGGCCGATGCGCACGCGCAGGGGTACGCCGTCCGCGGTCAGGTCGGCTGTCGCGAGCTGGCGCTGGATCGCCACGGCCGCCGCCAGGGCGCGGCGCGCGCTGGTGAACACCGCGAGGAAGCTGTCCCCCACGGTCTTCAGCACCGAGCCATCCGCTCTCGCTACTTCGGCGCGGATCAGGGTGTCGTGCTGGTGCAGCAGCTTCAGCCATGAGTCGTCGCCGAGGCGCTCGGTCAGCTCGACCGAGCCCTCGATGTCGCTGAACAGCACCGTCAGCGTGCCGTCGGACGCCGCGTGCTGGCGCAGGTCGGTCGTGTCGGCCAGCGCGCGCTCGGCCAGCGCCGCGATCCGGTCGGTCGGCGCGCTACCGCGGGCCTCCGCGTCGCTCTCGGCGAGCTCGGGCCGGCGATCGGCCGGCTCCGCGGCAGGCGCCGCTCCGCCGGCCGCGACGAGCTCGGCAGTCGCGGCAGCGATCCACTCCGGTGCGAGCCCGATCGCCGTCGCCTCACCGACTACCTGGGTCAGCACCTCTGCGGCGGCCGCCGCGTCGCGTCGAGCAAGGATCCGCCCATGGACGCGCTCCGCCTCCAGCCTGAGGAACCCGCTGCCGTTCTCCCCGAGTGTGCGGCGGGCCCGCTCGGACGCGTCTTCCGCGCGGGAGAGGTCCTCCGCCGCGAGCGCCACGACGGCCTGGCAGAGGTCGACCCAGCCGACCATGCCGTACCAGCCCTCTCCGTCGCCCACGATCGCGACGCATCGGTCGACGTGCTGCTGCGCGACGTCGGGGTCGCCGAGGTCGGCGCAGATCCACGCGAGGAGGCCCCGGGTGGGGATCTCGTACATCGGTGCCCCGGGGTCGACGACCAGCTCGAGCGCTTCCTGGGTGAGATCTCGCGCCGCGACCAGCCGACCCTGGTGGCGCAGCGAGTACGCACCCCAGAAGGCCGAGAACAGCTCGTTGAACGACGCGCCCGTTCGGCGGCACCGCGCCAGGTGATCAGCGGCGCTGCGGTCGAACCCGTCCCAGGGTCCGGCGATCGCGCGCAGGAGAAGCCCCCCGAGCTCGTCCTGCCAACCCTCGGCCTCGATGATCTCTCGGGCCCGACGTACCTCGCCCGCCATGAGCAGCGAGATCGACAGCATCGACCTGAGCATCTTGCGCTGGATCGTCGACTGACCGAGGGTCGCCCGTCGGAGCGCGTCTTCGAGCAGAGAGACGGATCGCACCGGCGACCAGAGGTTGCTGTAGAGGGATGCGTGCATCCACGAGCCGAGGAACCCGGCTGCGTAGTGCTCGCTGCGGGCGGCCCGCTCGGCGAACTCGAGCCCCTCGCGCGGTCGACCGCCGGCGGCGAGATGCCAGCCGCGGAGGCTGGCCACGCTCTCGCGCAGCACTGTGTTGTCTGTCTGCACGGCGATGTCCCATGCCCGCTCGGCGGCCGCCAGACCGGCAGGCACGTCGAGGGTCCAGACGGCGAGTGAAGCTATCCCGCTGTGCCAGTAGCCCTGCGCGGGCCGTGCCAGGCCCTCCTGCATCGTCGCTCGGGCGGCTTCGAGGTGTGCGGCGGCTCGGTCCACGTCGACGATGTGCCAGTAGGTCGTCAGGTCGCGGGCGAGCCTCGCGTGCATCTGCGCGGCACGCTCGGCCATGCCGAGCGCCTCGTACGTCGCCAGCGCCTGCTCGAGGTAGCCCATCCCTGACGCGAAGTCCTCGCCGGCGACGTAGTGCAGGTCGCCGAGCCACTTCAGGACCTGGGCGCGCTGGTCGGCAGGGCCACCGATGTCGTCGAGCACGTCGAGCGCCCCCCGCAGGTGCTCGATCGCGTCCTCCCACGCATAGACGTCACGAGCCGCCGCTGCGGCCAGCAGCATGCAGCCGAACGCTCGCTGCGGGTCGGCGGCCGCACCGGCGAAGCGGTAGTGGGTCGACAGCGCCGAGAGGTGACGCTCCTGCCGTTCGGCCGGCATGGCCTCGATCGCCTCTGCCGCTGTGAGGTGCAGCCGCTGCTTGCGCGGCAGGCTGAGCTCGTCGTACAGAGTCTGGCGCACCAGCGCGTGGCTGAAGGAGAATCCCGGCCCGGCGGGCGTGCTGGTCTCGACGACCAGGCGCGCGGCGAGCGCCTCCTCGACGTGGGTCAGAGTCGTGTCCGCGTCCTGCGCGGTCATCGTGGAGAGCAGGTCGAGGTCGAACTCGCGGCCGAGCACGGCGGCCCGGACGAGCGTCTGCTGGCAGGCGTCGGACAGCCGGGACAGCCGTCGCCCGATCGCCTCCCGGACACCCTCCGGGATGCCGGCCGCGACGATCGTGTCCTCGTCGCCGACCCAGCGGCCGCCGGTCCAGCGCAGTGCGCCGCTCTCGAACAGGTGCCGCAGCGTCTCCCCGATGAAGAAGGGGTTGCCCTCGGTCTCGTCGTGCAGCGCGCGCGCGAGTCGATGGCCAGCTGCGTCGAGGTCGTGCCGGGCGACGCCGGCGAGCAGGTCCCCGACCTCGGCGCGGTCGAGGCCGCGCAGCCGCACGCGCAGGCAGGAGCGGTCCCGGCGCCACTCACCCAGCACCTCGGCGAGCGGGTGGCCGCGGTCGAGGTCGGTGTCCCGGTACGTCGCGAGCACGGCTACGCGGCCACCGCGGAGGCGCCGGACCAGGTGCTGGATGAACAGCATCGACGGCCGGTCGGCCCAGTGCAGGTCTTCGAGGCGAACGAGCAGCGGCTCGGTGTCGGCGGCCGCGAGCAGCATCGTGCAGATGCTGTCGAAGAGCTCGAAGCGGTCCGCGCCCTCGAGCCCGGCGTCCGCGACGGCGGTGGCGCTGCGCAGCGCGGGCACGAGCCGCGCCGCGGCCGAGGAGTGCGCTCCAAGCCGCTCCGCGACGTGCTGCGCGCTGGTGCGTGCGACGTAGTCGGTCAGGATCTCGACCAGCGGCATGTACGGCAGGCCGGCGCCGGACTCGTAGCAGAAGCCCGTCAGGACCTGGCCGCCGGCGGACTCGGCGCGCCGGCTGACCTCCTCGCAGAGCCGCGTCTTGCCGATGCCGGGTTCGCCCGAGACGAGGACGAGCCGTCCGGGTCCGGCGAGAGCCAGCTCGACCGCGGTTGACGCCGCGGCGAGCTCGTCGGCGCGCCCGACGAACGCGTCCCAGTCGAGCTCCCCCCGACCTGGGGCAGGCATGACGGGCGCTGCCTCTACGCCTCGGCGGGGCGCGTCATGGACAGCACGTCCAGCGCGGCGTCGAGCTGCCCGAGGGTGAGCTTGCCGGCTTCGACGTACCCGCCCTCGAGGACGACCTGGCGGATCGTCTTGCTCTCCTTGAGCGAGGTCTTGGCCACCTTGGCGGCCTCCTCGTAGCCGATGTACTTGTTGAGCGGCGTGACGATCGACGGCGAGCTCTCTGCGTAGAACCGGCACCGCTCCACATCGGCCTCGATCCCGTCGATGCAGCGGTCGGCGAACAGCCGGGAGATCGTCGACACGATCCGGATCGACTCGAGCAGGTTGCGCGCGATGACCGGCAGGTTGACGTTGAGCTCGAGGTTGCCGGCGGCGCCGCCGAACGCGACGGCCGCGTCGTTGCCGATGATCTGGGCGACGACCTGGCACACCGCCTCGGGGATCACCGGGTTGACCTTGCCGGGCATGATCGACGAGCCCGGCTGCAGATCGGGAAGCCGGATCTCACCGAGACCCGCGCGCGGTCCCGACGACATCCAGCGGATGTCGTTGGCGATCTTGTTGAGGCTGACGGCGATCGTGCGCAGGACGCCCGACGCCTCGACGAGCGCGTCCCGCGACGCCTGCGCCTCGAAGTGGTTACGGGCCTCGGTGAGCGGCAGGGCGAGCTCGTCTGCCAGGCGCGTGATGACCTTCGCGGCGAACCCGGGCGGCGTGTTGATGCCGGTGCCGACGGCGGTGCCGCCGAGGGGCAGCTCGCCGATCCGGGGGAGCGAGGACTCGAGCCGCTCGACGCCGTACCGGATCGCGGCGGCGTATCCGCCGAACTCCTGGCCGAGCGTCACCGGGGTCGCGTCCATGAGGTGGGTACGCCCGCTCTTGACGACCTCGGCGAACTCGGCGGCCTTGCGCTCGAGCGACTCCGCGAGGTGGGCGAGCGCCGGCACGAGCTGCTCGACGATCGAGCGCGTTGCCGCGATGTGAATTGCGGACGGGAAGACGTCGTTGGACGACTGCGAGGCGTTGACGTGGTCGTTCGGGTGCACTGCCTTGCCCGCCCGCTCCGACGCGAGGGTGGCTAGCACCTCGTTGGCGTTCATGTTGGAGCTGGTGCCCGACCCGGTCTGGTAGACGTCGATCGGGAACTCGGCGTCCCAGTCGCCCCGGGCGACCTCCTGGGCGGCAGCGGCGATCGCCTTCGCCAGGTCGTCGTCAATGACGCCCAGCTCGGCGTTGACCAGCGCGGCCGCGCCCTTGATCGCGGCGAGCGCGGCGATCAGCGACGGCTCGATCCGGGTGCCGGACACCGGGAAGTTCTCGACCGCGCGCTGGGTCTGCGCCCGCCACTTCGCGGCAACCGGGACGCGCACCTCACCCATGGTGTCGTGCTCGATCCGGAAGTCCTGCTCGCTCATCTGCGCTGCTCCTCGGACGGCGGTACGGCGGGTCGCCGCATTGTCGCAGGAGTCAGCCGAGGTGCTGCGAGGACGTCAGATCCTGGGCCGGACCTGGGCGTAGACCGCCGTGAACGCCTGGTCGTCCTCGGTATGGAACCCCTGACTCAGGAACGAAATCGTATTGCCGTCGCCGGAGATCGAGGCGTCGATCGCGGGCTTGGTCGTCTCTGTCCCGTCGTTGCGCAGCGACACGCGCTCTGTCGTGCCGCGAAGGAGATCGCGGACGAACACGTCGTAGACCCCGTTGTTGTCTCCCGGGACCAGGTCCGCGGCGTTGCTGGTGAACACCACGAAACGTCCGTTCGCCGAAATCACGCTCCCGATGTAGCCGGTCCCGGCCGAATAGCTGACGACGCCGCTGCCAGGAGCGTTGTCGGGCGGCGGCGTCGACTGCGCGCCGCTCGAGGACACCGAGATTCGCCGGGTCCGGCCGAGCAGCAGGTCGCGGACGAACACGTCGGTGTCGTTGTTGGTATCCCGCTCCTCCGACAGGTTGGCGGCGGCGGAGACGAACGTGACGTACCGCCCGTCAGCCGACATGCCGCCGCCGTTGGGCACGTTGTAAGCCGGGGCAGCGGCGGGGTCACCCGCCGTGGACACGCTGACGTCGTGGACCTTGCCGTCGCGCCAGTCCACCGCGACCACTCGCGGGAACACCGAGATGTCCACGTTGAGGAGGATGCGACTGCCGTCCGCGCTGATGCCGACCGGGAGGCTGTCGCCAGGCATCAGCTCGCCGTCCTCGTCGCGCGAGACGAGTGTCGTGGTCCCGGTCACCATGTCGCGGACGAAGGTCGTGTAGCACGTCGTCTCGGCGCACCGCTCGTCGCGTACGGGCGCGCCGAGCTGGGGTGCGCCGCTGCCGAACCCCACGTAGCGACCGTCTCCGGAGATGACCACGGGGCCCACGTAGTCGGGGTCGTGCGTCTGCCTGCCCTCCGAGGTGAGGCTGACTCGCTCGGTGGTGCCGGCGACCAGATCCCGGCGGAACACGTCGACCGTCCCATTGGTGTCGCCGGGCACGAGGTCGGACGCGTAGGAGTAGAACGCGACGTACCGGCCGTCGTACGAAATCGCCGGCGGGAAGGTGTCCTGGTTGCCGCCTCCACCTCTCGTGCTCGGCGACGCGAGGACCGTCGTCTTGGTCACGAGGTCGCGCACGTAGACGTTGAAGCACGGCCCCGGTGTCGGCACGACGATCAGCTTCGGCTTCGCCGACGGGTGGTGGTCGGAGTAGCAGACCGTCCCGTGGCCGGTGAGGTCGGCCTCGGAGCTGAAGACCACATAGCGCCCGTTCCCGCTCACGTGAGCCCACCTCGCCTGGCCGGAGCCTGGGCGGCCGTCCTCGCCGACCGACGCCATCGACGTGACGCCCCTGACGTGCAGGCTGAACACGAGCACGCCGGCGCCGATCGTCTTGGACGCCTGGAACCAGTACGTCGTCCCGGCTTCGGCCGCGAATGCCACATGCCCCCCACCGCTCGGGCCGCCGCCGCATCCGACCGGGGTCAACCCGTCCATCGCGTCGCCGGTGTAGACCGCGATCGAGGCTCCGAGCTCGGTACCCCTGGTGGTGGCGACCAGGCCGACATTGGTGCGCGGGGTGTAGCGAAACCACCGAGATACGCCGGGCGGCCCGCAGGGCACCGGCTCGCCCGGCTCGCGGGTCGACGGGGCCGTGCTTCGGGCGCTGAACGGCAGTCGCCGGATGGCGTACGCGTTCGCGAAGTTGTCGTTGCCCAGGTCTGCCCTGATGTCGTCGGGGGGCGCGGCCTCCTCGCCGCCGTTCCCGCCGCCGTTGGCCTCGCCGGCGGGAGCTGTCTCGGTCGGCGCGACGCCCGGGATGTCCTGTGGACCGGCTCCCGATCCGCTCGCGAAGGCCGGTCCGAGCGCGTCCGCCACGAAGGCGTCGGTGAGCGGGAAGTAGGCACCTGCGGGCCCCCGCGCGTAGTCGAGCGATCCGTCTCCGCGCGACCCGGCCAGGCCGGCGAGGCCGCTCAGCCGAAGTGCCACGTCGACCGTCGCCACGAGGAGAGACGCGACCAGCACGAGCGGGATCGAGATCCCGAGCACGGGCCGCGTAACGCGCGGGCCGAATGCCGAGCGCCAGCGTGCGCCACGCGCGATCGCCGTCATCGCCGGCTCGCGGCGGCTACGGGGGCGCGCTGGGCACGCTGCGCAGACGGCGAAGGGGCGGCCACGGGCAGCGTCATCCGGAACGTCGTGCCGGACTCCGCGCTCTCGTACCGCAGGTCACCACCGAGCGCGGCGACCAGTCGGTGGGACAGCGCCAGTCCGAGCCCCGTCGACGGCTCGCCGTGCTGGGTACGCGTGCCGTGGACGCGGTAGAACGGCTCGAAGATGCGGTCGCCGACCTCGTCCGGGATCCCCACGCCGGTATCCGTCACCGTGACCTCGACCGCGCCGGCAACGGACCGCGCCTCGACCGAAACCGACCCGCCCGCGGCGGTGTACTTGACGGCGTTGTCGACGAGGTTCAGCACGACCTCGCGAAGGCGCCGCGGATCTGTGGCCACCTTCGGCAGTGACCGCGGCATCCGCACGGTCAGCGAGATGTCGCGCGCGCCGGCGAGGCCGCGCAGCGTCGGCTCGATCTCGGTGAGCGCTGCGCGCGGGTCGACCGGCTGGATGTCGAGCTCGAGCCGGCCGGCCTCGGCACGCGCGACCTCGAGGATGTCGTTGACGAGCGTGAGCAGCTGCGCGCCGGACTCGCGAATGGCACGCGTGGCGTCGGT
>DATLNF010000024.1:0-21096 GCA_035536955.1 Mycobacteriales bacterium | reverse complement strand
GCCGTGGCCTCGTTCGTGCTGCCGAGCTCGCGAGCGAAGCTGGTCGCGGTGAGGACGTAGGTGCCGGCCTCGCTGATGAAGTTGTTGTTGTTGTCGACGCGGCCCTTCCAGTCCACCGAGTACTGGACGCAGTCGCCGTTGGCGATCTGGTCCACCCGCGGCTTCGGCTTGGGCACCGCACCGTAGGACCAGCGCCACAGCTCCTCCGCGGAGCCTTGCTTCGTGACGACGAAGTCGACCGCCTTCGAGTCGCGGTGGTTCAGGCTCGTCGCGGGCGCGTTGAGCGACGCGCACACCTGGAACTGGAGCTCGGAGTCGACGGGGTCGGACTGGGAGACGACGCGGATCACCTGGAGGCACCAGTACTCGGTCACCCGCAGACCGCGGTCCGACGCAGCGCACGTCGCGTGGCCCTTGTCGATGGTCTGCGTCCGCGGATCGGGGAGGGTGCGCTTGGTGGAGCGGGCCGGCGGGTTGCGCCGCGTCGTCGTCGTGGTCGGCGGGTTGGCCGCGGTGGCGTCTCCGGTGAACTCGCGGCGTGCCCCGGCCGACGTCGTACCGCTGTCGTCGACCCCGGGCTGGGCGACCTCGTCGATCTCGTCGGCGACCTCGTCGTCCGGGTCGACGGCGACGGTACGGCGGTCGCGCTCGACCTGGGAAATGCCCGCATCGGGCAGCTTGGTGAACAGCGTGGCGTCGGTGTCCGGGCTGCTCCCGGCGAGGCTCGTGGCGAGGGCGATCGCGACGATCGAGGCGAGGACGCCGCCGCCGGTGTTGCGCCGGCGCCGGCGCCGGCCGCGCGCGAGCGCCTCCTCGAAGCCGCCGGGCTCGGGCGGCAGGAGGGCGAACGGCCGCCGCGGGAGCAGGTCGAGGTCACGCATCGGAGGGCTCCATCGCAGCCTGCAGGAGGGCGCGGGCCTCGTGCAGCCAGCGCTTGATCGTGCCGACGGGTCGCTTGGTCAGCTCGGCGATCTCGGTGATCGGCAGATCGGCGTAGTAGTGGAGCAGGACGACCTCGCGCAGCTTCTCGGGCAGCCGCTCGACCAGGTCGCGCAGCCACGGGTCGTACTCCGCCCTCGCCGGCTCCGGCCGGGCGTGCAGCTCGGCGTAGATCTCGCGCTCGCGCTTGCCGCGGCGCCAGTGCCGCCGAGCCAGGTTGGTGGCGACGTAGTAGACGTAGGCCTTCGGCTCGCGGACCCCGATCCAGCGGGCGAACAGCCGGGCGAAAGCCTCCTGGGCGAGGTCGCGGCCGAGCTGCGGCTCGCCGACGAGCGCCGTGCAGTAGCCGGCGAGCCCGGCGTACTCGGCCTGGTAGAGCAGCCGGAACCCCTCTTCGCGCGACAGCGCGACGGGAGCCGGCGAGTCGGCGTCGACGAGCATGCGCTCGACGCCGAGGTCACCGGCGGCCAGCGCCGCGGTCGGGCTCATCGGGGTGAGGTCCATCCAGGCTCGCAGGGTTCTCTCTTCGTGAGGGAAGAGCCCCGGCGCTGGGGACAGGTTCGCCGGGCTCGCGTGGCGTCCGATTTCGCCCCGGACCGGGCAGATCCCTGCTCAGGCGGAGCGGCCCGGCCACACGTACGGGAGGTCGTCCGGCACGTCCGGGAACTGCCGACGGTAGTGCGCGGGGTCCTTCCGCACCAGGGCTGACTGGTGCGCCAGGTGGAAGTCGGGGTCGCCGAGCCAGGCGGGAAGCAGCCCGAGCCCGTCGAGGACCTCCTGCTCTCGGACGACGCCGCCGGGGGACTCCCGGGTGATCGAGGCGAGGCAGGTGTCGGCGTACCCGCGCTCGGTCCACACCTGCGACACCGTCACCCCGTACGACGCGAGCGCCTCGACGTGGCCGGCCCACATCTTCACCGCCGGGTGGTGCCGCCAGCCGTACCCCGGGACCGTGAGCCCGCGCAGGACCTGCAGCGCCTCGACCCGCTGCTTGCCGAGCCGGCGGTCGTCGAGCGCCGCCGCGCTCCGCCGGAAGCTCGGGTAGGGCAGGAAGGTCTGCACCGCTCAGGTGGCCGGCGTGTCCTCGACGGGCGTCGCGGACTGCCCGGTCGCCTGGTCGTCGCGCAGCTCGTACTTGGCCACCGCCTCGGCGACGACCTCGCGCTTGATCTCACCGGCCGCCGCGAGGCGGCTGAGCGTCGCGACGACGACGCTCTCCGCGTCGATGTGGAAGTGGCGGCGCAGAGCGGCGCGGGTGTCCGACCGGCCGAACCCGTCCGTGCCGAGCGAGGTCCAGTCGCCCGGAACCCACCGCGCGATCTGGTCCGGCACCGCGGCCATCCAGTCACTCACGGCCACCACGGGGCCGGGCGCGTCCCGCAGGACCGAGGTGACGTACGGCGTCCGCGGCTCCTCCCCGGGGTTGAGCAGGTTCCACTCCTCGACGGCCAGGGCGTCGCGGCGCAGCTCCGTCCAGCTGGTCGCGCTCCACACGTCGGCGCCGACGCCCCAGTCCTCGGCGAGCATCCGCTGCGCCTCCACGGCCAGGCGGACGGCGATCCCGGACGCGAGCAGCTGCGCGCGCAGCGGGTGCCCGTCGGGCGCGGCGGCGTACCGGTAGAGGCCGCGCAGCACGCCCTCCTCGAGGCCGTCGATCTCCGGTCGGGCGGGCTGCATGTAGGGCTCGTTGTAGAGCGTGACGTAGAAGAAGACGTCCTCCGGCGCGTCGCCGTACATCCGGCGCAGCCCGTCGCGGAAGACGATCGCCACCTCGTACGCCCACGCCGGGTCATAGGCGACGCAGGCGGGGTTGGTCGACGCGAGCAGCAGCGAGTGCCCGTCCTGGTGCTGCAGTCCTTCGCCGTTGAGCGTGGTGCGGCCCGCGGTGGCGCCGAGCAGGAAGCCGCGACCGAGGGCGTCGGCGAAGGCCCAGATCGAGTCGGCGATCCGCTGGAACCCGAACATCGAGTAGAAGATGTACAGCGGGATCGTCGCCTCGCCGTGCGTCGCGTACGACGTGCCGGAGGCGTGCATCGACGCCATCGAGCCGGCCTCGCTGATGCCCTCGTGCAGGATCTGGCCCTGCTGCGACTCCTTGTAGGACAGCAGCAGGTCGCGGTCGACGGCCTCGTAGCGCTGACCGTGCGGGCTGTAGATCTTCAGGCTCGGGAACAGCGAGTCCATCCCGAAGGTGCGCGCCTCGTCCGGGATGATCGGCACGATCCGCCGGCCGAACTCCTTGGTCTTGAGCAGGTCCTTCAGCATGCGGACGAAGGCCATCGTCGTGGCGACCGTCTGCTTGCCGGAGCCCGCCATCATGTCCGCGTAGGCGTCGTCGGCCGGCAGCGGCACCGACTTGGCGCGGACGACCCGTCGGGGCAGGTGCCCGCCGAGCGCGGCGCGCCGCTCCTGCATGTACCGCACCTCGTCCGAGTCCGGGCCCGGGTGGTAGTACGGCGGGAGGTCGCCCTCCAGCTGCTTGTCGGTGATCTCGAGGTAGAGCCGGTCGCGGAACGTCTTCAGCGCCTCGACGGTCAGCTTCTTCATCTGGTGCGTGGCGTTGCGCGCCTCGAAGTCGGGGCCGAGCGTCCAGCCCTTGATGGTGTGCGCGAGGATCACCGTCGGCTGGCCCTGGTGCTCCGTCGCGGCCTTGAAGGCGGCGTACACCTTGCGGTAGTCGTGGCCGCCGCGCGGCAGCGTCCGCAGCTGGTCGTCGCTCAGGTGCTCGACCATCTTGCGCAGCCGAGGGTCACGGCCGAAGAAGTGGTCGCGGATGTAGGCGCCGGTCTCCACCGAGTAGGTCTGGAACTGCCCGTCCGGCGTGGTGTTCATCGCGTTGACCAGCACGCCGTCGGTGTCACGGGCCAGCAGCGGGTCCCACTCGCGCCCCCAGACGACCTTGATCACGTTCCAGCCGGCGCCGCGGAAGGTCGCTTCCAGCTCCTGGATGATCTTGCCGTTGCCACGGACCGGACCGTCGAGTCGCTGCAGGTTGCAGTTGACGACGAACGTCAGGTTGTCGAGCTCCTCCCGCGCCGCCACGCCGATCGCGCCCAGCGACTCGGGCTCGTCCATCTCGCCGTCGCCGAGGAAGCACCAGACCCGGGAGGCCGACGTGTCCTTGATCTGCCGCGCGTGCAGGTAGCGGTTGAACCGCGCCTGGTAGATCGCGGTGATGCCGCCGAGCCCCATCGAGACGGTCGGGAACTCCCAGAAGTCCGGCATGAGCCGCGGGTGCGGGTACGACGACAGACCGCCGGGCAGCGACTCCTGCCGGAACGCGTCGAGCTGCGCCTCGGTGAGCCGTCCCTCCAGGAAGGCGCGCGCGTAGATGCCGGGGGAGCCGTGGCCCTGGATGAAGATCTGGTCGCCGCTCTGGCCGTGGTCGTGGCCGCGGAAGAAGTGGTTGAAGCCGACCTCGTAGAGGCTCGCGCTCGACGCGTAGGTCGCGATGTGGCCGCCGACGCCGAGCCCAGGGCGGTTGCCCCGGCTGACCATGACCGCGGCGTTCCAGCGGATGTAGGCGCGGATACGCCGTTCGACGTGCTCGTCACCGGGGAACCAGGGCTCGCGCTCCGGCGGGATCGTGTTGATGTAGTCGGTGCTGGTCAGGCTGGGCACGCCCACCTGCTGCGCGCGGGAGCGCTCGATCAGCTTCAGCATCAGGAACCGCGCCCGCGCCCGGCCCTGCTCCGCGACCACGCCGTCCAGCGACTCCAGCCACTCGGCCGTCTCGCCTGGATCGATGTCCGGCAGCTGGCTCGGCAGGCCGTCGGTGATGACGGGGTTGGTCGCGTCCGGGGTCACGCAGAGCTCCTCACGTGGGCTATCGCGTGGTCACCTGCCCATTCTGCCCCTGCGTGATCCCGAGGGGTCGTGCAAGCGGTGCCCCCCAGTCCGGTCAGGACCGGACTGAGCGGCACCGCTTGGTGTTGGCGGGCGAGGCGGGCGCGCTTGTGGCGGCGAGGTCACTTGCACGGTGACCGCAGCCCGTGTGGACTAGCGCCCAGCATCCGCAGATCCACACGACGAGGAGGGCCGACGGTGACGTCCACCGCGGGCGACGCGGCGGGTCAGCGCACGGTGGCTGACCGGTTGGGCATCACGGCCGGCATGGTCGTGCTGGAGGTCGGTCACGACACCGACGTGGACGAGTCGCTGCGCAGCGTCGTGCAGGAGCGCATCGGCGGCGACTTCACCGACGACGACTCCGACGACGTCGTCGACGCGGTCCTGCTCTGGTTCCGGGAGGAGGACGGCGACCTGGTCGACGTGCTCATGGACGCCCGGACCCGGCTCGACGCCGCGGGCTCGATCTGGGTGCTCACACCCAAGGCGGGCCGCGACGGGCACGTCGAGCCGAGCGACATCATCGACGCCGCGCCGACCGCGGGGCTGTCCCAGACGTCGACCGTGCCGGCCGGTCAGGACTGGACCGCGTCCCGCCTCGTCGTACCCAAGGGCCAGCGCGCCGCGCGCCGCTAGCTCCACCTGTCTGTGTGACGTTCGTCGACCTCAGGTCGACGAGAGTCACATCGAGTCGGGAGCGACAGCGCGCACATCTGCTCGATTTCGCTCCCGGCCCGCCGCCTCTTTGCTGCCGGTTTTCTGTGACCCGGTGGCTGCTACTACCTGCCGCGCAGGCGGCCCAGCACGCTGGTGACCCCGCCGACGGCGCCCGCGGCGCGGCGCAGGAGTGCCGCGCCCGGGATGCCGGGCACCTGCTCGACCAGCGGGGCCAGCTTGAGGAACTGCGTCATCTCCTGGACGACGAGGCGACGCTGCACGAGCAGCACCGGCGCCATCGCGCGCCCCGCCGACGCGTCGAGGATGTCCGTTGCCGAGCCCAGGACGGCTGGTCCGTCGACCTTGCCGGGGGCGGTGCGGTACGTCGACCATGACGTCGCATCGACCGCCATGCGCCAGCCGCCGGCCGGCGTCTGGGCCACGACCGACGCGACGATGCCCTGCCGCGCGGCGAGCGCACCGGTGACGTCGATGAGCGCGGCCAGGCCCGCGTCCAGCAGGTCGGCGTCGGGTTCAGGTGCGCCGCACGGGCGCAGGTCCAGCGCGTGCACGGCGAGCTCGTAGCACCCGGCGTGCACCAGCCCGGCGAACGGCAGCGGCCCGAGTGAGCTCATCGTGGGCTCCGTGGCCAGGTCACGCAGGTCGCGCGAGTCCCGCAGCTCCGCGGCGCGGTCGCGGCTGCGGCGCAGCGCGTCGAGCACTTCGCTGCGGGTCGCGTCGCGGTGCTTCTCGACCAGCGCGGCGTTGGCGGCGTCCGGGTCGTACGGCGCACCCGCGCCGCCGGACCGCGCGGACAGGACCGCGGTGGCCAGCGGTGAGCTCTCGTCCCAGCTGCCGAGATGCACCAGCACTTCGTGCCCGCGCCATCCCGGCAGCCGCGACGGCGCGGCGAGGTCGACGTTGTCCGCCAGGTCGACGAAGGAGTCCCACGCGGCGACCATGCGGTCGCCTAGCTCGTCGAGGCTGCCCGAGGACAGCCCGCGTCCGGGCGTCTGTACCATCGGCCTATCCAACCGGAAGGAAACTCTGCATGTCGGTCGAGGTCGGTCAGCCCGCCCCGGACTTCACCCTGAAGGACCAGAACAACGAGGTGGTCAGCCTCGCGGACTTCAAGGGCAAGAGCGTCGTCCTGATCTTCCACCCGCTCGCGTTCACCGGCATCTGCGAGGGCGAGCTGTGCGCCGTCCGCGACGAGCTGCCGAGCTTCGAGAACGACGACGTGCAGGTGCTGAGCGTCTCGGTCGCGCCGCCGCCGACGCACAAGACGTGGGCGAACCAGCAGAGCTTCACGTTCCCGATGCTCAGCGACTTCTGGCCGCACGGGGCGGTCGCGCAGCAGTACGGCGTGTTCGAGGAGACGAAGGGCGTGGCGGTCCGGGCGACGTTCATCATCGACAAGGAGGGGATCGTGCGCTGGAAGACCGTCAACGCCATCCCCGACGCGCGCGATCACGCCGAGTACCTCAAGGTCATCGCCGAGCTCTAGGGCCGACGGCGTACCCGTGCCTTGCTACCGCTGCGCGCGAGTGCAGACCGACCCGGGGCGCGGGGCGTCGCCGTGGAAGCGCGGCGTAGTCCGCGACGAGCAGGTCCTCGTCTGCCCCGACTGCCAGGCGCAGCACGACTGGATGGCCGACCTCGACACGTGCGCGGGGTGCGGCTCGACCCGGCTGGTGCGCTCGCTCGGCGCCACCCGGTGCCAGCAGTGCGGCCACGTCGCCGATGACACCGAGCCCGGGGGTCCGACGACTCCCGTGCCCGGCCCGCTCGCCGCGCAGGTCTCCGCCGCGCTGCGCAAGGTGTTCGGCTCCCGGGATGCCTGACCCGGCACCCGCGCTCAGTAGCCTGTTCGCACAACCGGGCGAGTAGCTCAGCGGTAGAGCGCCGCGCTTACAACGCGGATGCCGGGGGTTCGACACCCTCCTCGCCCACGTGTCCACCACGCTGCAAAACTGGGTCGACGTCCTCGACGGGCTCTACGACCCGGCCTGGGCCGAGGACTGGGATGCCGTCGGCCTCGTGACCGGCGACCCCGGCCGGCCCGTCGAGCGCGCGCTCTTCGCGGTCGACCCGGACCCGGGAGTCATCGACGAGGCCGAGCGGTACGGCGCGCAGCTCGTGGTCGCGCACCACCCGCTGCTGCTGCGCGGCGTCCACGGGGTGGCCGAGACGTCGGCGCGCGGCGCGCTCCTGGCGCGCCTCGTGCGCTCCGGCGTCGCGCTGTTCACCGCGCACACGAACGCCGACGTCGCGCAGCCCGGGGTGAGCGACGCGCTGGCCGAGGCGCTCGGCGTACGCGACGTCCTGCCGCTGCACGCGACCGCCCCCGGCGACGCGGTGAAGCTCGTCGTGTTCGTGCCCGACGAGGACGTGGACCGCGTGGTGGACGCGCTCTCGGCCGCCGGCGCGGGCGGCATCGGCGACTACACCCGCTGCTACTGGAGTGCTGCCGGCACCGGGAGCTTCGTGCCGCAGCCCGGTGCGGACCCGGCCGTCGGGGAGGTGGGGGAGCGCGCGATGGTCGCTGAGCAGCGGGTGGAGATGGTCGTGCCCGGCGACGTCGGACCGGTCGTCCGGGCGCTGCGGGCGGCCCATCCCTACGAGGAGCCGGCGTACGACCTGCTGCCGACGATGATCGCCCACGGGCGCGGGCACGGCCGCGTCGGGGACCTGCCCGACGCGATGCCGGCGGCGGAGTTCGCCGCGCATGTCGCGCGCGCGCTGCCATCGACGCCCGCCGGCGTGCGCCTCGCCGGCCCGGTGAACCGCACGGTGCGCCGCGTGGCCGTCTGCGGCGGGGCCGGTGACGACTTCGTCGACGACGCTCTGCGAGCCGGTGCCGATGTGCTCGTCACCGCCGACCTCCGGCACCACGTCACCCTCGAGGCGGTCGAGCGCGGGCTGCTCATGGTCGACGCGGGGCACTGGGCGACCGAGGCGCCGTGGGCGACGAGCGCGGCGCAGCTCGCGGTGAGCGCGCTGCGCGACCGAGGCCGTACGGTGACCGCCGAGGCGTCGACCGCCGTCACCGACCCGTGGACCGCCCTGCACTGCCCGACCCGCTGAGAGGAACGCAACCGCACGTGGAAGCCGCGCCCGAGGTACAGCAGCGACTGCTCGACCTGCAGGACGCCGACAGCGCGATCGACCGGCTCGCGCACCGCCGGCGGACGCTGCCGGAGCTGGCCGAGATCGAGAAGCTCGACGCTCGGCTCACCGAGCTGCAGGACGCGATCGTCGGCGTCGAGACCGAGCTCGGCGACATCGACCGCGAGCAGCGGAAGGTGGAGAACGACGTCGACGTCGTTCGGTCCCGGATCGAGCGGGACCAGAAGCGCCTCGACACGGGCGCGGTGGGGTCGGCGAAGGAGCTCGAGGGGCTCCAGCACGAGCTCGGCTCGCTGGCGAAGCGGCGAGGTGACCTGGAGGACCTGGTGCTCGAGCAGATGGAGCGCCGCGAGGAGGCGGAGCTCCGGCTGCGCGCGATGACCGAGGAGCGCGCCGCCCTGCTGGCCGCGCGGGGTTCGGCGGAGGCGACCCGGGACACCGTCTTCGCGGAGATCGACCGGGACGCGACCGACCACACGAGCACCCGAGCGGAGCTCGCGATCGACCTGGCCGGGCCGTTGCTCGACCTCTACGAGAAGATCCGGGCGTCTGCCGGCGGCGTCGGCGCCGCGGCGCTGCATCGCGGCCGGTGCGAGGGCTGTCATCTGTCGCTGCCGCCGAGTGACCTCAGCCGCATCAAGGCCGCGCCCGCCGACGAGGTGGTCCGTTGCGAGGAGTGCCGTCGGATCCTCGTACGGCGCCCCGAGTAGTGCTCTCCCGAGCGGAGCACTGAGTGGGCCGGCGGCTACGCGTCGAGGCCGACGGCGGCTCACGCGGCAATCCGGGGCCGGCCGGGTACGGCGCCGTCGTACGCGACGCGGACACCGGTGAGGTGCTCGCCGAGGTCGCCGCGGGCATCGGGACCGCGACCAACAACGTCGCCGAGTACCGCGGGCTGATCGCGGGGCTGACCGCGGCTGCGGCACTCGACCCGGAGTCGGTCGAGGTGCGGATGGACTCGCTTCTCGTCGTCCAGCAGATGGCCGGTCGCTGGAAGGTGAAGCACCCGGCGATGGCTGTGCTGAAGGCGGAAGCTGACGACGTCGTACGACGGCTGCCCCGAGTGCGCTACGCCCACATCGCGCGCGAGCTGAACGGGCACGCCGATCGGCTCGCCAACGAGGCGATGGACGCCTCGGCCCGCGGGGAGATCTGGACGCGGCGCGACGTCGGCGCGCCACCCGTTGCCACGCCGGCTGTACCGAACCGGCTCAGCGGGTGGATGGCGCCGCCCTCGCCGCCGTGCACGACGGTGCTGCTGCGCCACGGCGAGACCGCGCTCTCGATCGAGCGTCGCTTCAGCGGGCGCGGCGCCGACCCGATGCTGACCGAGCGCGGGCTCCGGCAGGCGCGCGCCGCTGCGCACCGGCTGGCGGAACGGTCGGCGGATGCGCCCGTCGCGGCGGTCTACTCGTCACCGCTCCGACGCGCAGCCGCGACGGCCGAGGCGGTCGCGACAGCGCTCGGGCTGCCGGTCACGACGGACGACCGGCTGGCCGAGACCGACTTCGGCGAGTGGGACGGCTACACGTTCGGCGAGGTGAAGGCCGAGTGGCCGGCCGACCTCGACGCGTGGCTGGCCGACCCGGCGGTGCCGCCGCCGGGTGGTGAGTCGTTCGTCGCGACGATGGCCCGCGTGCAGGAAGCCCGTCAGGACATCACCGACGCGCACCCGGGCGCGCACGTCGTCGTCGTCAGCCACGTGACGCCGATCAAGAGCCTCCTCCGGGAGGCGCTCCAGGCCCCGCCCGGGGTCCTCTACCGACTGCACCTCGACCTCGCGTGCCTGTGCGAGGTCGATTGGTTCGCCGACGCGGCCGCCGTGGTGCGCTCGCTCAACGACACCTGTCACCTGGACGGGACCTGACCCGGTCGGGCGTGCACGGCAGGAGGCCCCGCTCAGGACGAGCGAGGCCTCCGGCCATGCGTGTGTGCCGGGCTAGACCTCCCGGCGGCGGCGGACCATGACGGCCGCCGTACCGGCCATGAGCAGCGCGGGCAGCATCGACGTCGCGAGACCCGTTGCGGGCAGCGGGTCCGGCTTCGGCGCCGGCTTCGGGTCGCCGCCGACACCCGGGTTGGGCTTCGGCGCCGGCCGCGCCGGGGTGCCCGGGGCCGGCAGGGCCGAGCCCGGCGTCGCGTTGGAGAAGACCTGCAGCTCCGCCGCCCGCACCCGGAACGCCTGCGAGTTGTTGATCGTCGGCGGCGTGTTCGGGTCGGTCGTGACCAGCGTCGCGCCCGTGAAGCCGGACACGCAGTCCGGGTCGCTCAGCGGCTCGCCGACCGGGTTCTCCGCGCCGGAGTAGATCGGGTTGCCGGTGCACTGGTTGGTCAGCACCCGCAGCCGGACGTGCGTCGCCATCGTGTCCGGCACGTCGAACGTCCTGATCTGGAGGTTCGGCGCGAGCGGCCGCGGGCGGCCGGTCGGGAAGGCATCGGCGGGGCTGGTGTAGATGACCTTGAAGTCCTCCTCGCCCTCGCACGCCTTGCCGGTCGTCGTGTCGCAGGTGAGGATCTCGAACGAGCGGAGCGCGGCAAACCGGCTGTTGGCCAGCGGGTCGTCGGCGTTGCCGGTCTCCTGCGGCCGGTTCGCGGCGCTGACCTGAACCTCCGCGACGAGCTGACGGGTGCCGCTCAGGTCGACGGTGACCTGCTTGCCCTCGACCGTGTCGGTCGTGGCGCCGAGGTAGGCCCAGTTGGTCGCCTCGGTGTCGTCGATGATCGCGTCGAGGTTGCCCCCGTCGCCGGATGCCTCGGCGCCGTGGGTGATCGACGCGAAGTTCTTGCGCATCGGCACGCTGACGGTGACCTTCTCGCCGGGCTTGAAGGTCCGGGTGAACCGGTGGTGACCGTAGCCCGCGCCGGACGCGATGAACTCGTACGTGCCCGGGACGAACTCGACGGCGCCGCTGGGCTTCCCGGCGGGTGACATCGCGGACGCAGCGGCGCGAGCCTCGTACCGACCTACGTACACCTTCGTCTCCGCTGGTACGCCGCCGCCCGCTACGGGCACGGCCTGGAAGGTCACCTTCGCTTCGTCCGTCCGCCGCGGCGAGTTGAACGCGGGGGTGCCGGGCGCGTCAGCGGTCTGGCCCATGCCGCGCTTGGCGAACGCGTTCCACATCTCGGTCTGGTCCTTGCCGCCGAACCGCATGACGTTAGACGCGAACTGGGCGTCGCGGGCGTCCAGCATGGTCGGCGCCGCCGGCTGCAGCAGGAAGCCGTCGAACATCTGCTGGATCCAGCGCCGGTTGCCCGGGCACTTGTCGGCCGGGACCTCGCCGTTGGTGCAGGCGCGCCGAAGCTCGGCGTTGGAGTACGGGAACTTGGCGTCGTACTTGTCTAGGAGCGCCTGACGCACGTCGTACTGCGTCGCGCTCCAGATCTCACCGTCGGCGTGCGGCGACGTCGTGCCGTTGCCGTCGTACGCGAGGTTGCCGTAGGTGAGCGGGCTCATGCTCATGTTGTAGTTGCGGATTCCCGTGATCGGCGCGCCGGTGGCGTAGGGCGCCATCGAGAACGGGTGCGCGCCGGCGGGCGGCGGGAAGTTGTGCGAGTTGACGTACTCGACGGCGGCGAGGTCGGACCAGCTCTCGCCCATGCTCCCGCCTTCGGAGCCCCCGATGTTCGCGTCGGGCCCGCCGGTCATGCGGTTGCTGGTCGCGTGCACCACTTCGTGCACGATGATCGGCATGTCGTAGGCGCCGTCGGTGCACGCCGCGTAGAAGCCGGCCTGCAGCGGGTGCCACAGGTACTGGTTGGTGATGCCCGGCACACCGTCCTGCATCGTTCGCTGGTTGGCGTTGTCGCGCCCGGTGAACACGACGCTTCCCGCGAGGCCGCCGGCCTGCGCCTGGCCCTTCTCCGGGTCGCCGTCGCGAGCCGTGGCCGACGTCTCGGTGTCCTCGCCGAAGTTGACGTACTGCATGTTCCACGCGGACTCGGTCCAGCCGAGGAGGTAGGTCCAGTCGTGGACGCGGTTGTGCATCAGGAACAGGTTGGTGATCGACGCGTCGATGTCGTTCCGCTCGACGGTCACCTGGTTGCGAGTGAACTGGCAGTTGCTGGTGTGCCACTGGTCTGTGAACGGGAACGTGTACGCCCGGGTCGGCGACACCGGGCTGTACGGCGAGTCGGGCGTCTGGTGGCTGATGTACGACGACGTGGTGTCGGCGTTGTTGCCGCGGGTCGTGAACGTCGGGGCGGCGGCGGTGCCGGTCTCGTCGGGGAGCTCGTCGAACGGGAACCGGCTGGGGCTCGTGGGGCCGAGCACGCGCTCACAGCCGGCGGCCTCGGTCCAGCAGTAGAGCTTGCGGTTGTCCGGCGACGCCTGGCCCTGGACCGGCAGGTCGGGCGAGTGGTCGAAGCCGCTCCACTGCGGGCCCGGGCCGACCTGCGGGCGCACCATCGCGCCGCCGCCATCGAGGTGGTCGACGGCGTTGGTGCGGACCCAGACCTTGCCCGTCTCGGCATCGACGAGGCTGATGTAGGCCTGCGGGAACGTCTTGGGCGCGGTCGCGTCGTCGACGTTGACCTCCCACGCCGGGCGGATCCCCTGGGTGGGCGTCGGAAGGACCACCTTGCGAACCCGCTGGAGGTCCGGTGTCCCCTTGAGCCGGAAGACGGTGAAGCCGGCGTGGTCGCGGGCGGTGACCAGGGTGAGGTCCGCGGCCGGGATCTTCCGGCCGACGTCGGCTGCGGCGGCCCGCCACGCGGCGATCCCGTCGAGCGCCCATCGACCGTCGACCTCGGTGTCACCGGTCGTCGTCGACGCGACGAACGCGATGCGCCCGTCCTTCGCGACGCCGAGGTTGAGCAGGCCGTCCTGCGCCGCGTTGACCCCGCCGTACACCTGGCGGAAGAGCACCGCGCTGGCGACGTCCTTGTTCAACGGCTTCTGGCCCTGGAGCTGACGCCGCAGGTCGGTGGAGTCGTAGAAGGGGTTGTGGCCGATCAGCTCGAGGTGCTCCGGGGTGGTCCGCTCGGGTGTCAGGCGGAAGAGCGCGGCGTTGTCGCGCACCCAGGCGCGAGCGACGTCGACGGCCTTGCCCGCGCGGGGCTCGGACAGGTAGCCGCCGTGGTTGATCAGGACCTTGGGTGAGCCGAAGGGGCTCCACACGGCGCGGGTCGCGCCCATCTCGCGGACCAGCCGCTCCTGCTCCGCCGTCGGCAGGACCTTGCCGACGCGGCGGTCGGCGTCCTGGATGACCGCGGTCCCCTCACCCTGGAAGCCGTACTCGAAATCCGCGGCGAACACCTCCTTCGGCGTCGCGTTCGACGGGCCGCCGAGGGCGGCGCCGGCCAGCGCACAGGCCAGGAGCGTGCTCGTCGCGAGCTTTCGCTTGCTCATGAAGGTCCTTTCGCGCGGCGCGACGGGGCGCGGCCGGTCGAGACGACTGCGGGGGGGTTGGAAGGTGCGGGGGATGAGAGGTGCGAAGCCGCCATGCTGCCATGCCGTTCGGGGACCCCGCTTCCGAGGTTCTGTCACGGTTCGTCGCGTCGCGGCGCGGTACCTGCCCCGGCCTCCCGTGCCGTGTCGACCGGGCGGGGGGGCGCCGACGGCCGCGCAGAACACAGAACGTTCTCGTCTGCCCAGAGAAACCGCCCATAAACGCAGGAAACGGATCTGTCACCCTCGGGCCCGATCAAGATTCGGGTCAGTTGTGTCGATTTGGTCTCGTCCGGACTTCGCCGGGCCCACCAATCCTGGAGTTGTCTGTGAGCCGCTGTCGTCTGTTCGCGGGGCTCATCGCCGCCGCTCTGCTCGCGACCGGGGGCGCAGTAGCCGTCGCCGCGACGCCCGTCACGTACCCCACCGCGACGATCACGACGTCGAAGAACCTGGCGCCCGGGGCGACCGGCAACGCGATGAAGTTCGACGTCAAGAACACCGCCGATCCGACCCACGTCATCGACTACGTGCGCATCTACCAGCCGGCCGACGTCGCGTTGAGCGCGGCCACGGCACCCGCGGGCTGGACGGCGACCAAGCTCACCATCGACAACTCGATGCTGTTCACGCCGACCGTGGGCGGGCTGCCCGGCGGTGCGACGTTGACATTCGCGCTGACCGCGACGATCGCCAACGCACCGGCCAGCGACCGGCTGCAGAACTGGGTCGTCGGCACTCGCTTCCAGGGCGCCGACCGCACCCTCTACCAGGCGCGGCCGACGGCCGCCGGTGCCCTGCAGACCACCGTCCGGGTGCTCAAGGTCGTGGGGACTCCGGACTTCACACCTGCCTTCGGCGCAGGGACCAGCGGTCCGTTCACGACCGCGCAGGACAACCGCAAGCTCACCTACAGCGTCCAGTACGTCGGCTCGGGCAACCCGACCACGATCACGGCCGCCGTCACCCCTGCGGCCGCCGCCCCCCCTGCGGTCGCCGACACCTGGACGCCGACCTCGGTGAACAACGCGGGTACGACGGCGCTCGAGGTGGCCGTGAAGTTCGGCTCCGTCGGGACCGGGCGGGTCATGCAGGCCGGTGCGGAGGCGTCCGGCAACGGCGTGTCCGCGGTGGCGGCGCTGGTGGACAGCGTCAAGTTCGACGTCCAGTCCGCTTTCGCCCCGGCGCAGGCCGCCGCGCTGACCCCGACGGTACTGAGCAGCACGACCGGCACGCAGACGTTCACGCTCAAGGTCTCCAACACCGGTGACTCGGTGGGCAAGCTGCTGCCCGCGAACACCCGCCTCACCTTTGCGAACGCGACCACCTCGTTCGCCGTTCCGCTGAAGAACGCGCAGGACGTCGCGAAGTCGACCACGTTGGCCCCTTCGACGAGCCTCGTGTTCGAGAGCCTGCTGCCGACGGGTGCGCTTGACGGCACCTACGACGTCACGTTCACCTACGGCCCGGCCGACAACCACGGCGCCGTCGCGACTGGCACCCTGCCGGTCACGCAGGACCTGCTCATCGACACCATCTTCCCGAAGGTCACCGGGCTCACGCTCGCGTCGGCGGACGGCCAGCGGCAGGGCCTGGACGGTGCGCTGGTCAGCGCCGTCAACGCCGACACCAGCCGCCCGTACGTCTTCACCCGCGGCGACACGCTGAACTTCGGCGGAACCGTCGACGCCGACGTTGCCGAGGTCACCTGCGCCATCGTGTGGCTCGACGCGACGGTCGCCCCTCTCGGGACGGAGGCGGCCGAGTGCGACATCTCCGACTCGAACGCGCTCACCGGCTCGTACACCGCGACGCTGCCGCCGGCGGGCGCCACCGCGGCGCAGCTGGTCGTGACGGTCGAGGACGCGGCCGGCAACACCGGGGAGTCTTCGTCCGCGCCGGCGCTGCTCGACGTCACGGCGCCCCGTCTCGGCACGACCGTGGCTGAGCTGCTCAACGTGGAGCTGCCGGCGGACATCGCCAGGTCGGCCGGGCGGACCGGCTGCACCGGCCTTCCCGCGCCGTGCACCGCGTGGCGGACCCTCACCGTCACGTTCGACGAGCCGGTGGTCGGCTCGTTCGACCCGTCCGATTTCGTGGTCGTGGCGCCCAGTGCCCCTGTCGCCCTCCCGGTCGCCACCGTGATCGGCGCGAATGCCACCCGGTACACCACGACCGCGACGCTCGTGCTGTCGGCGGCATTCCCGGAGGACGCCACTCCGGTCGTCACGTACCTCCGGCTGCCGACGTCGACCACCACTGCGGTCGCTGATGCGGCCGGCAACGTCGTCTCGCCGCTGCCCGGAACGATCGCGGACGGGGTCGCCCCGCGTCATCCCGTGCTGACGGAGGTCCAGGGCAAGGCTGCCGCGAGCGGCAAGTTCTGGACCAACGACGCCGCCTCGGTGGACTTCCTGATGACCGGCGTCACGCCTGGTCATGTCGCGAAGGTGCTGGTCGACGACGGGGACGCCTCGACGGCGGACACGGTGGTGTGCTTGGCGCAGGCCCAGATCATCGACGGACTCGACGGGGTCGAGTGCAGCGGTGCCCTGCCGGCCGCTGCCGGGACCGCGGACCAGGCCTTCTCCGTGTACGTCCTGGCCACCGACGCAGCCGGGAACTCCTCGCTCGAGAACCCGACGGCGTCGACGCTGCACACGGTGCTGTACGACGGCACCGCGCCCACGATCCTCTCGGCCGCCCTCGTGCGGGACGCCAGCGGCGAGCACATCGTCGTCACCTTCAGCGAGGACATCGCGAGCGGTAGCGACAACCCGGCTGACTGGCGGTTCTACGAGCCCGGGTCCGGCGCGGCCTACCTGATCACCCGGGTCGGATCCGTTGCCGGGCAGCCCACCAAGCGCCGCCTCGACCTGGGTGGTCACGACCCGTTCGCGGGTCAGCTGAGCGTCGCCTATGCGTCGCCGGGCACCACTGCCTACGCCGACTACGCCGGCAACACGGTGGACAGCCACGAGGTCGAGGTCGCTGTATCGGCCAGCACCTAGGGGTATCGTTGGGCGGTACGCCGTCACCCGGCGGACCACGCACCGGCCGAGAGGATCCACGTGCACACCGTTGAACCGACGGAGGAGTACGAGCCGCCGGTCATCGTCGACCTCGGCGCCTTGGCGGACCTTGTTCTCGGCAATCCGAACGGTCCGGTGAGCGACCTGGTCTTCCCCGTGCCCCTCCAGACCAGCGGCTGAACAAGCACACCGCGCTCGCCGTCGACCGCGCCCGCAAGGGTGTCGGTCGGCGGCGAGCGGTGGTTCCGACCCGCTTCCCGATGGCATCCGCGCGATCGCGCGTCGGCGGCGCCGCGCGAGGTGCAGGTCGTACCGAGTGACCGCGCTTCTCGGCGCCTACGGCCTGGTCGTCCACGGCGCTCCGACCGGCGGCCGATGGCTGCACGAGCAGGACGTTGCCGCGCCGCACCTGACGATGGCAGCCGGGTCCGTCGACGACGAGGAGGTCGTCGGCGAGGGGCGGGCGGTCCTCCGAACGCGAACCGGACGGCTCCTCGACGTACGGCGCAGCCCGCTCACCGTTCGCGTGGGGTCGCCGCACCCAGCCCCGGACGAGTACGTGCACCCGGTGCTCGCCGGTGCCGCGGTGATGGCGCACCACTGGGGCGGGCGGCTCGCGCTTCATGGCGGGGTCGTCGCCGGTGCGCACGGTGCGGTACTGCTGCTGGCGGACCGCGGCGTCGGCAAGACGACGACCCTCGCGGCGCTGTCCAACCATGTCGCGGTGCTGGCCGACGACGTCGCCATCGTCGGAGCCGGAGCGTGGGTCCTCGCCGGGCCGCGGTGTCTGGACCTGCGCCCGGAGGCTCTGCCGCTGCTCGGTGACGTCGCTCTCCGGGACCCAACCCCGGTCCGCGGCGGCGACCGGCTGAGGGTCACCCTGGGCCTGGCGCCTCTGGTCGCGAGGGTCAGTGCCGTCGTTCACCTCACGTCCGGGCCCGACCGGATCGACTCCCTGCCCCCGGCGTCGCGGATCGCGCGTCTGCTCGAGCACGTCGCGCTTCGCGTCGTACCGTCCCGCACCGCGGTCATGCTGGATCTGCTGCCCGTCCCGACCTACGTCGTCGGTGCCACGCGGGGGGCCGTCGGGGTGTCGTTCGCGCGCGACGCGGTGCTCAGCCTGCTGGACAACCACGCCGCCTGAAGCGGCAGGCAGCTGCGCGCGTCGGGCACGTCGCGCCGCCATTCCTCCCGGAGGCGCTCCGCGTCGACCATCGGCACGGACCACTCCGCGTCCTGCGCCACCCACGCTCGGGTAGCGGGTCCCCAGATGACCTCGTCGAACTGCGCCTTGCTCTTGCGTGCCAGCAGCGCGGGGGGGAGGTCACCGTCGGCGAGCAGGGCGAGCAGGTCGCGCCGCCCGCCCAGGCCACGGCGGCGGCCCGCGGCAGCGAGGGCCGCCAGTAGCGGGCGGTCGAGCAGCGGGTGGCGAACCACGGCGCCGTGCATTCGCCCGACGGCGTCGAGCGCAGAGATCGCCAGCGGTAGGTAGCGCTGTCCGGCGTACCAGCCGAGCCAGCGGTCCCAGCGACGAGGTCGTACGGAATCCGCCGCGGCGGCCCCCGCGACCCATCGCTCGCGCGCCGTCGGTTCGAGCCAGGCCGTCGGGCGAGCCAGCCGACGGGCTCGGTGCCGGACGACTGCCTTCGGTGTCACGGCGAGGATGGCGCGACGGGGGGCCGTCGCGCGCCGGAAGCCATCCATCAGCCCGTCCCCGTCCATCCCGGTGAGCAGGGAGCCCCCCGGTACAGCCTCCGCGATGGGCTCGTGGAGGTAGGCGTTCGGCGGGTAGAGCAGGCCCGCGTCGAGCAGCACCCGTGTGCCGCGCGGACCGAGCAGCTCGAGCTCCTCGATCGGCAGGACCAGCCGGACCCACTCCGTCAGCCGGAGCGACCGCACGACCAGCTCCTGCCACTCGGCCTCGGCTGACGCGGGCGCCTCCGGCACGACGAGAGTCACCGGCACCGGGTCCGGCAGCCCCTCGCGGCGGGCGACCCGTACCGCGGTGGCCAGCACGAGCGAGCTGTCACGGCCGCCCGAGAAGCTGACCGCGCACGGCGCGCGTCGGACGGCGGTGAGGCACGCCTGTTCCAGCGCGCGGACCGGTGAGCCGGTCTCTGGCGTGAGGCCGACCGGGGTCACTCCCACCGGAAGGCTGCTCGCGATGTCGAGCTCGTCGAGCGCGGTGGCCGAGACTGCCGGCGTCCCCTTGCCGTCCCGGGCCGTCACCCCGTCCGCCGCTGGAACTCCACGAGATCGGAGGGGGCGGACTCGCCGTCGAGCCACGCGTGCGCGCGGAACGGCCGGCGCCTCACCCCGACGACCACGTCGACACGTCTGCCGTGGTCGGACTCCCAGCGCTGCAGGACCAGGCTGCGCTCCAGGCAGGTGGCACCGCACGCCCGGAGGACCGCGGACGCCGGCCAGCGGCGGAGCGACGGCGGCGCCGTGGGGACGTCGATGTCGCGCCAGTCGACGCGTCCACGCAGGGCTTGCCGCACCTGCGACAACGCTCGCCGTGCCCACAGCGCCGACGTCACTGCACTGGCTCCAGCAGACCGCGTGAGCGGAGATCGTCGAGGAACGCGCGGACGTCAGCCTGTGCGCGGTCGGCGGTGATCCGGTGCTTCTCGACGAGCAGCGCCTCTAGGTGAGCGACATCGGTTCCGGCCACCAGTGCCTCCCACAGCGGTGCGCCGCTCCGGTTGACCGAGACGAAGCGTTGGTCGGCGAGCACCACGGCGACGATCTCGTCGTCCACGCGGCGCCACTCGCTCACGCCGACGCGGAGCCGAACCGGCTGCGTGTCCACGTTCGAAGAATACGGCTGCCCGCCAGAAGGGACGGCTGCGCGCGAGTCTGTCGACGCGGGCTCCAGTCGCCATGCGCCGGTTCGGCCGGATGTCGACCGGTGCAGCGCAGGCGCGTACCCTCGTCCGTGGTGGACGAGCCGGCCGGACGGTCGCGGCGAGGGAGACCTCGGCGAGGAAAGTCCGGGCTCCACAGGGCAGGGTGGTCGGTAACACCGACCCGGGGTGACCCGCGGGAAAGTGCCACAGAGAGAAGACCGCCGGTCCGCGAGGACCGGCAAGGGTGAAACGGTGCGGTAAGAGCGCACCAGCGCCCCGGGTGACCGGGGCGGCTCGGCAAACCCCACCCGGAGCAAGGTCAGAAGGGCCCGCCGGTCTCGGCCGGCGAGCCTGCGCAGGCGTTCGAGGGCGGCCCGCCCGAGCCTGCGGGTAGACCGCTGGAGCCTGCCGGCAACGGCAGGCCTAGAGGGATGGCCGTCACTCGGGAAGTGCCGTGAGGCGACCCGAGCACAGAACCCGGCTTACAGGCCGGCTCGTCCACCACCACGGCGCTTCAGGAGAGCAGGCGGATGTCGCTGACGAGATCGTCGACAGCGACCAGGAACACCATCGCGAGCGCGGCGCGTGCCCACCATGACAACACCGGGCCGCACAGGCGCGGCCGGCCTGACCGACGCCGAACCCATTCCGCCACTGCCCACCCGCCGACGAGGACTGGCAGCAGCGGCAGCAGCGGCACCCACAGGAGCAGCGTCGCCAGCACCGCTCTGAGTCGGCCCTGGGCCGGCCACCCACCTGCGGCGATCCAGCGCTCCGTGACCAGAGTCAGGAGCGCGGCGTACACCACGGGGATCGCCACGAAGAGGCCGACGGTGAGTGCCGTGGGCTGGAGCAACGTGAAGTCGACGCCATCGGTGTGGACGATCAGCGCAGCGACAACCACTCCTGATCCCAGTGACACGGACACCACGCGAAACCAGGTCGGTCCGATCAGCAGGCTGCGCACGAGCGCGTAGGCGAACGCGCCGAGCAGGCCGACCTGCCACGCGGTGCCGAGCAGCTGGGCCGTTCCCCCGATCGTGAACTGGCCCATGGTGAAGCCGTCGTCGCTGGCGACCCCCGTCGCACGGGGATTGCGCGCCGCGAGCAGCAGCATCGCCAGCCGGCCGCCGACCCCGCCGACCAGCACTCCGAGCGCGGCCCCGGCGATCGTGATGGCGGCCAGTCTGCGCACCGCCAACTCGGCCGACGCCCGCCAGGGCGTGGTCGGCTCTTCGTCGGAGTCCGGGAT
>DATLNF010000023.1:0-10698 GCA_035536955.1 Mycobacteriales bacterium | reverse complement strand
ACGACCACGGGCTCGCCGAGGCCGAGCCCCCACAGCTCGGCTGCATCACTCTCCGTACGGGCGTCGTCGACCTTGTTCGCCGCCAGCACGACGGGCTTGCGCGATCGCTGGAGCACCTTGGCGACCAGGCGGTCGTGCTCGGTCGCCCCGACCGTCGCGTCGACGACGAAGAGCACGGCGTCGGCCGCGCTGACCGCGATCTCGGCCTGGGCGGCGATCCGAGACCCCATCCCCTCGGCGTCCGGATCCCAGCCACCCGTGTCGACCACCGTGAAGGCCCGGCCGTTCCACGACGCGTCGTAGGCCACGCGGTCGCGCGTGACGCCCGGGACGTCCTCGACCACCGCTTCGCGCCGACCGAGGAACCGGTTGACCAGAGTCGACTTGCCGACATTGGGTCGACCAACCACCGCGAGCACCGGCACGGGGCCGAGCCCCGCGCCGTCGGGACCCGACTCGTCCGAGCTCGACCTGTCGGCACCCGGTTCGGCCGGCGGCGGACCGGCGGTGCCCCTCACGGCGCGCCCCGGCCCGCCCGGGCGACCTGGGAGGTCGGACGGATGGCCTCCGCGGCACGCACATGCTCGGCCAGGGCCGCCCGGATCTCCTCGGCGGCGGCCGCCACGGCGCGCCGCGACCGTGGGTTGTCCGGAATGCGCACATGCAGGGGGGCACCGAACACCACGTCGACCCGCGTCCGCAGCCGTGGCCGGAACGACCCGTTGGGCAAGGCGACCTCGGTCCCCAGGCAGGCGACCGGCACGATCGGGCAGCCGGGGGCGTGCAGGGCCAGGTACGCGATCCCGTGCTGCACCTGGTCGAGCGCTCCGGCGCCCCGGGTTCCCTCAGGGAACAGCCCGAGCACCCCGTCCGACTCCAGGACCTCGAGGGCGCGTCGCAGCGCTGCCCGGTCGGGGCGCCCGCGATGAACCGGAATCTGCCCGAGCCAGGTCAGCAGTCGAGCGGCCGGCCCGACGAACAGCTCGGCCTTCGCGACGAAGGACATCGGCCGCGGCACGAACATCGCGACCACGGGCCCGTCGACCACGCCGCGGTGATTGCCGGCGACGATCATCGGCCCAGCGCTCGGGAGGTGCTCCGAGCCGCTAACCCTCACGTCGAGGATGAGCCTTAGCAGACCGCCGCCTATGACGCGGAGCACGGCGTACAGCCACGGCTTCGGCTGACCGACCGGTCGAACCCGTGGGGGTGTGCGGTCGCCACCGTGTCCCGAACCCGAAGGCTCGCCATGCGAGCCCGGCCGGGCGTCGTCCACGAGCGCGCTCATCGACCGGCTCGGGGGCGCCGTGGCGTCGGAACCACGACGCCGACCGCACGGCACCGGTCGAGCACCGCCGCGACGACGTCGCCGACGCCCAGCTCGGTGGAGTCGACGCAGATCGCGTCCGGCGCGCACACCAGCGGGCTGATGTCGCGGGTGCTGTCCTTGTGGTCGCGGCGGATCAGCTCGGCGTGGGTCACCGTCATGCCGAGCGTTGGCTCCTCCCGGGCCACCTGTCGGTGCCGGCGCTCGGCCCGCGCCTCCTCGCTCGCGGTGAGGAACACCTTCACCGCCGCCTCCGGGGCGACTGCCGTGCCGATGTCGCGCCCCTCGACGACGATGCCGCCGCCGCCGATGAGCGTCCGCTGCACGGCGACCAGCTGCCGGCGGACCTGCGGTACCGCAGCGACGGCCGAGACGGCGTTCGTGACCTCCCGGGAGCGGATCGGGATGGTCACGTCCTGGTCGTCGACAGCCACCGTCGGCCGGCGCGCGCTCGTGCCGACCACGAGCCGGACTCCGGTCGCTAGCTCGGCGACCAGCTCGGCGTCGCGCGGATCGACGCCGCGGTCGAGCACCGCCCAGGCGACGGCGCGGTACATCGAGCCGGTGTCGAGGTAGCGCAGGCGCAAGCGCTGGGCCACCCGTCGGGCGACCGTGCTCTTGCCCGAGCCGGACGGGCCGTCGATGGCGACGACCAGCCGGTCCAGCGGGATCGGCTCGACCACGGCCGACGGCGCTCCCGAGACCTCGGAGCCACCCGTTCCCGGTGCTGATCGCACCGTCGGCGACGGGTCAGACTCCGCTCGCGCGCCCATCAGCCCCCTCGTCCCGGTGTAGCGCCCGCGCGCTGCGGGAGCAGCCTATCCGAGCCTGACGATGCGCAGCCCGCCGCCGACTTATCCTCATGACGATTTGTTGCTAAAGATCCAGGAATCTCAGCTCGTCCGGTGCGCCGCCCAGCCGGCGGACGACAGCGCCTCGAGCAGGACGTCAGCGGAGTCTGCCGCCACCTCCAGGTCGACGAAACCCACCGGGTGGTCGGGCGCATGCTCGATCGCCAGGTCCTCGACGTTGACGCCGGCGGCTCCGGCCGCGGCCAGCAGCCGGGCGAGCTCCCCCGGCCGGTCGGCGAGCACCACGCCGACCCGGGACAGCGCGGGTCGGGCGACCGCGCGCGGCTTCCCAGGCAGCCGGGCTCGCTGGCGGCGGCCCACGGCGATGAGGTCGGCGACGGCCGACCGGTCGCCCTCGTCGAGCGCGTCCGCCACTCCGGACAGCACCGCGCTCAGTCGGCGCAGGACCGGAGCGAGCGCCCCGCTGTTAGCGGCCGTTATGTCAGCCCACAGGTCGGGGTCGCTGTCCGCGAGCCTCGTGGTGTCCCGGAATCCCGCTCCCGCGAGGGCCGGCGCGAGGCCGTCCGCCGTGGACAGCAGCCCGGCCAGCGCGGAGGCGGCCAGCTGCGGTGCGTGGGAGACGACCGCGAGCAGCCGGTCGTGGAGGTCCGGCGACACCGTCACCGGGCGCGCGCCGCAGAGCCGCGCCAGCGCCTCGACGTCGGCGACCGCCTCCCGTGAGGTAGCCGGGAGCGGAGTCACGGCCCAGACCGCGTGCTCGAAGAGCTCCGGCTGGGCGAAACCCGGCCCCCCGCGCTCGCGGCCCGCGATCGGGTGGCCGCCGCAGAAGCGGTCCGGATGAGGTACCAATCGCCGGATCTCATCGAGAACGTTGGACTTCACCGAGCTGACATCGCTGATCGTCGCCCTGACATTGAGACGTACCAGGTCGCCGACGACCACCGGCACCTGCGACGGTGGCACCGCCACGATGATGTGATCGCACTCGAGGAGCGCGACGCCATCGGCGACGTCGCCCGCCCCCAGGGCCGCCGCCGCCGCGGCGTGGCCCGCATCGACGTCCACGAGGGCCACGGCGACCCCGCGCCGGGTCAGGGCCAGGCCGATCGACGTGCCGATCAGTCCGGTCCCGACCACGCCGACTCGCTCCAGCGTCACCGCGGCAGGTCCGACCGCAGCCCCTGCGCGCCGCGGAGGTAGACGTGACGCACCTGGTCCCGGCCCAGGTCGGTCTCGACGTGGGCGAGCAGGCGCAGGACTCGGGGCATGGCACCGGCCACGGCGATCTCCGCGGCGCACAGCAGTGGGACGTCGGTGATGCCGAGCCGCCGAGCCGCGTAGGCGGGGAACTCGGCCGTGAGGTCCGGCGTCGCGGTGAAGATCACGCTCACCAGCGCGGCCGGCGTGAGGTTGTTGCGTTCGAGGAGCGTCGTCAGCAGCTCGGAGACGGCGTCCAAGATCTCGTCCCGGTCGTCACGGTCCACCTGAGTCGCGCCGCGGATCCCGCGGATCCCGGCCATCTATCGGACCCCGAGCGCTGTCACGCGAAGCACCATAGCGGCTAGCCGACACGACGTCACGCCCATCAAGACACTCGCCGACACGCCATGAAAGAACTATGTCGATACGCGCTTTCATCCATGAGTCGTCGCCACGTCGCGGCGCCGGGACTTCGCACCGCGTCACCGATGACGCGATCGACCCGTCCTCACGAGCACACGCACTGGCGCTATATCGACACGTCGACGCAGCGCGAGGCCGATCCAAGCAGCCGCTTTGTCGCTACAGCAATGAGTAGATAGCAACCTTAAGCAGTGTGTTAGCAGAGCGACGTATCCGCAGAGTGCTGAGTCGCTCAGTCGCCAGCGGCGTCGAAGAGCGCAGCCACTTCCGCCGCGGTCAGCCGTCGAGTCTTGCCCGGCCGCAGGCTGCCGAGGGTGACCGGTCCGACCTGCGTCCGGACCAGCCGGACCACGGGGTGGCCGACAGCCGCGCACAGCCGGCGGACGATCCGGTTCCGACCTTCGGAGATGGTCAGCTCGAGCAGGGTGCGGCCCTGCCCGGTGGCCGACACGCGCACCGCGTCGACCGCGGCCGGCCCGTCCTCCAGCTCCACGCCGGTCCGCAGCCGGCGTAGGGCGTCTTTCGGCACGACGCCCGTGACCTCGGCCAGGTACGTCTTCGGGACTCCGTGCGACGGGTGGGTGAGGCGATGCGCCAGGTCGCCGTCGTTGGTCAGCAGGAGGAGGCCCTCGGTGTCCGCATCCAGCCGCCCGACGTGGAACAGCCGGGCCGAGCGGGCCGCGATCAGGTCCCCGACGGTGGGCCGGCCGCGGTCGTCGCTCATCGTGGTGACGACGCCGCGGGGCTTGTTCAGCACCAGGTACTGCCGGTCCGGAGCCGTGACGACCCGCATGCCGTCGACCTTGACCACCGCCACAGTGGGGTCGATCCGCATGCCCTGGACCCGGACGACGGCGCCGTCCACCTCGACGCGGGCCTGCTCGATGAGCTCCTCGCACGCTCTTCGCGAGCCGACTCCGGCGTCGGCGAGAACCTTCTGGAGACGAATCAGGCCCGAATCGTCCATATCTAAAGCGGAACCTCAGAGGAATACCTAGCAGCGCGACTACACCTCAAGAGCATGCTGCGACCTCAGAGGTCGGCATCGAACTCGTCGATGTCCTGAGGCAAGAGCGGCGCAAGGGACGGGAGCTCGTCCAGCGACCCGAGGCCCAGTCGCTCCAGGAAGTACGCCGTGGTGCCGTACAGGTGTGCGCCCGTCGACGGGTCCGCACTGATCTCGCTGATCAGCCCGCGGCCGATCAGCGTGCGCACGACGCCGTCGACGCTGACCCCGCGGATCGAGGCGATCGACTGCCGGCTCACCGGCTGGCGGTACGCGATCACCGCCAAGGTCTCCAGGGCGGCCTGAGTGAGCCGGGCGTGCTGTCCGTCGAGCACGAAGCGCTCCACGTACGGCGCGCAGTCCTCCGCCGTGTAGAGCCGCCACCCCTCCCCCACGCGTCGCAGCTCGAAGCCGCGCCCCTCGGCCCGGTAGGCCTGCGCGAGCGCCGCCAGCTCCTCGGCGATCGCCGCCCGCGGCGACTCCGTCACCTGGGCCAGCAGGACCTCCGCCACCGGCTCGTCCACGACGAGCAGGATCGACTCGAGGATCCGCCGCAGCGGTGGCGTCCCCGTCGCCTCGTCAGGAGCGGCCGTGGGAGCGGGCGTGGGAGCCTCGCCGTCGGTTATGTCAGCCTCTGGCCGACGGTCGGAGGGGTCCGGCCACACCGCCGGCGGCGGCTGCGGAGGGTTCTCGTCGGTCATGACGGGCGCTCCTCGGTCGCGGTGCCCACCCCGTCGGAAAGCGGCTCCGGGGCACGTTCGTCGTACTCCTCGACAGACAGATAAGTCGACATAGATATGGACGTCTCGGGTGCGACCCACCGGATGTGCAGGTCGCCGAGCGGCACCAGCTGCTCGAAGGAGATGTGCCCCTCCCGGTAGAGCTCGAGCAGGGCGAGGAAGGAGGCCACCACCTCGACCGGCTGCGTGCAGTCCGAGACGAGGGCCCGGAACGACGCCCGGCCGAGCGCCGCGAGGCGCCCCGCGAGCAGGACCGCACGCTCACGCACCGACACCCGCACCACGTGCACGTGGTCCGTGGCGACGCCGGGCGGAGGTGGCCTGGGGGTGAGGGCGCGGGCGGCGAGCGCGGCCAGCTGGGGTGCCTCCAGCCCGAGCAGGACGTCCGGGACGGCGGCGGCGAACCGCGGCTCGAGCGCCACCGCCCGCGGGTGACGCCGCTCCTCCCGGGCGAGCCGGCCGGCGAAGATCGCGGCCGCCTCCTTGTATGCGCGGTACTGGAGCAGTCGGGCGAAGAGGAGGTCTCGAGCCTCCAGCAGGGCGACGTCCTCCTCGTCGTCGACCTCCCCCGCCGGGAGCAGCCGGGCCGCCTTGAGGTCGAGGAGCGTGGCAGCGACCACGAGGAACTCGGTCGCCTGCCCGAGGTCCCAGGCCGGGCCCGCCGCGCGGATGTAGGCGATGAACTCGTCGGTGACCTGGGACAGGGCCACCTCGGTGACATCGAGCTGGTGCTTGGCGATGAGCCGCAGCAGCAGGTCGAAGGGACCCTCGAAGTTGCCGAGGTGCACCTCGAACGGCGCGCGCGCCGCCATCGGCGCTCCGGTGCCCGTCACCGCGCGACCGTAGCAGCCGAGCCGGCGAACACCGCCGACGGCACGCCGCGAGCGAAGGCGAGAACAGCCACGACGAGGCTACGTCGACAAACCGCTAAGTCAATACCGACTACAGGCCGACCAGCCGCAGCAGCAGGTCGACGAGGGGCCGCGAGACGGCGTACACCAGGCGCATCAGCAGGCCGACGCCGGAGAAGATGGGCAGCAGCAGCACGACGAGCGCCGCCTGGCCGTAGTTCTGCTCCTCGGAGTAGTAGCGGGCCCGCTGCCAGCCGCCGGTCGTGGGGGCGAGGACCCACAGCGCCCGGTTCCCTTCGAGCGGCGGCAGCGGCACGAGGGCGAGTACCGCGCTGGCGACGTTGACGAGGGCGAAGAACAGCAGGGCCTGCGCGGCAAAGCCGGCAAGACGCCCGTCCGCGGCCACGACCCTGAGCGCGGCGAAGGCGGCAGCGGCCAGCACGACCTGCGCCAGCGGGCCGGCGGCGAGGACGAGCAGGAACCGCCCACGGCCGAGCCGGCGGTCGTCGAACGGGACCGGCTTTCCCCAGCCGACCCCCGCGATCAGCATCGTCACCACGCCGAAGGCGTCCAGGTGCCGCCGCGGATCGGCCGAGATCCGCCCGGCTACGCGAGCCTGCCGGTCCCCCATCCGGTCCGCCAGCACCGCCTGGACGACCGCATGCGCGACGACGCCGACGAGGAATCCCAGCACGATCCCGACCAGGGGGCCCGGCTGGTCGAGGAAGAACAGCGCGCCCTTGAGCAGCTCGACGAGCATCTGGTCAGCGGTCGCGGAGCCGGCGGACCAGCACGCTCTGGTCAGCCTTCGCCTCGAGGTCGGCGAGGACCATGGCCAGTGCCTCCCGGACGATCCGGCCGCGGTCCACGGCCAGGCCGTAGTCCCCGCGCAAGGTCAGCCGGGCCCGCTCGAGGTCGATCAGCTCCTCCGCCGAGCAGTACACGGTGATCTTCTCCTCGTGCCGCTCCCGCCCGGTCGGGCGGCGCTCGCCGGTCCGGGGCCGGCGACGGGCGACCGAGACCTGCGGACGGTCGGTCCCGGCGTCGGCATCGTCGGCGTCGGGCTCCGGCAGCGGGGGTGAGTACGGGAGGACGGGTGAAGGTGCGGCGGTGAGCGTGGGGCCGGCCGGCGCCGGGTCGGCGGGCCCGCCCGTGGATCGGAACAGCTCGTCGGCGCCGGGCAGGCTGATACGTCGGCCGCTCATCGGGCGAGCACCTCCTTCGCGAGGTCGCGGTAGGCCTTGGCCCCGATCGAGTGCGAGGCGTAGGTCGTGATCGGCTCGCCGGCGACGGTCGTCTCCGGGAACTTCACGGTACGGGCGATGACCGTGTGGAACACCTTGTCGCCGAACGCCTCGACCACCCGGGCGAGCACCTCCCGGCCGTGCAGGGTCCGACCGTCGAACATCGTGGCGAGAATGCCCTCAAGCTCAAGTTGAGGGTTAAGCCGCTCGCGCACCTTGTCTATCGTTTCGATCAACAGTGCGACACCACGAAGGGCAAAGAACTCGCATTCCAACGGGACGATGACGCCGTGCGACGCGGTCAGCGCGTTCACGGTGAGCAGACCGAGGCTGGGCTGGCAGTCGATGAGCACGACGTCGTAGTCGGCCAGCACCGGTTGGAGCACGCGCAGCAGCACCTGCTCGCGGGCGACCTCACCCACCAGCTGCACCTCTGCGGCCGAGAGGTCGATGTTGCTCGGCAGCAGGTCGAGGCCCGGGATGTGCGTCTTGAGCATCACGTCATCGATGGTGACGGTGCGGTCCATCAGCAGGTTGTAGACGGTGCGGTCGAGCTGCAGCGGGTTCACCCCGAGTCCGACGCTCAGCGCCCCTTGGGGGTCGAAGTCCACCAGCAGGACCCGGCGACCGAACTCGGCGAGCGCCGCACCGAGGTTGATCGTGCTGGTGGTCTTGCCGACGCCCCCCTTCTGGTTGCACATCGACAGGATGCGCGCCGGACCGTGCCGCTCGAGCGGCGGCGGCTCCGCCAGGGCCTTCACCGGGCGGCGGGTCGGCCCGAGCACGGGCGGCGCGATGTCGGGGTGGTCCGGCGCCGGGGCGGCCCCGACCGCGACCGGGCCGACGTCACCGAACCGGGGAGCCTCCAGGGCGGCGATCCGGACCGCGTCGAGCTCGGGCGCTCCAGCGTCCCAGCCCGACTGGGCGATCGGGTCCGACCCTGGGCCGGCGGCCGTGGCCGGCTCGACCTCGACCGAGCTCGCTGGCGCGGACTCGACGGGCTCCTCGTCGACGGCGGAGTCGCCGGCGGAGTCGCCGGACCCGTCGTCGGGATCGCTGCTGTCGGCCGGGCTCGTGCTGTCGGACCACTCGGGGTGACCGGGCGGTGGGGGTCCGTCGGGGAAAGTCGACATGACTCCTTGACTCCCTATCGTTGTAGCGTCGTCACGACTCGGAGAGAAGGCGTCATGCCGACAGGCGGCGATCGTAGGGCCGGCCCGGCCGGAAGATCAAGGGCGGGCCGTCCCCGCCTCATGGCAGGACCTGGTGCGACGCGCGTCCAGCAGCGCTCCACGACCGGAATCCGGCCGGTCGGTCAGCCGCGGCTCAGCGCCCGGGGGTGCGCCGTCGCGTAGACCTCGCGCAGGCGGTCGACGGTGACCAGGGTGTAGATCTGCGTGGTCGTGACCGACGCGTGGCCGAGCAGCTCCTGGACGACCCGGACGTCGGCGCCGCCGTCGAGCAGGTGCGTCGCGAACGAGTGCCGGAGCGTGTGGGGGGAAACCTCGACCGTCAGCCCGGCCTTGTCCGCCGCGGCCCGCAGCACAGCCCAGGCCGACTGCCGGGAGAGGCGGCCGCCGCGGGAGTTGAGGAACACGGCAGGACCGCCCCGTCCCTCGGCGGCCAGGGCCGGTCGGGCGCGCACCAGGTAGCTCTCGACGGCGGCGCGGGCCATCCGGCCGATCGGCACGACCCGCTCCCGAGAGCCCTTCCCGAACAGCCGGACACTCCCCTCGCCGAGATCGACCGCGTCGACGTCGAGTCCGACGGCCTCGGAGATCCGGGCACCGGAGGCGTAGAGGAGCTCGAGCAGAGCCTGGTCGCGCAGCGCCAGCGGAGTCTGGTCGAACCCGGCCGCCTCGATCAGCGCGGTCACCTCCTCGACGGAGATCGCCTTCGGCAGCGACCTGGGCAGTGCCGGCGGTCGCACCTCCCGGGAGACGTCGAGCGGGACCAGCCCCTCACGGGCGGCGAACCGATGCAGCCCGCGCACCGCGACGAGCGCCCGCGCGGCGGAGGACGCCTTCGCCGGCACGCGACCGCCGGCTCCTTCGCGCAGGGTGGCGACGAACCCCGCGACATGGGCCTCCGTGACGTCGGCGAGACGGTCGAGCCCACCCGTGCCGAGCACCTCGACGTACCGCCGCAGATCCCGGCGGTAGGACTCGAGGGTGTTGGCCGCGAGGCCCCGCTCCACCGCGAGGTGGTCTAGGTAGCGCGCGGCGGCGCTGGAGATCGTCAGGTCTGAGCCGCTCATGGGCGGCGGCCCGGCGGGGTCACGCGGCGCCGAGCACCTCGGGCAGCGGCACCGAGGACATCCCGTGCGCCTCGGCGACCGGCGGGTACGTGATCTGCCCGGCCACCACGTTGACGCCGAGCGCGAGCGCTGGGTCGGTGGCGCACGCCGTCCGGATCCCGCGGTTGGCGATCTCGACGGCATACGGGAGGGTCACGTTCGTCAGCGCGTACGTCGAGGTGTGCGGCACCGCGCCCGGCATGTTGGCGACGCAGTAGAAGATCGAGTCCTTCACCTCGTACGTCGGATGGGAGTGCGTCGTCGGCCGCGTGGACTCGAAGCAGCCGCCTTGGTCGACGGAGATGTCGACCAGCACCGACCCTGGCTTCATCGCGGCCACCATCTCATCGGTCACGAGGGTGGGCGCCTTGGCGCCGGGCACCAGGACGGCGCCGATGACGAGGTCGGCCGCAAGGACTGCCTTCTCGATCTCGAAGGTGTTCGACGCGATCGTCTGGATCCGCCCCTTGTGGATGCGGTCGACCTCCCGCAGCTTGGTGATGTTGAGATCGAGGAGCAGGACCTCGGCCTCCATGCCCTGCGCGATCCAGGCGGCGTTGGACCCGGAGATCCCGCCGCCGAGCACGACCACGCGGGCCGGGTAGACACCCGGAGCGCCACCCATGAGCACGCCGCGCCCCCCCTGGGCCCGCTCCAGGAAGTGGGCACCGGCCTGCGGCGCCATCCGGCCGGCGACCTCGCTCATCGGCGCGAGCAGCGGCAGCGATCGGTCCGGCAGCTCGACCGTCTCGTAGGCGACGGCGGTGATCCCGGAGTCGAGCAGCGCCTTCGTGCACTC
>DATLNF010000022.1:0-2012 GCA_035536955.1 Mycobacteriales bacterium | reverse complement strand
CACCGGCCTCTACCTGAGCTGGGGGCTGCTCGCCGTCCTCGTGCCGGCCGGGTTCCCGCACGGCACCACGGACGGGCGCTTCCGCTCGATCGTCGCCCGAGTGGGGCTGGTGTGCGCCGGCGCGGCGAGCCTGTCGTTCCTGCACCCCGACGTCTTCGACAGCAACGAGCTCTACGGCGAGATCCCGCAGGTCACGAACCCCATCGGGTTCGTGCCGGCGGCGGTGGTCGAGGCCGTCTTCGCGGTGGGACTGATCGGTCTGTTCGCCTGCACGTTCCTGGCCATCGGGTCGCTGGTGCCGCGGACCATCCGCGCGAAAGGCCTCGAGCGTCAGCAGCTGAAGATCGTCGGCTACACCGCCGTCACCACGACGGTGGGGTTGCTCGTCCTGGCCAACCTGCTCAACGTCGACGCGGTGCGCGGCACCGCCTGGGTGACCGCCATCGACGTCGTGAGCCAGGTGCTCGTCCTCGCCATCCCCACGTCGTTCGCCCTCGCGATCCTGCGCTACCGGCTCTATGACATCGACGTCGTCATCAACAAGACGCTCGTCTACGGACTGCTCGGGCTGTTCGTGACGACCGCCTACATCGCCGTGGTGGTCGGCGCCGGCTCGGTCGCCGGCAGCAGCGACGAGCCGAGCATCCCGTTGTCGATCGGCACCACCGCCTTCGTCGCCGTCGGGTTCCAGCCGGCGCGGGAGCGCTTCCAGCAGCTCGCGAACCGGCTCGTGTACGGCGTGCGCGCCGCGCCGTCGGAGCTGATGGCCGACCTCGCGCCGCGCATGGCCGTCGCGATCAGGCCCGACGACCTGCTGCCGCGCGTCGCCGAGTACGCCGCCCGCGTGGTCGGCGCCGAGGTCGCGACGGTCCGCCTGCTGCTCCCCGACGGCTCGGCGCAGGCGAGCAGCTGGCCGGTCGGGGTCGCCGCGGCGGAGTCCCGCGCGCACGAGGTCGACGTCGTCCAGGCCGGCGAGCTGGTGGGCACCATCTCGGTGGTCAAGGCGGCAGACGACCCGATGACGGCCGGCGACCGGGTGCGGCTCCAGGAGTTCGTGACGCACGTCGGCGTCGCGCTGAGCAACGTCCGTCTCACGGCCGACCTGCAGGACAAGCTCGCGCGCATCTCGGCGCAGGCGAACGAGCTGCGCGAGTCCCGCCAGCGCATCGTGGAGGCCTCCGACGCCGAGCGGCGGCGCATCGAGCGCAACCTGCACGACGGCGCGCAGCAGCGTCTCGTCGCGCTCGGCCTCGAGCTGAAGATGCTGGAGGGACGGCTGCCGGCGCGGAGTGCCGCCCGGCCCGACCTGGCTCGGATCTCGGCCGAGCTGCGCGAAGCCCTCGCCGAGCTGCGCGAGCTGGCTCGGGGCATCCACCCGGCGGTGCTCACCGAGCAGGGCCTCGCCCCGGCGCTGGAGACCCTGGTCGCCCGGGCCGGCGTCGACGCCGACCTGGTCACCGCGCCGTCGGAGCGGCTCCCCGATCAGGTCGAGGCCGCGGCGTACTACGTCGTCGCCGAGGCGCTCACCAACGTGTCCCGGTACGCCGACGCGACCCAGGCGACGGTCGCCGCGCACCGGCAGAACGGGTCGCTCGTCGTCGAGGTCCGTGACGACGGGGTCGGCGGCGCCGACATCGCCAAGGGGAGCGGCCTGCGCGGGCTGGCCGACCGGATCGCTGCGCTCGACGGCACGATCGAGATCGACAGCCCGGCCGGTCACGGCACGCGCGTCACCGTCCGGCTGCCATGCGCGTAGCGATCGCCGAGGACTCGGTCCTCCTCCGCGAGGGCATCGTGCGCCTGCTGTCGGCGTCCGGGTACGACGTCGTCGCGCAGGTCGGCACCGCCGAGGACCTGGTTCGCGCCGTCGTCGAGCACCGGCCGGACGTGGCCATCACCGACATCCGGATGCCGCCGACGCACTCCGACGAGGGGCTGCAGGCCGCCGAGCAGATCCGGCAGTCGGCGCCCTCCGTCGGCGTGCTCGTCCTGTCGCAGTACGTCGAGCCCGG
>DATLNF010000021.1:0-27558 GCA_035536955.1 Mycobacteriales bacterium | reverse complement strand
GAGTAGAGACCCATGTCGGCGCCGTCCCACTGGTCGAGCCGCTCCTCGTCCTCGGGCAGGACGTCGTACAGCATCACGAACACCGTGGAGCCGGGCTCTTCGACGATCGTCGCGAGCGCGCCCTCCCACCCGATGTCCTCGCCGCCGAACGTGACCCGCCAGCCCTCGAGCCAGCCGGTGCCCACGGCCGGACTGTGCGGGCAGCGGAACTTCATCTGCGCCGTGTCCATGTTCGAGCCGTAGGCTGCGTACAGCGCCATGCCGCCACACTATGGCCGCTGCCACGACGTCGGAAGGGGACCTGAGCCGGTGGTGCGCGTCGTGATCGTCGGCGGAGGTCCGGCCGGGTACGAAGCGGCTCTGGTGGCGCGCCAGCTCGGTGCCGACGTCACCGTCGTCGACCGCGACGGCCTGGGCGGCGCGTGCGTGCTCACCGACTGCGTCCCGTCCAAGACGCTCATCGCGACCTCCGAGGCGATGACCGCGCTGGCCGGTGCCGGGTCACTCGGCGTCCGCTTCCGCGACGAGGCCGGTGACCTGCCGGAGCACTCGGCCGAAGGCGGCGAGACCGCACCGGACGCGGTTGCGGTCGACATCCCCACCGTCTTCGCGCGGGTCAAGGCGCTCGCCCTGGCGCAGAGCGTCGACATCGCGGCGCGCTTCGCGCGCGAGGGGATCACGCTCGTGCAGGGGACCGCCCGGTTCGTCACGCCGCTGCGGATCGCTGCCCGGCCCCGCGACGGGGGCCCGGAGGAGGTCATCGAGGCTGATGTCGTCCTGCTCGCGACCGGAGCTCACCCGCGGGTCGTGCCGGGGGCGGAGCCCGACGGCGAGCGCATCCTCGACTGGCGCCAGGTCTACGACCTGCCGGCGCTGCCCGAGCGGCTCGTGGTGGTCGGGTCCGGCGTCACCGGTGCGGAGTTCGCGGGGGCGTTCCAGGCCCTCGGCGCGTCGGTGACGCTGGTGTCGAGCCGGGACCGGGTTCTCCCCGGGGAGGACGCCGACGCGGCCGCACTGCTCGAAGACGTCTTCCGCCGCCGCGGGATGACGATCCTGAAGGGCGCGCGCGCGTCGTCGGTGGAGCGAACCGCCGACGGCGTCGTGGTGAAGCTCGACGACGGCGCCAGCATCGAGGGCAGCCACGCGCTGATGACCGTCGGGTCGGTGCCGTCCACCGCGGGGCTCGGCCTCGCCGAGGTGGGGATCACCCTCGACGACCGCGGGTTCGTCGTCGTGGACAAGGTCAGCCGGACCACGGCGCAGGGCGTGTACGCCGCCGGCGACTGCACCGGTGTCCTGATGCTCGCGTCGGTCGCCGCGATGCAGGGCCGCATCGCGATGTGGCACGCGCTCGGGGAGGCCGTCGCGCCGATCCGGCTCGAGTCGGTCGCCGCGACGGTGTTCACCGACCCCGAGATCGCGACCGTCGGCGTCAGCGAGGAGGAGATCACCAGCGGCAAGGTCTACGGGCTCGTCCGCAAGCTGCCGCTCGCGACGAACGCGCGAGCGAAGATGCAGGGCATCTCCGACGGGTTCGTGAAGGTCTTCTGCCGACCGGAGAGCGGGAAGGTGCTCGGCGGTGTCGTGGTCGCGCCGCGCGCCAGCGAGCTGATCCTGCCGCTGTCCCTCGCCGTGCAGAACGGGCTCACGGTCGACCACGTCGCGCACTCGTTCGCGATCTACCCCTCACTGTCCGGCTCCATCACCGAGGCGGCCCGGCAGCTCCACCAGTCCTAGCGCGGCGAGTGTCGGGTCGCTGACAGTTCCGGGCGGCGGGCGATACGACAATCCGGTCGGAACCGGCATCCGCCTTGTGGGGGGCACGATGGCTACTCGTCGGATCACCATGCTGGTAACCGCCGCGCTCGCGGTCAGCATCTCCGGGACCGCGTCGGCGAACCGGCCACCGGACGCTGCGGTCGACCTCGCGCGGCGATGCGAGCTCCTGGCGGCGCGCGGCATGGTCGACGTCCCGCACGTGACGCCGTGCCTGCCGTCCGCGGGCCCGGAGGCTGCGCCCGACACCACGGCTCCCGGGCAAGGCGCCTGCCGGAGCGGTGCTGCGGCCGCTGCTCGCTGCCCGCGGCAGGTCTCGCGGGTCGGCGGCTTCAGCTCGCGCGTGACCGGTGGCGTGCTGCTCCCGGACGGCGGGGCCGTCGTCCGAGGCGTGGACTACCGGTCCGCCAGCGGCTGGCAGCTCGTCGGGGTGCGTGCCGACGGCGGCGTGCGCTGGACGAAAGGGCACCGCCATGGTGGCCTCGTCGCCGCGACCGAGCTCGTCGACGGCGGACGCGGCGTGATCGCGTCCGGGTACACGTACGTGAACAACAGCTACAAGTTCGTGGTCCGCCGCTACGACACGCGCACCGGCACCGTCGCGTGGACCGCAAGGCCTCCGGGCGGTGCTTCGCCCGACACCGTCGGCTTCCGGATGGCGCTGACCCGGGACCGGCGCACCGCGATCATCGCCGGCTACGGCCACGACGACTTCTCGGACGTGCGACCACTCGTGGTGGCGATCGACGTCGCCACGGGGCGCATCAAGTGGTCGCGTGAGATCTCCTCCGAAGACAGCGTCGGGGCCGCGGTGTACTACGTGGTGATCTCGCCCGACGGCCGGACGGCGTACGCCGTGGGGGACACCTGGATCAACGGACCTGACGTGTTCGCCGCCGCGCTGGACACCCGCACCGGCCGGGTGCGCTGGACGTCGCGCGTCCCGGGTCCGGACTTCGAGGGCGTGTACGACGCGGTCCTCACCGCCGACGGCCAACGACTCGTCTTCGTCGGCGAGGCTTACCTGCCGACGTGGAACGCCTCGAAGCGGCTCATCACCTCCGTCGACACGGCCGACGGCGAGGACCAGCGGCGAATCGACTCCCCGGCGCCCGCGAACAGCCAGTACTGGTGGGTCGGCTCCGCGGTGGCCACGAGGTCGGCCGTGTTCGCAGCCATGACGAGCAGCGTCTCGGTCTTCAACGGGGTGGGTGCGTACGCCTGGCTGCGCGCGGGGACGGTGGCTGCGGTCATCGCGATCGACCCGGCCGAGGGCGCGGTCCTCTGGAAGGCCCCGAACACTCCCGAGCAGGGTGGGCTGCTCAGCGACCCCGTGATCACGGCGTCGGTCGACGGCGCGCGGGTGTACGTCGCCGGCGCCGAGGCCGACCGGACGCTGTACGCCTACGCCCCGCCCGTGGCCGGCGCCCGGCACGAGGCGTCCGACATCGTGGTGGTGGCGCTCGACGCGGAGTCCGGCACGTCGGTCTGGCGCAGCGCCTACAACGCGTCACCGGACGCCCCGGACGGCAGCGCGGTCGCCGGCATCACCGCGACGCGGAGCGGCGTGCACGTCTTCGCCGGCACCACGCCGGGCCCGCGGTACGCCGCGCCGGCGGCGTACCGCTGGGACACCCAAGGCCTCTGGCTCGTCTACGACCTCTAGCCCTTCGAGCGGTGCCGCTCACTCCGGTCCTGACCGGACTGGGGGGCACCGCTTCGGGACGCGCCCACGCGCGGTGCCGCTCACTCCGGTCCTGACCGGACTGGGGGGCACCGCGCGCAGTTCAGCGAGCGAGCTAGGCGGGGTCGGCGATCTCGCAGATGACCGCGCCGCTGCTGACGACCTCGCCGACGGTCGCGGAGAGCGCGGAGACGACGCCGGCCTTGTGCGCGGTGAGCGGCTGCTCCATCTTCATCGCCTCGAGCACGACGACGAGGTCGCCGGCGGCGACCGTCGCGCCCTCGGCGACCGCGACCTTCACGATGGTTCCCTGCATGGGCGAGGTCAGCGCGTCGCCGCTCGCCTGGGCCCCCGCCTTCGCCGCGGAGGCACGACGCGGGGCGGCCTTCCCGCTCGCCGCGCCGGCCGATGACGAGCCCAGGCCGGCCGGCAGCCGCACCTCGAGCCGGCGGCCGCCGACCTCGACGACGACGGTCTCGCGGGCCGCCTCGTCAGTCTCGCCCGCGGCCGCACCGGCGTACGGCGGGATGTCGTTGTCGAACTCGGTCTCGATCCAGCGGTTGTGCACCGTGAACGGCTCGCCGGTGAAGGCCGGGTCGCGCACGACCTTGCGGTGGAACGGCAGCAGCGTCGCCATCCCGTCCACCTGCATCTCGTCGAGTGCTCGGGCCGCCCGTTCGAGCGCCTCGGTGCGGGTCGCGCCCGTGACGATCAGCTTCGCGAGCAGGCTGTCGAACGCCCCGCCGATGACGGTGCCGGACTCGACCCCGGAGTCGACGCGCACGCCGGGACCGAGCGGCGGCACGAAGCGCGTCACGGTGCCGGGTGCGGGCAGGAAGCCGCGGCCGGGGTCCTCGCCGTTGATGCGGAACTCGAAGGAGTGGCCGCGCGGCACCGGGTCGGTGATCGTCAACCGCTCCCCGTCCGCGATGCGGAACTGCTCGCGGACCAGGTCGACGCCGGTGATCTCCTCCGTGACCGGGTGCTCGACCTGGAGCCGGGTGTTGACCTCGAGGAAGCTGATGAGCCCGTCCTGCGCGACGAGGAACTCGCAGGTCCCGGCCCCGACGTACCCCGCCTCCCGGACGATGTCCTTGCTGGCGCGGTAGAGCTGCGCGAGCTGGTCGTCGGAGAGGTACGGCGCCGGCGCCTCCTCGACGACCTTCTGGTAGCGCCGCTGGAGCGAGCAGTCGCGGGTGCTGACCACCACGACGTTGCCGTGGGTGTCGGCGAGGACCTGCGTCTCCACGTGCCGCGGCTTGTCGAGGTAACGCTCGACGAAGCACTCGCCGCGGCCGAACGCCGCGACGGCCTCGCGGACGGCCGAGTCGTAGAGCTCGGGGATCTCGGCCATCGTCCGGGCGATCTTCAGCCCGCGTCCGCCGCCGCCGAATGCCGCCTTGATGGCGACCGGCACGCCGTACTCCTGCGCGAACGCCACGACCTCGTCGACTCCCTGCACGGGGTCGGGGGTTCCCGGCGCGAGCGGAGCGCCGATCTTCAGCGCGATGTGCCGCGCGGTCGTCTTGTCGCCGAGCGCGGCGATCGCGTCGGGGGGCGGGCCGATCCACGTGGCGCCCGCGTCGATGACCGCCTGCGCGAAGTCGGCGTTCTCGGAGAGGAAGCCGTACCCCGGGTGCACCGCGTCCGCGCCGGAGTCCGCGACGGCCTGCAGCACCTTGTCGATGCGCAGGTACGAGTCGCCCGGCGTGCTGCCGCCGAGGGCGAACGCCTCGTCCGCCGCGCGGACGTGCGGCGCATCCAGGTCCGGGTCGGCGTACACCGCCACGCTCGCCAGGCCGTGGTCGCGGCACGCCCGCGCGACCCGGACGGCGATCTCACCGCGGGTGGCGATGAGCACCTTGCGCATGGTGTGCGTCCTCCGGTCCGACGGCGTACGGCGCTGCGCAGTCTAGGGCGGGAGGTACGCCGCTCGGCGCGGGCGGCCGGTTCGCTACGCTGGCAGACAGACCCGACTCGGCCCGTGAAGGAGCTCACCCGTGCCCCGCCCCGCCCTCGTCGCCGCCGTGCTCCTGACGTGCGTGGCGGCTGCCGGATGCACGCTCGACAGCGACCCGGCCGCCGACTCGCTCGGCCGCGCCACCGGGAGCGCGGTCGACCCGGCGGCCGACGCGATCACGCTCGGGCCGGCGGAGCCGGACGCGCCGACCATCGAGTTCTTCGCGCCGATCGAGACCGACTTCGAGGTGACCGGCCCGACCGCCCTGAAGCCGGGTGTCGTCAACATCACCCTGACCTCGGAGGGCAACCACAACCTCGCGCTGACCGGTCCGGGGCTGCCCGTCGCGCTGCTGTGGGGCACGCTCGCCGGCGAGCCGGAGAACGACCTGACCCACTCGGTGCGGCTGCGCGAAGGCGTCTACACCTACTACTGCGCGGTCCCCGGCCACCGCAACGCGGGGATGGTCGGGACGATCGAGGTGAACGCGACGGGCACGGCGTCGTCATCGACCGCGAGTCCTGCTGCGTCGCCCGGCGCCAGCGTCGCTGCGTCGCCCGGCGCCAGCGTCGCTGCGTCGCCGGCCGCCTAGCCGGGGCGACCCGAGGCGCTCAGCGGCGGCTCCGGTTCATCGTCGACGGAGCGAGGCGCGCCAGGCGTCACTGCCCGCGTGCGGTAGCGGGCGGCGGATCCCGGCTTCGCGAGACCACGGCGAGCGCGTCGGCGCGTCGTCCTCCGCGCGCGCTTCGTCCCGGGCACGAGCCAGCAGCACCGCGGTCAGCGCGGCCAGCTCGTCGTCGGTCGGCTGCCCGCGCACGACGCGCAGGGTCGGCGGCTCGCTCACAGCGGGATGTTGCCGTGCTTCTTCGGCGGCAGCGACTCGCGCTTGTTCCGGAGCTGGCGCAGCGCCCGGATGACCTGCCCCCGCGTCTCCGACGGGGCGATGACCGCGTCGACGTAGCCGCGCTCGGCCGCGATGTAGGGGTTGGCGAAGTGGTCGCCGTAGTCGGCGACGAGCTCCGCTCGCTCCGCGTCCGGATCCGCCGCGGCGGCGAGCTCCTTGCGGTAGAGGATGTTCACCGCCCCCTGCGCGCCCATCACCGCGATCTCCGCGCTCGGCCACGCGAAGGACATGTCGCTGCGCAGGTGCTTGGACCCCATGACGTCGTACGCGCCGCCGTACGCCTTGCGGGTGATGACGGTCACCTTCGGCACCGTCGCCTCGGCGTACGCGTAGATGAGCTTCGCGCCGCGCCGGATGATGCCCTGCCACTCCTGGCCGGTCCCGGGGAGGAACCCGGGTACGTCGACGAAGGTCAGCACCGGCACGTTGAACGCGTCGCACGTCCGCACGAATCGCGCTGCTTTCTCCGACGCGTCGATGTCGAGGCACCCGGCGAAGTGCATCGGCTGGTTGGCCACGACGCCGACCGACCGGCCGTCGACGCGGCCGAACCCGCAGATGATGTTCTGCGCGAACAGCGCGTGCACCTCGAGGAAGTCGCCCTCGTCGAGGACGTGCTCGATGACGCGGTGCATGTCGTACGGCTGGTTCGACGAGTCCGGGATCAGCGTGTCGAGCTCGGTGTCGAGCTCGTCGACATCCGAGGCGGCGGCGTACGCCGGCGGGTCCTCGAGGTTGTTCGACGGCAGGTAGCCGAGCAGCAGCTTGGCGAGGTCGAGGCACGCGTGCTCGTCGGGCGTGACGAAGTGCGCGACGCCGGACTTGCTGTTGTGCGTGTGCGCCCCGCCGAGGTCCTCCATCTCCACGTCCTCGCCGGTCACCGTCTTGATGACGTCCGGTCCGGTGATGAACATGTGCGAGGTCTTGTCGACCATCAGCGTGAAGTCCGTGATGGCGGGGGAGTAGACGGCGCCGCCGGCGCACGGGCCCATGATCAGGGACAGCTGCGGGACGACGCCGGACGCCATCACGTTGCGGTAGAAGATCTCGCCGTAGAGGCCGAGGGAGACCACGCCCTCCTGGATGCGCGCGCCGCCGGAGTCGTTGAGCCCGACGACCGGGCAGCCGGTCTTCAGGGCGAGGTCCATCACCTTGATGATCTTCTCGCCGAAGACCTCGCCGAGACTGCCGCCGAACACCGTGAAGTCCTGGCTGAAGACGCACACCGGGCGGCCGTCGACGGTGCCGTAGCCGGTGATGACGCCGTCGCCGTACGGCCGCTTCTCCGCCATCCCGAAGTCGTGCGACCGGTGCCGGGCGAGCGCGTCGGTCTCGACGAACGAGCCCGGGTCGAGGAAGGCGTCGATCCGCTCGCGAGCGGTCATCTTGCCGCGGGCGTGCTGACTCTCGACCGCCCGTGCCGAGCCGGCGTGGAGGTGCTCGTCACGGTGCTGCTGCAGCGTCGCGAGCTTGCCGGCGGTGGTGTGCGGGTCGGGCGCTGCGGAGCCGGGCGGGCCGGCCGGGGCCTCGGACATGCGCCGTAGGCTAGCGCCCGTGGCCGCCGAGGAGATGCCGCCGGGCGGGCGGGGACGCACGCCGCTGGACCCGGCGGTGGTGCGGTCGTCGATCCTGGCGCATCCGCCGTGGCGGGACGTCCAGGTGCTCGGGTCGACGTCGTCGACGAACGACGTCGTCGCCGACGCCGCGCGGGCCGGAGCCGGCGAGGGGCTGGTCGTCGTCGCGGACGAGCAGCGGGCCGGACGCGGTCGGCTCGACCGCTCGTGGGTCTCGCCGCCGCGCGCGGGGCTCACGCTGTCGGTCCTGCTGCGACCGGCGGTGGTCCCGGAGCGCTGGCCCTGGCTGCCGCTCGTCGCCGGCGTCGCTGCTGCCCGCTCGTTGGGCGCGGTGTCCGGTCTCGACGTGCGGCTGAAGTGGCCGAACGACCTGCTGGTCCGCGGCGCGAAGGTGGGCGGCCTGCTGGCCGAGGTCACGGCCGGCGCGGTGGTCGTCGGCCTCGGGGTGAACGTGACGACGACGCGCCAAGAGCTGCCGCGAGCGGACGCGACGTCGCTGTCGATCGAGCTGGGCAGGTCGGACCTCGACCGTGGCGCCCTGCTCGCCGACCTGGTCGTCGGCCTGGGCGGGGCGTACCTCGGCTGGTCGCGTACGGGCGGCGATCCCGCCGGCCCGCGCGCGGCGTACCGCGCGGTCTGCGACACGATCGGGTCCGCCGTGACCGTCGGCCTGCCCGACGGGGCCGTGCTGCGCGGCCGCGCCGTCGACGTCGACGTGCAGGGCCGGCTGGTCGTCGAGTCGGCCACCGGGCTGACCGCGCTCTCGGCGGGCGATGTGACCCACGTCCGGCCCGACGCCTGACCCGGGCCGGCCTTCGCTCAGCGACTCGCGTGCACGACCTTCGTGTCGGAGTTGAACTCGGAGCCGTCCTCGGCGGACTCCTCGAACGCCGTGATCTCGACGTACCCCGACGTGTCGAAGACCTCGTCGGGGAGCGTCACGCGCACCGACCAGGTGCCGCGACCGGGGGCGCCCTCGCTCGCGGTCACGAAGCCGCTGCGGTAGACGGGCTTCTCGCCGACACAGGTCACGTCGGCCGGGCAGCCGCGCGTCACCCGCCACTGGACGTTCGCCTCGAACACCGTGGCGGTGCCGCTGAGGGTGAACGTCTGACCCACCTCGTCGCCCTCGCTCGGGGCGTCGATCGACACCGCTGCCAGCACGTTGATGTGCGGCTCGCGCTTGATGCTTCGACCGGCGAGCGACTCGTGCCCCCAGAGATCGGACACCTCGCGGCCCGCCACCAGGATCCGCACCGCCTGGATCGACGTGTCCGCCGCGGTCACGGTGTGGACGAGCTGCTGGACGCTGCGGGACGTCGCCTCCGACCCGGCGTTGCCCTCGAGAGCCTCCTTGCTGAGGTCCACCGTTGCGGTCGAGCCCGACCGGCTGATCCCGCGGACCTGCGTGGTCTTCGGCCAGAGGCTCCGGTAGTCACGGTCCAGTGCCGCCTCGCGCAGCATCAGGTCGAGGGCCGAGCGGACCGGCGTGGAGCTGCGCCGCACCTGCCGGAACTCGCGCTGCAGGCGGATCCCCCGCTTGGTGTCCACGAGGTAGTAGACGGCCACGGTCATCCGGGCGGCCGACGCCGTCGCGGTGGTCGACGGTGACCCGCTGGGCGGGCCGGTCGGGGTGGCCGACGGCTCGCCGGACGGGGTTGCCTGGACGGCCGCGGAGGGGGAGGCGTCGACCCGATCGGCGTTCCCGGACCCGCTGTCGCAACCGGCGAGCGACGCCACGACGACGGCGAGCGCCGCCAGGCGAGATGAGCGCGTCGCGAGCATGGCTTCCTCCGTCGAACGTCGGGCGGGGAACCCGTCCTACCGCATCAGACGCGCTGCGTGGCCCGAGGTTGCACGTGTCGGCGAACTTCGTGCGCGCCGGGCGTGCCACGATCGGCGTACCGACGCAGGGGGAGGGCGCATGGGCTATCCACGGCGACTGCTCAACGACGACGAGGAGATGGTGTTCGACCTGCGACCGCACTGGAAGGCGGTGGTCGGCGCGACACTGCTCGCTCCGCTGATCGTGGGGCTGGCGTCCTTCGGTGTCGCGCGCATCCCCGAGGGCTCGCTGCAGACGGCGCTCCGGGCGATCGCCGTCGTCGTGGCGGCGGGCCTGTTCTTCGCGTTCTGCGTCGTTCCGTACCTCAAGTGGCTCTCGACGCACTTCGTCGTGACCACGCGGCGGGTGATCATGCGCTCCGGCGTCCTCGGTCGGAGCGGCCGGGACCTGCCGCTGTTCCGGATCAACGACGTGACGTTCGAGCACAGCTTCTTCGAGCGGCTGCTCGGGTCGGGGACGCTCATCGTCGAGAGCGCCGGCGAGCGCGGCCAGGTGACGCTGGCCGACATCCCCCATCCGGAGGACGTCCAGCGGGAGCTCTACAAGCTCATCGAGCTCGACGACCTGCGCCGCCGTGGCGAGGCGTAGGTAGCCTCAGCACATGAGCGATCTGCCGAGCCGTATCAGCCTGCGCGAGGTCGGCCCGCGGGACGGGCTGCAGAACGAGGCGCCGGTGCCCACCGACGCCAAGGTCGCGCTCATCGACGCGCTGTCGCGGACCGGCGTGGGACGCATCGAGGCGGTCTCGTTCGTCCACCCCAAGGCCATCCCGCAGATGGCCGACGCCGACGAGGTGTGGTCGCGGATCGAGCGGGTGCCGGACGTGCGCTACTCCGCGCTCGTGCCCAACCTCAAGGGCGCGGAACGCGCGCTCGCGAGCGGGTTCCGGGAGATCGAGGTCGTCGTCTCCGCGAGCGACACGCACAACAGGAAGAACGTCAACCGCTCGACGGAGGAGTCCCTCGACGAGATCGCGCAGGTCGTCGACGCCGCGCACGGCGTCGGGGCGACCGTGCAGGTGATCGTCTCGACCGCATTCGGCTGTCCATACGAGGGGGAGGTGCCCGAGTCCCGGGTCGTCGGCGTGGCCGGACGCGCCGTGCGCGACGGCGCGGACACCGTCTCCTTCGGCGACACGACCGGCATGGCGACGCCGACGCGGGTCACCCGCCTCGTCGGCGAGTTCCGTTCCACGCATGCCGACAAGCCGCTGAACCTGCACTTCCACAACACCAGGGGGACCGGCCTCGCGAACGTGCTCGCGGCGCTGCAGCTCGGCGTCGACGACTTCGACGCGTCGATCGGCGGCCTGGGCGGATGTCCTTACGCGCCTGGCGCGACCGGCAACGTCTGCAGCGAGGACCTCGTGCACATGGTCGAGGACATGGGCGTCGACACCGGCGTCGACCTCGGCGCGATGATCGAGGCCGCGCGTACGGCGGAGCAGGTCGTCGGACGCACGCTGCCCTCGCAGGTGCTGCGAGCTGGCCCGCGGCTGGCCGGGCCCACCTCCTGCTAGGCGGTCACGCCACCGACCCCGGGTCGACGTTCGCCCCGCACACCAGCACGACGACCCGCTCGTCGGTGGCCGGCCGGTAGCCGCCGGACAGCAGTGCGGCCATCGCCGTCGCCCCGCCGGGCTCGGCGACCACCCGGCAGTCGTCCCACAGCCAGCGCTGCGCCTGTACGACGTCGTCGTCCGTAACCAGGACGCCATGCTCGACCCACTGCCTCACCGCCTTGAAGCCGATCTCGCCGATCCGGGTGGCGCCCAGCGCGCTCGCGGCGAGGCCGCCTACCTCGACGTCGACCGGCTCCCCGGCCGCGAGCGCCGCATGCAGCGTTGGCGTCCGTTCCGTCTCGACCGCGACGACGCGCACGTCGCCGCGGAACCACGAGGCGACGCCGCCGATCAGCCCCCCGCCGCCGACCGCGACCAGCACCGTGTCGGCGTCGCCGACCTGCTCCTCGATCTCCGCGGCACACGTGCCGGCGCCTGCGACGACGAGTGGCTGGTCGTACGCGTGCGCGAAGAGCGCCCCGTTCGTCGCGGCGTGCTCGAGGCTCGCGGCCAGCGCCTGCGCATAGCGGTCGCCGACCGTGACGACGTCCGCGCCGAGCGCGCGAAGGCGGTCCGCCTTGGCCGCCGGCGCCGACTCCGGCACGAACACCGTGGCGTGGTGGCCGAGGTCGTGGGCGGCGTAGGCGACCGCGACGCCGAAGTTGCCGCCGGATGCCGCGACCACACCGGCCGGCGGCACCGGCTGGCTGAGCAGGGTGGCGTAGGCGCCTCGTGCTTTGAACGTCCCGCTCACCTGGAGCTGCTCGAGCTTCAGCGTCAGAGCGCCCGCGTGGCCGCCTGCGCCGCCGACTCCGAGGATCGGCGTACGCCGGACGTGGCCCTCGAGGAGTGCCGCCACCGCGGTGATCTCGGCGCGGGTCGGCGGCTCGCTCATCGGCCGATCATGGCAGGGCGCCTGCCGCCGGCTCGACGACCGCGGTGCGCTCGGCGATGCCGCGAGTCAGCGCCAGCTGCGCCAGCGCGCCCAGCGCGCCGACGGCGAGGCACCCGTTCCACACCGCGGCCGAGCCGAGCCGCTCCAGGGTGACCGTCCCCGCGATCGGCGCCACCACCGCGGCGGCGCCGAAGGCGAACCCGAATGCGCCGTTGTACCTGCCGCGCAGGTGCTGCGGCGCGATGTCGGCGACCAGCGCGGACCCGATCGAGCTGGTGCCGATCTCGCCGATCGTCCAGACGACGACACACGCGGCGTGCTCGAAGCCGGTGTCGGCGAAGCGGTGCAGCCAGAACCCGACGCCCACCAGGGCGATCGACCAGGCGCTGGTCTGCACCCGCGGCAGCCGGATGATGACCCCGAGGAGCAGCGGCTGAACCAGCACGATGACGACGCCGTTGAGCCCGATGACGAAGCCGAAGACCTTCACGTCGAGCCCGTCGGCGACCATCGTGAGCGGCAGCGTGATGAACCCCTGGAAGTAGACGCAGGTGTAGAGGAACCAGCTGGTGATCACGCCGAGCATCAGCCGGTCGCGGAACGGGTCGGCGAACGACCCAGGGGTCGGGTGAGCGCCGTGGTCCGGGCGCGTCTCGCCGACCAGGCGGTAGACCAGGAGCCCGAAGACGACGGTGGTGAGCGCGTCGATGCCGAAGAGCAGCCCGTAGCCGCGCTCGGCGAGCAGCCCGGCGCCTGCTGTCGCGGCGGCGAAGGCGAGGTTGATCACCCAGAAGTGCAGCCCGTAGGCACGGACCCGGTCGGCGGCCGGCACGACGTCGGCGACGAGCGCCGAGGAGGCCGGCCGGTATAGGTCGGCGGTGGCGCCGGTCAGCACGACGCCCAGCACCAGGACGGGGAGGGACCCGGCGAGGGCCAGGACGCCTAGCGCGCCCGCGAAGGCGAAGGTGCCCAGCAGCATCGTCTGCCGGCGGCCGATCCGGTCGGCCAGGATGCCGCCCACGATCTGGCTCGGCACCCCCGCCGCGCCGTTGAGCGCGACCAGCACGCCGGCCGCCGACTCGCTCATGCCCCGCTCGCGGACGAGGTAGAGGACCAGGAACGGCTGCACGAACGTGCCGAGGCGATTGACGAAGCTGCCGACGAGGACGACCCAGTACGCGAACGGGAGCCCGCCGAGCCGGCGTCGCAGCAGCTCGCGCACGCCTGTTCCGCGGGGCTCCGCGGGGCTCGCCGCAGGCGGCTCGTCCGGCATCGCGCCAGCATGCCCGACGCCTGGTGCGGGCCGCGCGAGGTTTCTTGTCACAATGGCGCGCCCGCCGATCTCTGCCGCCGCCTGCCGAAGGACGCCCGTGACCGCCGAGAACCCGCCGCACCCCCCGCTCGCCGAGATCCGGGCGGCCGTCGAGCGCGGCGGTGCCGAGAAGTACCACTCGAAGAACGCCGAGGTGGGCAAGCTCTTCGCGCGGGAGCGGGTCGCGCTGCTGCTCGACGAGGGGTCCTTCGTCGAGGACGGGCTCTACGCGAACGCCTTGGCCGGCGACCTCCCCGCCGACGGGGTCGTCACCGGCACCGGTCTGGTCGACGGCCGTCCGGTCTGCGTGATGGCCAACGACTCGACCGTGAAGGCGGGGTCGTGGGGCGCTCGAACCGTCGAGAAGATCATCCGCATCCTCGAGACGGCGTACCGCACGAGCGTGCCGATGGTCTACCTCGTCGACTCGGCCGGCGCGCGGATCACCGACCAGGTCGAGCTGTTCCCGGGCCGACGCGGCGCCGGGAAGATCTTCCACACCCAGGTGCGCATGTCCGGGTCGGTCCCGCAGGTGTGCGCGCTGTTCGGGCCCAGTGCCGCCGGCGGCGCGTACATCCCGGCGTTCTGCGACATCGTCGTGATGGTCGAGGGCAACGCCTCGATGTACCTCGGCTCGCCGCGGATGGCCGAGATGGTCGTCGGCGAGAAGACGACGCTGGAGGAGATGGGCGGGGCGAAGATGCACTGCACCGTCTCGGGCTGCGGCACCCACCTCACGAAGACCGAGCCCGAGGCGATCGAGGTCGTCAAGCGGCACCTCTCCTACCTGCCGTCCAACTGGACCGAGCAGCCTCCGGTCGCGGAGTCACGCCCGCCGAAGGCGGGCATCGACCTGCGCGCGATGGTCCCCGCCAGCGAGCGGCAGGCCTTCGACATGCGCCGGTACATCGCCGGGCTGGTCGACGAGGGCAGCGTCTACGAGATCCACGCGCTGTGGGCCCGCGAGCTGGTGACCTGCCTGGCCCGCCTCGACGGCCGGACCATCGGGATCCTCGCGAACAACCCGATGCAGAAGGGCGGCGTGCTCTTCGTCGACTCGGCGGACAAGGCTGCGAAGTTCATGCAGCTGTGCGACGCGTTCAACGTGCCGCTGCTGTTCCTCTCCGACGTACCCGGGTTCATGATCGGCACCTCGGTGGAGCGGGAAGGCATCATCCGGCACGGCGCCAAGATGATCACCGCCGTCTCCGAGGCGACCGTCCCGAAGATCTCGGTCATCGTGCGCAAGGCGTACGGCGCCGGCCTCTACGCGATGGCCGGCCCGGGCTTCGAGCCGGACTGCTGCATCGCCCTGCCCACCGCGATGATCGCCGTGATGGGCGCGGAGGCGGCGGTGAACGCCGTCTACGCGAACAAGATCGCCGCGCTGCCCGAGGACGAGCGCGAGGCGTACGTCGCGGCGAAGCGCGAGGAGTACAACCGCGACATCGACGTCGTCCACCTCGCCGCCGAGCTGGTCGTCGACGCGATCGTCGAGCCCGAGGACCTCCGGGTCGAGCTCATCAAGAGGTACGCGGCGTACGCCGGCAAGGACCGGTCCTTCTCCCGGCGCCGGCATGGCGTGACCCCGGTCTAGCGCCCGGTCAGACGATCGTCGAGATCGCCGCTTCGGCGGGGGTGATCTCCTCGTCGGTCGGCGCGGGCGGCGCGACGAAGACCCAGCGCTTGTAGGCGTAGAACCGCCACAGCGTGCCGAGGCCGATCCCCAGCACGTTGGCGACGTTGAACGCGAGCACGCTCGAGAAGCCGAGCGCGTACCGGACGAAGCCGACCACCAGGAGCGCGATCCCCAGCCCGACCGCGTTGAGGAAGAAGAAGAGGGTGTACTCCCGGCGGAACGTCGTCCGGGCGCGGTGCGCGAAGGACCAGTGCCGGTTCATGAAGTAGCTGCTGGTCGCCGCGACGGCCGTGGCGAGCGTCTTCGACGTCAGCGGCCCGAGCCCGACGCGGAAGTGCAGGACGTTGGCCAGCCCGATGTCGAGGATCGCGTTGAAGGCGCCGACCAGCCCGAACTTGGCGATCTCGTGGATCACCACCTCGAAGCGGCGGTAGACGGCGCGCATCCGTCAAGACTACCGGCGCCGCCGTGGGAGACTTGCGCCGCTCCATACTCCCGCCGTACGCCGAACGAGGGGCCCGCCGCCGTGGTCGACACCCGCCTGACCGACGAGCAGGAGGCCCTGCGCAAGACGGTCGAGCACTTCGCGCGGACCGTGGTCGCGCCGCGCGCCGAGGAGATGGACGAGACCGCCGAGTTCCCCTACGACATCGTCAAGGCGATGGGCGAGATGGGCCTGTTCGGGCTGCCGTTCCCCGAGGAGTACGGCGGCATGGGCGGCGACTACTTCACGCTCTGCCTCGCGCTGGAGGAGCTCGCCCGGGTGGACTCCTCCGTCGCCATCACGCTCGAGGCGGGGGTCTCCCTCGGCGCGATGCCGGTCTACCGTTTCGGCACCGAGGAGCAGCGCCGCGAGTGGCTGCCGATGCTCACGACCGGCGAGGCGCTCGGCGCATTCGGCCTGACCGAGCCGGGCGGGGGGTCCGACGCCGGCGCGACGCGGACCACCGCGAAGCTCGATGCAGGGGAGTGGGTGCTCAACGGCACGAAGAGCTTCATCACCAACTCCGGCACCGACATCACCCGGCTCGTCACCGCGACCGCGGTCACCGGCGAGGCGGCCGGCGGCCGGAAGGAGATCTCCTCGATCCTCGTGCCGGTGCCGCACCCGGGGTTCAGCGCGTCGAAGAAGTACTCCAAGATCGGCTGGCACGCCTCCGACACGCGAGAGATCGTCTTCACCGACTGCCGCGTCCCCGAGGCGAACCTCCTCGGCGAGCGCGGTCGCGGCTACGCGAACTTCCTGCAGATCCTCGACGAGGGGCGCATCGCGATCTCCGCGCTCGCCGTCGGCCTCGCGCAGGGCTGCGTCGACGAGAGCGTGAAGTACGCGAAGGAGTGCGAGGCGTTCGGCCGGCCGATCGGGCAGTTCCAGGCGATCGCCTTCAAGATCGCCGACATGGACATGCGCGCGCACACCGCCCGGCTGGCCTACTACGCCGCCGCCGAGAAGATGCTGCGCGGCGAGCCGTTCAAGAAGGAGGCGGCGATCGCGAAGCTCTACTCCAGCGAGATCGCGGTCACCAGCGCCCGTGAGGCGGTCCAGGTCCACGGCGGGTACGGGTTCATGAACGAGTACCCCGTCGCGCGCTTCTACCGGGACTGCAAGATCCTCGAGATCGGCGAGGGCACGTCCGAGGTCCAGCGCATCCTCATCGCCCGCGAGCTCGGCGTCGGCTGATCCCCCACCCCCGTCTTTTCGACCCCACGACCACTTTCGCGGCGCGAAATCCGGTCATGGAGTCGAAAAGGCGGCAGCTCTCGGGGTCAGCGGGTGCCGAGCAGTCGCGGCCGGTCGATCGCCGGGCAGCGGTCCATCACCACGTCGAGCCCGGCCTCGACCGCCCGCCGGTACGCCGCCGCGTCCACGACGCCGAGCTGGCACCACACCGCCTTCGCGCCGATCGCGATCGCCTCCTCGACCACGCCCGCGACGTACTCGGGGCGCCGGAAGACGTCGACGACCTCGACCGACTCCGCCGCGGGGATGTCAGCGAGCGTCGGGTAGCACGTCAGGCCGCACACCTCGTCCACGGTGGGGTTGACCGGGATCACCCGGTAGCCCGACTCCTGGAGGAAGCGCACCACGCCGTAGCTCGGCCGGCCGCGGTCCGGCGACGCGCCCACGACGGCCCACACGGCGTACTCGGTGAGGATCCTGCGGGCGATCTCGTCGGTTCCCGTCATGACCGGTGAACTTAGGCGAAATTAGGGCATACCGAGACCTGACGACCGCGTCACCCCGGATGCGTCGTATCGTTGCAGCACCGGCAGCACGCTGCGCGGACCCCGGCAGGACACGAAGGAGCACGACGGCATGCCCTACCCGGCCCGCGCCGGCGCCCGTTCGCTCTGGCGCACCGCCCTAGCCCTCGCGCTCGTGCTCACCGTCCTGCCCGCGGCCGACTCCGCGCTGCGGACGGCGTCCGCAGCGTGCCCCGAGGCGCCGAGGATGCCGACCGTCCGCACGCTGGTCGCGCACCCGAAGCGGTCCGGCCTGCCGATCTTCGACTCGCCGGACGAGGGCGCGTTCCGGCGGACGCTGGCCAACCCGACCCACGAAGGCCAGTACCTCAACCTCCGCGTCGTGAACACCCGCCCCGACTGGTACCGCGTGCAGTACGCCGCTCGTCCCAACGGGACGACCACCTGGATCCGCAAGGTCGACGTGACCACGACGATCACCCCGTACCGGCTCCTGGTGCAGCGGTGCTCGAAGCTGATCTGGCTCTTCGACCGAGGCACTCCGCTGATGCGGTTCCCGGCCGCCGTGGGCAAGTCGAGCACGCCGACCCCGAAGGGCGACTTCTACGTCGACTTCGTCGAGCGGTGGCGGCCGGACAGCAAGTACGGCCCGTGGCTGTTCTCCGTGAACGGCTTCTCCGAGGTCTACTCCAGCTTCGGCAAGGGTGGAACGGGCCAGATCGGCATCCACGGCACGCCGGCGCGGAGCTCCGTCGGCGGGCCGACGAGCAACGGCTGCGTCCGGATGTTCAGCGAGGACATCTCGCAGCTCGCGACGGTCGTCGAGGGCGGCGTACCGGTCCTGATCGTCGACTGACTCCGCCCCTGCGGTGATCTTGCTGCCGGCGTCCACAGGGAAGACCGTCACCAGTGCATCGCCGCAGCAAGATCACGGCGTGGTGAATGGCTACGGGCGGCCGAGGGCGCGGTAGGTCCAGCCGGCCGCGCGCCAACGCGCAGGGTCGAGCGCGTTGCGGCCGTCGACGATGTGCTTCTCATGCACGACGCCGTCGAGCACCGACGGGTCCATGTCCTTGAACTCCGACCACTCGGTCAGGTGCAGGACCACGTCGGCGTCCTGTGCGGCCTCCACGGCGCTCGCGGCGTAGGCCAGCTCCGGGTGCAGCCGCCGCGCGTTGTCCACGGCTGCCGGGTCGTAGACGGTGACGTCGGCGCCCTCGCCCTGGATGGCCGCAGCGACGTCCAAGGCCGGCGAGTCGCGGGTGTCGTCGGAGTTGGGCTTGAACGCGGCGCCGAGCACCGCGACCCTCTTGCCGGAGAAGCTGCCGCCCACCTGTTCACGCGAGATGTCGACCATCCGCGCGCGGCGCCGAAGGTTGATCGCGTCGACCTCGGACAGGAACGACAGCGCCTGCTCGACCCCGAGCTCCTCGGCCCGGGCCATGAACGCGCGGATGTCCTTGGGCAGGCAGCCGCCGCCGAACCCGAGGCCGGCGTGCAGGAACCGGCCGCCGATCCGCGCGTCGTGACCGAGCGCCTCGGACAGCTTCTTGACGTCGGCGCCGGTCGCCTCGCACACCTCGGCCATCGCGTTGATGAAGGAGATCTTGGTGGCGAGGAATGCGTTCGCGGCCGTCTTGACCAGCTGTGCGCTCGCCAGGTCCATGACGACCACCGGGCAGTCCGCCTGGGCGACCACAGGCGCGAACACCTCGCGCAGGACCTGCTCGGCCCGCCCGCCCGGCACGACGCCGAACACCAGCCGGTCCGGGCGGAGGGTGTCGTCGACGGCGAAGCCCTCGCGGAGGAACTCGGGATTCCAGCACAGCTCGACGTCGTCCGGCGCCGGCGCGAGGTCGGCGATCCGCTTCGCGATCCGCTCCGCCGTGCCGACCGGCACCGTCGACTTGCCGACGACGATGGCGGGCCTGGTCAGATGTGGGCTGATGCCGTCGACGACCGAGTCGACGTACCGCATGTCCGCGGCGTTGCTGGCCGCCTGCTGCGGCGTGCCGACGCAGATGAAGTGGACGTCACCGAAGGCGGCGGCCTCCTCGTACGACGTGGTGAACGTCAGTCGGCCGTCGCCGATCGCCTTGCGCAGGATCGGCTCGAGGCCCGGCTCGTAGAAGGGCAGCTCGCCGGCGCTGAGGCGGGCGATCTTCTCGGCGTCCACGTCCATGCCGAGCACGTCGTAGCCGAGGCTGGCCATGCAGGCAGCGTGCGTGGCGCCGAGGTAGCCGGTGCCGAGGACGGTGAGCCGGTGCGTCATAGGCCGCGACGATACGCGGTCGCCCCCCACTATCCTGGCGCGCATGAACCCCGACTTCGGCACGTATCGCCTCGGTGAGGAGCACGACCTGCTCCGCAAGTCCGTCCGCGCGCTGGCCGAGTCGAAGATCGCCCCTCGGGCGGCCGAGATCGACGCGTCGGGTGAGTTCCCGTGGGACGTCTACGAGGAGCTCAAGCGCAACGACCTGCACGCGGTGCACATCCCCGAGGAGTACGCCGGCGCCGGGGCGGACGCGATCTCGAGCGCGATCGTCATCGAGGAGATCGCCCGCGTCTGCGCGTCGTCCTCGCTGATCCCGGCGGTCAACAAGCTCGGGACGCAGGGTCTGCTGCTCAGCGGGTCCGAGGACATCAAGCAGCGCTACCTGCCCCGGCTGGCGCGCGGCGAGGGGATGTTCTCCTACGCGCTGAGCGAGCCGGAGGCCGGCTCTGACGCGGCGTCGATGAAGACCCGTGCGGTGCGCGACGGGGACTCCTACGTGCTGACCGGGACCAAGCGCTGGATCACCGGGGCGGGCGTCTCCACCTTCTACACGGTCATGGCGGTCACCGACCCGGACCTCAAGGCCAACGGCATCTCGGCTTTCGTCGTGGAGAAGGACGACCCAGGGTTCACCGTCGGCAAGCTCGAGAAGAAGATGGGCATCAAGGGCAGCCCGACCGGTGAGCTCTACTTCGACAGCTGCCGGATCCCCGCGGACCGCATGATCGGCGCCGAGGGCACCGGCTTCAAGACCGCACTGCGGACGCTCGACCACACCCGGCTCACGATCGGCGCCCAGGCGCTCGGCATCGCGCAGGGCGCCTTCGACTACGCGCTCGGCTACACCAAGGAGCGGGAGCAGTTCGGCAAGCCGATCGCGCAGTTCCAGGCCGTGCAGTTCATGCTCGCCGACATGGCCATGAAGACCGAGGCCGCGCGCCAGCTCATCTACGTCGCCGCCGCGAAGGCGGAGCGGATGGAGCCCGACCTGACCTTCATCTCCGCGGCCGCGAAGTGCTTCGCCAGCGACACCGCCATGGAGGTGACGACCGACGCCGTACAGCTCCTCGGGGGCTACGGCTACGTGAGCGACTACCCGGTCGAGCGGATGATGCGCGACGCGAAGATCACCCAGATCTACGAGGGAACCAACCAGATCCAGCGTGTCGTCATGGCCCGCAACCTGCTCAAGTGAGCGCCGGGCGGACGCCGGCGCAGTCGCGGATCTCGATCACCCGGCTGATGACGGCCGGGGACGCGAACCTGCACGGCAACATCCACGGCGGCGTGATCATGAAGCTCGTCGACGACGCGGCGGGCATCGTCGCCAGCCGCCATTCGGGCGGCCGGGCGGTGACCGTCTCGATGGACGAGATGGTGTTCCTCGTCCCCGTCCACGTCGGCGACCTCGTCTACGCCCACGCGCAGGTCAACTGGGCCGGCCGCACCTCCATGGAGATCGGGGTGCGCGTGGAGGCCGAGCGCTGGGACGAGATCGGCGAGCGGGTCCACACCAGCAGCGCCTACCTCGCGTACGTCGGGCTCGACGGCCACGGCAAGCCACGGGCGGTCCCGCCGGTCGTGGCCGAGGACGAGACCGAGCAGCGGCGCTACCGGGAGGCCGAGATCCGGCGCGAGGCACGGCTGTCCCGGCGAGCGGCGATCCAGGCCGCGCGCGAGGCCTGAGTCGCCGGATCGGCGAGCCCGGCCGTCACCGGCGGCAGGATTCGGCGTTCTGCACGGCGAAATCCCGCTGCGAACGCCGCCATCGAGAGGACTTCTGTCGTGAACCGCATCGCCCTGACCACGCTCGCTGTCGCCACTGCTGTCTGCGCCGTCGGCGGGGTCGCCGAGGCGAAGCACAAGAAGCCGATCGAGAAGAGCTACACCGCGACAGCGCCCACGCCCGACCCGACCAACTACTCGATGACCGGCTACTCGGTCTGCGCGCAGAACGTGCCGCAGAGCTTCCACATCGAGGAGTTCACCGCTCCCGAGCCCGGCACCCTCAAGGCCGAGCTGACCGGGTACGTCGGGGACTGGGACTTCCTGCTGGTCGACGACAAGGGTCGCGAGCTGGCCAACTCCGGGCTGACCGCGTTCATGGGCGAGCCGGAGAAGATGACCTACAAGTTCAAGAAGCCCGGCACGGTCAGCATCATCGCCTGCAACTGGGCTGGCGGGCCGACCGGCAAGGTGAAGTACACCTTCACGTTCGCCAAGTAGTGGCGGCCGTGATGCGACCCTCGGGCCTGTTCCGGACACTACGCGGCGCGCTGGCTGTCGTCGTGCTGGTCGCGCCCGTCGCCGCCGACGTCGCGCACGCGAAGCACAAGAAGCCGATCGAGAAGTCCTACACCGCGACGGCGGCCACGCCCGACCCGACCAACTTCGGCCCGGCCGCCCGCTACTCGGTGTGCGAGCAGACGGTCCCCGGCAGCTTCCACGTCGAGGAGTTCACCGCCCCCGAGCCCGGCACGATCAAGGCCGAGCTGTCCGGGTACGTCGGCGAGTGGGACTTCCTGATGACCGACGACAAGGGCCGCGAGGTCGGCAACTCCGGCATCCTCGACGTGACCGGTGCGCCGGAGAAGATCACCTACAAGTTCAAGAAGCCCGGCACCATCAACCTCATTGCCTGCAACTGGGCCGGGGGGCCGACCGGCAAGGTCAAGTACGTCTTCACCTTCGCCAAGTAGAGCCGGCTAGCGCAGCGCCGGGTCCACCGCGAGCTGCGGCTCGGTCAGCTTCTGCACGCCGTCGACGGTCACGCCAGGTGCGAGCTCGCGCAGGACGAGCCCGGTCGGGGTCACGTCGATCACCGCGAGGTCGGTAATGATCCGGTGCACGACACCGCGCCCCGTGTAGGGCAGCGAGCACTCCTCGACGATCTTCGGTGAGCCGTCCTTCGCGGCGTGCTCCATCATCACGACGACCTTCTTCGCCCCGTGCACGAGGTCCATCGCGCCGCCCATCCCCTTGACCATCTTCCCGGGGATCATCCAGTTGGCCAGGTCGCCGTCCTTGGAGACCTGCATCGCGCCGAGGACGGCGACGTCGACGTGACCGCCGCGGATCATCGAGAAGGACTGCGCCGAGTCGAAGAACGACGAGCCCGGCTGGACGGTCACCGTCTCCTTGCCCGCATTGATGAGGTCCGGGTCCTCCGTGCCCGCCTGCGGGTAGGGCCCCACGCCGAGGATCCCGTTCTCGCTCTGCAGGACGACGTGCACGCCGGCTGGCAGGTAGTTCGGCACCAGGGTCGGCATCCCGATCCCGAGGTTGACGTACTGGCCGTCCTCGAGCTCCTGCGCGACGCGCGCGGCGAGCTCCTCGCGGGTGAGCGCCATCAGCGGTGGATCCCTTCGAGTGACCTTCGACACAGCGACCATAGCGTCGGTGCCGCTACGGTCGAGCCATGACGGATACGACGCAGGACACCGGCGCAGGCCCGACGCAGCTCCCCGGAGTAGCGCTGCGCGAGCACGACGTGCAGCTCGGGGTGTCGCCGGAGCAGGCGGCGGCGGCGACCAGGTCACACCGCAGCCGGTTCCTGGCGGAGGTGGAGGCGCTCAGCCCGGATGAGTGGACGGCGCAGAGCCGGTGCTCCGCGTGGTCGGTGCAGGACGTCGTACGGCACGGCGTGCATATCAACACCGTGCTGCTCGACGGCGTGGCCGCAGCCCGGGCCGGGGAGCGGTTCGCGTTCTTCTCGACCTTCAACCCGAAGCTCTCGCCGCTGGAGTACCTCGAGGCGCATGGGCCGGAGCCGGTCGAGGCGAGCCTCGCGGCGTACGCCGAGACGACCCAGCGGCTCATCACGGTTGTCGACGAGCTCGTGGCCGACGGCGCCGACCTGCTCGTCGCCTCGCCGGTCGGCCGCCAGCCGTGGCACCGGTCGGTCCTGCACGGCCTGTTCGACTCGGCGATCCACGAGCGCGACATCCTCGCCCCGCTCGGCCGCGTGCCGGACCCGGCGCCGCCGGCGGACGAGCTGACCGCCATCGCGGCGTACCAGGTCCTGCTCGTCGGCCGCTTCCTCGCCGTCGTCGGCATGCCCTTCGACCTCGCGCTGCACCTCGACGGCGGGCCGGCGCTGCGCTTCCGCGTCGACGGCCCGCTGGTCTCGGTGCAGCCGGGCGGGACCGACGGCGCCGCCGTGGAGGCTCGCGGCGAGGTCTACGCCGTCCTGGACGCGATGGTCGGCCGCGGCTCGCTGGCCGACGCGCTGGATGCCCCGCCCGAGGTCGTGGCCGCGATGTCGGCGATCAGCTCGCTGGTGTGACCGGCTCCACGGCGTACCTCGGCGGGTGAGCCGGCGTCGCGGCGCCGCAGGTGAGCAGTACGGCGGGGCCCGCGGCCACCGCGCGAACGACGAACGCCAGGTCCTGGGGGTCGTGCTGCAGGACGACGCGCCAACCCCCGTCGCCCGTCGGCTCGGCTGACGCGGGCAGCAGGTCGTTGATGCCGACCCGGCCGGTCAGCTCGCGCGCCCGCTGCTGGGCGGCCTGGATCGGCCCGCTGAACGTCGTCCGGCCGCGCAGCAGCGGCGGCAGCACCTCGCCGCGCTCGTGCGCCGCGACCAGCGGGTGCACGGAGGCGTCGTCGACCCGGCCGTAGTAGAGCCCGTGCGGCAGCGCGAGCACGTTCGCCGCGAACCGGTCGCCGCCGACGTGCGAGCACTCCCAGACGTGGCCCGGACGCAGGGCCGCCAGCGCGGTGGCGATCGGGCGCCCGCGGATCGCGCAGCACGCGTCGTGGCGGCCGTGGGTGCAGACGAGGTACGTCGCCGCGTCGGAGCGCTCGCCCGCCGACCCGTCGAGCGGCACGTCGAGCAGCTCGGCGTCCGCGCCGTACGTGCCCCACGTCGTCGACTCCTCGCCGGGGGAGCAGTCGACGACCGCCCACCGCCGGGGGCCGTGCGTCGCCGGCGGTCGGCCCGGGTGGCGGATGACGAGGGTGCGCACACCGTGCGCCGCGGCGCGCGCCGCCACCTGCGCGCCGATCTCCGGATCGAGCCTCGACTGGGTGAGCGCGACCCGTCCCCACGGCCCGGGCTGCTCGACGAGCAGCAGCCCGGCGGCGGGCGCGGCGGTCCCGGCGAGGTGGTCGCCGCGCCGCTCGGCGGCGAACGAGCACCGCAGCTCCGAGCGGACGAGGGGTTCGGGCGTCGTCATCGGGCGGGGACGACCACGCCTTCGCGGAGCAGCCGGCGTACGACGTCGACGGACTCGTCCTCGGTGAGCCCCGGCAGGTCGCTCGCCCGGACGACGCCGCCGTCGAGCACGCAGGCGACAGCCGCCCGCGTGCGGGCCGGCAGCCGGACGGTGCGGTCCGGCAGGACGAGCTCCACGTCGGTGAGCGACCCGCCGACGGCCGCGCGCAGGTTGCGCCGCAGCACGACGGCGGTCGTGGCGTCGAGCGCCGCGACCGCCGCGGCGGTCGCGATCGGGCCGATGGGCGCCGGCCGGGTGCCGCGGGCCGCGCGCACGCGGACCGCGTGGGCGAGCGCCGGAGCAGGGGTGACCTCGAGGCGGTCGACAGCCGCGCGAAGTGCGGCCGTGACCGCGTCGGCGTGCTGCCCGACGCCGCCGACGGGCAGCGAACGGCGCAGCTCGCGGTCGTCCGCGGCGAGGGCGAGCGCCGCCTCCGCGACGTCGTACCCGGTCACCGGGTGCACTCCGACGGTGAGGTGCATCGACACCTCGCCGAGCGCGTCGGCGGCGTGCAGGTAGCCGCGCGGGAGGTAGAGGACGTCGCCCGGCTCGAGCACCTCGTCGAGCAGCGGAGGCTCCGCCGCGCGGGCGCCGACGTCGGCGCGGCGCTGCTGCCAGGGCTGGCTCGGCAGCGGGTCGGCGAGGACCGGCTCGTGCACGAGCCACCGCTTGCGCCCCGCCACCTGCAGCACGAAGACGTCGTGCACGTCGTAGTGCGCTGCGAACCCACGCGAAGCCGGCGGGCTGATGTAGGCGTTGACCTGCACGGGATGGCCGAGCTCGCCGGCGAGGTCTCCGGCGAGGGCGACCAGGGCCGGCCACAGCCGATGGAGCCCCTGGAGCACGACGGTGTGGCCGTCGGCGAAGAGGTCGAGGACGCGGTCGTCGCCGACCTGATCGGCGACGAGCGCGCCGGCGCCGCCGGAGCGCGTGTAGCGGCGCGGCTCGACGACGTCGCCGTCCTTGGCGATGCGGATGAAGGGCGTGCGCACGCCGCGCTGCGACAGCAGCTCGTCGGCGGCGTCGAGGGTCAGCAGGTCGTCGAAGGTGCGGCCGACCACGCGGGAGAGCAGGGGCGCCCGGCCCCAGTACGTCGCCGCGAAGTCAGCCGGCGCGATGCCGGTGCAGCGCCGCAGCACCGGACGGTCGGGCTCGCCGACCGTCCGGCCGTCCACGCCGGTCGGGCTCAGGAGGGTGATGCGCCCGCGCCGCCGTCCGCACCGCCGTCGGCTCCGCCGTCCGCGCCACCGTCCGCGCCGCCGTCCGCGCCACCGTCCGCGCCACCGGCACCGCCGTCCGCGCCGCCGTCCGCACCGACACCCGCGCTGCCGTCGGCACCGGAGCCGGCCGCCGGCGACCCACCGAGCGTCACGTCGCCGGCCCCGGTGTCCGCGCCGCCGTCCGCGCCGCCGTCGCCCAGGCCGCCGTCGTCCGTCGTCGAGATGTCGTCCTGTGCCATCTGTGCCTCCCGTGCTAGAGCCGAGCCGCCGGACGAAGTGCCGGGCGGGGACTGCGGCGTACCCGCGCTGGCCAGGGTTATCGCGTCGTACGGCGCTCGATGCGCTTCTCGAGCTCGCCGACCGGCACCACGCGCTGCACGAAGATCCCCGGCGTGTGCACCTCGGCCGGGTCGATCTCGCCCGGCTCGACCAGCTCCTCGACCTCCGCGATCGTGATGCGACCGGCGGCGGCGCAGAGCGGGTTGAAGTTGCGGGCGGACATCCGGTAGACGAGGTTGCCCTGACGGTCGCCCTTCCACGCGTGCACGAGCGCGAAGTCGGTGGTGATCGACTCCTCCAGCACGTAGTCGCGGTCGCCGAACCGGCGGGTCTCCTTCTTCGGGCTGGCCACGGCGACGCCGCCGGAGCCGTCGTAGCGCCACGGCAGCCCGCCGTCGGCGACCTGCGTCCCGACACCGGCGGGGGTGTAGAAGGCCGGGATCCCGGCGCCGCCCGCGCGCAGCCGCTCGGCGAGGGTGCCCTGCGGGGTCAGCTCGACCTCGAGCTCGCCGGAGAGGAACTGCCGCTCGAACTCCTTGTTCTCGCCGACGTAGCTCGCCGTCATCCGGCGCAGCCGCTTGGCGAAGAGCAGGACGCCGAGGCCCCAGTCGTCCACGCCGCAGTTGTTCGACACGACCGACAGGTCGTCGATGCCCGCGTCGAGCAGCGCCGAGACGAGCACGCTGGGGATGCCGCAGAGCCCGAAGCCGCCGACCGCCAGCGTGGCGCCGGACGGGATGTCCGCAACCGCCTCGGCCGGGTCCTGGACCACCTTGTCCATGCGCGTCTCCGTCACAGGTCGGGCCGGTGCGCCCGGCCGCGCCGAGCCTACCGAGCCGCCCGCGGACGGTGTCATGCTGCGGCCGCATGAGGGCCCTGCGTACGCCGGACGAGCGGTTCGCCGCCCTGCCCGACTTCCCGTTCTCCCCGCGGTACGCCGAGGTCGACGACGGGGACGGCGGCCGGCTGCGGATGCACTACGTGGACGAGGGCGACCCCGCGGGCGACGTGGTGGTGCTGCTGCATGGCGAGCCGACGTGGTCGTTCCTCTACCGGCGGATGGTGCCGGTGCTGGTCGATGCCGGGCTGCGCGTCGTCGTACCGGACCTGGTCGGCTTCGGCCGCTCGGACAAGCCGGCCGACGTCGCCGACTACACCTACGCCCGCCATGTCGAGTGGACCCGGTCCCTGCTGTTCGACGCGCTCGAGCTG
>DATLNF010000020.1:0-9608 GCA_035536955.1 Mycobacteriales bacterium | reverse complement strand
CCTGGCGGAGCAGCCAGCCACGATGACCCGAGACGGTGACCTCCTCGCCGCGTCCGGTGAGGTCGGCGCGGGCGCGGCGCGCGGTGATCAGGACCACTCCGGGCACGTCGCCGTCCCCGGCCTTCCAGGGCTCCACCTTGTCGCGCCGAACGAGGGTCACAGCGCCGTCGGTGCTCCACCCGGCCGGCACGGAGTCGTGCGGCATCAGCGTCAGGTCGAGCGGGATGCGCACGTCGAACGGCTCCTCGAGGAGACTCTCCGCAACGCGGCGCACGACGCCCTCGGCACCCCAGCCGTTGCCGCCGGTGACGACCCGCCACGCGCCGGGGCTGTGCTGCCACGCCAGGGACAGGGTGTCCGCGAAGGTCACCAGCTCTCCCGGCTTGCCGCTCACTGTGGTCGCCCGTCGGGTCACCTCCGCCCCGCTCGGGCTGACATCGCGGTCGGCCGACCAGATGCTGACGCCGAGGAACCGCGGACGGGTGGCGTCGTCGTACGACGCCTCGAGCCCGCTGTCACCGAGCGTCACCCGCGGCGTGCGGGACACACCATCGGGCAGCCAACCTGGCGTCAACGGGAACTCCAGCGGCGGGAGCGCGCCGGCCGCGTACGGCGCTCCGGTCCCGGGGGCAGCAGTCTCGGGCCCGGCGGCGACCGGGTCAGGCCGACGGACGATCTCGTCGTGGCCATGCGGTCGCAGCGTCACGGCCGCGGCGGACCCCATCACCGCGACGGCGAGGACTCCCCCGCCCGTGGCGACTCGGCGGTGCGCGCGCTGCCGGGCGCGCGCGTGCACGCGGTTGAGGAGGTCGTCGGGTCCGGGTGCGCGCGCCGAGTCCGACTGAAGCGTCTCGGTCAGCAGGTGCTCGACGTCGGTTGTCACAGGGTCTCCTTCACGGGTGTCACCGACGCGCGGAGTCGCGCGAGGGCCTTGGACGCATGGGCACGGACCGTCACCGGTGCGCAGCCGACGAGCTCGCCGATCGCGACGTCGTCGAGGCCTTCGTAGTAGCGGAGCACGAGCACTGCGCGCTGCTGCCGCGGCAGCGTGGCGAGCAGCGCCAGGACCTGGTCGCGGTCCGCGTGCGGGCCGGCCGGGTCGCCGCCGTACGTGCCGGGCACAGCCCGGTCGGAAAGGCGGTCCGACGGGACGGCAATCTTCCGACGACGCCACGACAGGACCTCGTTGACGACCATCTTGCGCACGTACGCGTCGGGTGCGCCGAGCCGCTCGATTCGTGACCAGCGTCCCGACGCCTTGGCCAACGCCTCCTGGACGACGTCCTGTGCGACGTGCTCGTCACGAGCGAGCAACCAGGCCAGCCGCAGCAGCGCCTGCCCTCGGGCGACGACGTACTCGTCGAACGTCGCGCTCACGCGACCCGCCTCTCGTCGTCCACTCCCATCTAACGCGGCTGCCGCGCGATCTGTGTACTTCGCGACGTAGGGCGCACTGAGGACGGTCCGCTACGGTGGCGCGGTGGCGGAGCCGGGGCGCGACTGACATGGGCACGCCTGTCGGCCACGAGCTGCCCACCGGGGTCCTGACGTTCCTGTTCACCGACATCATGGGCTCGACGGAGCTGCTCCGATCACTGGGTGAGTCCTACTCCGACGTGCTGGCGACGCACCACGAGCTCATCCGGGCGGCCATCGCCGACCACCACGGGTACGAGGTCGACACCGAGGGCGACGCGTTCTTCGTCGTCTTCACAGCGGCGTCCGATGCTGTTGCCGCCGCCCTCAGCGCGCAGCAGTCGCTGCAGGCTCACCCCTGGCCGGGCGCGCCGGTACGGGTGCGGATGGGGTTGCACACCGGTGTCGCGGCGTTGACGTCCACCGGGTACGTCGGGATGGCCATCCACGAAGCGGCGCGGGTGGCGTCGGCCGCTCACGGCGACCAGGTCGTGCTATCCGAGGCGACGCGGGCCGCGGTAGGCCCGGACCTCCCGGCCGAGGCGACGCTGCGCGATCTAGGGCTGCACCGCCTCAAGGACTTCGCCGAGCCACAGCACCTCCACCAGCTGTGCCACCCGGCCCTTCCGGCGGACATGCCACCGCTGCGCACCCTCGGCGCGCACAACCTGCCGTCACCGGCGACCTCCTTCCTCGGCCGCGGGCGAGAGATCGCAGACCTGAGCGCACTCCTCGTGCGTGACGACGTTCGCCTCGTGACGGCGTCCGGCCCTGGTGGGGTCGGCAAGACGAGGCTTGCCCTGGCGGTGGGGGCGGCGGTCGCTGCTCGCTTCCACGACGGGGTTCGTCTGGTCGAGCTCGCGGCGATCGCCGACTCGTCGACCCTGCCGGCGGCGATCGCCGACGCGGTCGGGCTGCCCGAGCTCCAGGGCGACCGACGCGACGTCGTCGACCGGCTCCGCGACCTGGATCTGCTGCTGGTGCTCGACAACTTCGAGCACGTGCTGGACGGAGCCGCACTCGTCGCCCGGATCCTGACCAGCTGTCCCGGGATCACCGTGCTGGTGACGAGCCAGGCCGTCCTGGCGATCCAGGGCGAGCACGTCTTCACCGTGCCCGTCCTTGCCGTGCCCTCCTCGGACGACGTCGGCCTGGACGCGCTCCAGGACTGCGCATCGGTCGACCTGTTCGAAGCCCGTGCCCGCGAGGCACTGCCCGGCTTCCGGATCACGCCGGACAGCGCTCCCGCGGTCGCGGAGCTCTGCCGGCGGCTCGACGGGCTGCCGCTCGCGATCGAGCTCGTCGTACCGTGGCTGAAGCTGTTCCAGCCCGCCGTGCTGCTCGATCGCCTCGACGACCGCCTCGAGCTGCTGCGTGGCGGACCCGACCGCGAGGCACGGCACCGCACGCTGAAGGCCGCCATCGGGTGGAGCTACGACCTGCTCGGTGAGGCCGAGCAGGCGCTGCTGCGGCACCTGTCGGTTCTGGTAGGCGGCTTCGACCTCGCTGCCGCTGAGGCAGTCAGCGGTGTAGCAGGTGCGACCCTGCTCGAGGCTTTCGCCGGCCTGTTGAACCGAAGCCTGGTCACCGTCGTCGAGTCCCCCGGCAGCGAGTCTCGGTGGTCGGTGCTCGAGTCGATTCGGGCCTTCGGCCTCGCGGCGCTCGAAGAGGAGGACGAAGCCGCCGCCGCCCGCGAACGTCACGCCGCCTACTTCGTGGAGGTGGCGCAGCAGGAGGCCCCTCGCCTGGCCGGTCCGCTGCGGGCCCAGTCGCTGGAGCGGCTGGGCCGGGACGACGACAACCTGCGCGCAGCTCGGGAGTGGCTCATCGCCGGCGGCCACGGGCCGCGAGCGCTGGACTTCACCAGCGCCCTCGGCTGGTTCTGGTACCCCCGGGGGCGGTTCGACGAGGGCCGCCAGAGTCTCGAGCGCGCCCTCGCCCTGCCGACCGATTCGGCCCACGCGCCCGCCCGGGGCCGGGCCCTGACCGCCGCGGCTCGGCTCTGCTACTACACGAACAGGTTCGAGCCGGCCCGGGTGATGGCCGAGGAGGCCGTCGAGATCGCTCGGGAGCACGCGTTGGAGCTGGACCTTGCGAACGCGCTCTACGTGCGCGCGCTCGCGGCGCAGGGAGTGGGAGACCCCGCGGCGGCGGACTTCGCCCGCGAGGCCGTAGCGCACATGCGGTCGACGGGCGACCGGTGGGGCCTCGCGCTGACCTTGTTCTACCTGGGCACGGTCTGCGTCTTCCTCGGCCCTCCGGAGGCGGTGGCACCGGCCCTCGCCGAGAGCGAAGCGCTCTTCCGCGAGCTCGGCGACAGCTGGGGCGTCGGCGGCACCCTGTTCTACCGCGGCGTGATGGCCCGACGGGACGGCACGCTCGCCGAGGCCCACACGCTGGTCGACGAGAGCGTGCAGATGTTCCGGCCGTCCGGCGATCGTTGGCGGCTGATGGCGGCGCTCGACACCCTGGCCCAGCTGACCGCTGACGGTGGCGGCGACCCCACCGCCCTGCGGGCCGAAGCGGCGGCGCTGCGGCACCAGCTCGGCATCGCCGCTTCTTAGCCTTGGCGCCGACCGCGCGGCCGGTGCGGGTAGAGGTAGCGGGGTAATAGCCCGCTATCTCCACCAGCAATGGCGAGAGCCGCCGTCCGATGGTGACTGGACGGCGGCTCTCGTCGTACCGGTGGAGGTGGCGGGAATCGAACCCGCGTCCTTCGGCACCGAACCAGGGCTTCTCCGGGCGCAGCTCGCTGTGGTTTTCTCGGCCCCGCCGATCCCGCGAGCGAGTCGGTGCCAGGCCCAGTCACTGTTCGGTTTCCCTCACTCCCCCGTGACCGGGGAGTTCGGTGAGCCTCCTGGCGACGCCAGCATCCCGGCCGGAGGCACTCCGGGGCTGACGGCTACCTACTTCTAGGCAGCGAGCGCGTGGTTATCGGCGCTTGATTCTTTTGCGACGTTTCGTGGTTAACGAGATCATCGTCGCCTTCCTCGGCCCGCTTCCCCTGCCCCGACATCCGAAGTCGAGACCATTCACCCCCTTCAGGGTGTCGCTGTGTGGCAACTGTACCCGTGCCGCAACGCGCGGAGCCCGAGAGTTCTTCCGCCGGGACGATCCGCGTAACCTGCCGCCCGTGCTCAACCACACAGCCCGGGCGCTCGCGGTCCTCGCCGGCGGGCTGATGTGGCTCATGGTCTCCGCCTCGCCGGCGTCGGCGCACGCCTCTCTGCTGGAGACCAGGCCGGCCGACGGCGTGGTGCTGTCCACGGCACCGACGGAGATCGTGCTTCGGTTCAGCGAGGCGGTCGGCACCTCCCTCGGCACCGTCAAGGTGCTCTCGCCGACAGGCGATCGGGTCGACACCCGGACCATCACGACGCGCGCGGCGGACCACGAGGTCGTCGCGCCGCTGCGGTCGGACCTCGCCCCGGGGACATACCTGCTGCTCTGGCGGGTCGTCAGCGAGGACGGCCACCCGGTCAGCGGGTCGTCGATCTTCAGCGTTGGTACGACGTCCGCCGTCGCCGAGGGCGACGCCGGCGGCGGCGGCGCCGCGCGTCGGCTGCTGGGCGTCAGCCGGCTGGTCGCCTTCGCCGGGCTGGCCGTGCTGCTCGGCGTCGTGGTGTTCCTGAGCGCCGTCGACCGGCTGCGCGCGCGACCTCGCCGGCTGCGCCGGCTGGTCACGTCAGCGACAGCGGCCGCAGGGCTCGGGACGGCCGTCGCATTCCTGGTGCAGGGCCCGTACGGCGCCGGGCTGCCGCTCTCGGACGCGTTCAAGCCGTCGCTCATGAGCGCGGTCGCCGAGACCCGGTTCGGCACGTCGATGCTCATCCGCCTCGTCGCGATCGCGGTGCTGGCGGGGTGCCTGCTGATATGGACCCGCCGCGAGGAACGGTGGGCCCGCTACGCCGCCGTCGCAACCGGCGTGACGGCGGCAGTCGCGACCTCGCTCGCCGGGCACGCCGGCGTCGGCGACCTCACCTGGCTCGCGGTGCCGCTCGACTCGCTGCACCTGGTCGCGGCCGGGACGTGGGTCGGCGGCCTCGCGGTGCTCACCACGGTCGTGCTGCCCAGACTGCCCGCCGACGAGGAGGCCCCCGAGCTCAGCCGGCTGCTCCCCCGCTGGTCCCGTGTGGCCGTGACCGCCGTCGCGGTGCTGGTGCTGACCGGGCTGTTCGCGTCGTGGCGCGAGGTCCGCGAGCTCGCGGCGCTGCCGAACACGTCGTACGGCCGGCTGCTCATCGGCAAGAGCGAGCTGGTCCTCGGCATGCTGGTGCTCGGCGCACTCGGCCGGGAGTGGGTGCAGCGCCACGCCGCGCAGGACCAGCCGCCGGTGGCGCGGCTGCGGCGCAGCGTCGCCTGGGAAGCCGGCATCGCTGCGGTCGTGCTGGCCGTGACCGCGGCGCTCGTCGAGACGACCCCGGCGCGCAGCTCGTACTCACCCCCCTTCGTCGCCCGAGACCGCGCCGGCGCAGATCGAGACATCGAGGTGCGCATCGAGCCCGCTCGCGCCGGCCTCAACGAGCTCACGGTCGCGGTCACCGGCCCGGACGGGTCCCCGGCCGACGTCGCGGAGGTGACCGCGCGCGCGGTCCACTCCCACGGGCCCGGCCACGACTCCGGGTCGCCGGACGTGGTCTCGGTGTCGCTGCCCCGGGTCCGGCGCGGCCACTACGCGCAGCCCCGGCTGGTGCTGCCGATGCCGGGCCGGTGGCGGCTCGAGCTCATCGTCCGGACCAGCGAGATCGACGCCAGCACGCTCGTGTACAGAGTCGAGGTCCGCTGAGCCCCCGCTCGTGGGCAGGAGTGTCGGTGGCCGCCCGCGAACCTCACGACATGGCCCGCACCCGCCGATCGCGTCTCGTCGTGCTCCTCGGCGGCCTGCTGGCGGTCGCGACCGCGTCGTCCGCCCTCGGCCATGCCGAGATCACGCCCGGACAGGTCGAGCCCGGACAGCGGGTCACGCTGACCGTCGAGTCGATCGTCGAGCGCCCGACCGGCCTGATGAACGTCGAGATCCGGGTGATCGTGCCGCGGCAGTGGAAGACGCACGGCTGCGCCGGCCCGGTGACCTGGACCTGCAAGCTGGACACGAAGTCCTACAAGCCGCACACCCACGTCGTGTTCACGCCGGTGATCACCGCAAACCCCGCCGACATCCGGTTCACCCTCGACGTCGAGGCGCCGAAGCGAGCCCTCGGCAGCTACCTGTTCCGGACGCTCCAGAAGCACAACGACGGCTACACCGAGCCGTGGGTCTACGACCGCGAGCCCTATCCCGCTCCGCGCGTGCGGGTCGGCGCGTCGACCGACGCAGTCAACCCCGAGGGGTCCCGCGAGGACCCGAAGTGCTTCGGACCGGCGAAGCAGCCCTCCGGCTACGACTCCCACGACGGGTCGAGCACCGACAAGGGCTGCCCGGGCGCCGCGCCGCGGCCGATCCTGCCCGGGTACGGCGTACGCACGCCGCTGGTCCGGATCAGCATCTCGCGGTGAGTCGGCGGCTCGTCGCGGGCGCCGTGCTCGTCGCGCTCGGCACCCTGCCCGCCGCCGCGCACGTCGTGCTGACCCGCGCGGAGGTGCCGGCCGAGGCTGACGTCGACCTCGCGATGCGCGCGCCGATCGAACGCGAGGGGACGACCAACCGCAAGCTCTACGCCCTCATACCCGGGCCCTTCGTCGTCACCTCGTGCCAGGTGCCGAGCGTCGCCTGGAGCTGCTCCCTCGACACAGCGACCCGGCCGGGCAGCACGTTCATCACCTGGGAGACGCCGGTCGCCGGCTCGCCGCAGGACCTGCGCTTCGAGTTCAAGGTGCGGACGCCGAACAGCCGCGACTCAGGCGAGTACAAGTTCCCGGTCGTGCAGACCTACTCCGACGGCCACGTGGCGCGCTGGATCCAGGACGGGGAGCCGTCACCGGCGCCGCGGCTGCGCGTCGTGCCGAAGGGCCAGCCGGTGAGCACCGCCGAGCCGACGCCGCCGCCGGACGCCACGTCGCCACCGGCGGCACCGGGGGCTTCGCGCAGCGGCAGCCCGCGGGCCAGCCGGTCGGCCGGCGCGTCGCCATCCCGCTCCGCTACGGCGGCGACGACGGCTTCCGCGGCGCCGGCGGCGGTCGCATCGGCCGCCGAGTCGGCGGCGCCGGAGGACACCGCCGGCGCCGACAGCAGCGCCGACAGCGGCGGCGGCGTCGACGTCGCGACCGACCTGGAGAGCGGCGACCAGGGCCGGTCCGCCGCGCCGGTCGCCGTCGCCGCGATAGCCGCGGTGCTCGCCGCGGCCGGCGGCGCGCTCGCCGTACGACGGCGGCGGGTCAGCGGCCCTTCGACCGGCGAGTGAGCTCGCGCGCGGTCTCGCGGGTGGCCTGCTTGCTGGCGAGGTCGGCCCGCTTGTCGTAGGTCTTCTTGCCCTTCGCCAGCGCGATCTCGACCTTGGCCCGGCCGTCCTTGAAGTAGAGCTGCAGCGGCACGAGGGTGAGGCCGCCCTCCTTCGTCTTGCCGATCAGCCGGAGGATCTCCTCGCGGTGCAGCAGCAGCTTCCGGATACGGCGGGGCTCGTGGTTGGTCCAGGTGCCCTGCGTGTACTCCGGGATGTGCGCGCCCTGCAGCCACAGCTCGCCGTCCTTGACCACGGCGTACGCATCCACGAGCGACGCCCGCCCGGCCCGCAGCGACTTCACCTCGGTGCCGGTCAGCACGAGCCCGGCCTCGTAGACGTCGAGGATCGAGTAGTCGTGGCGGGCCTTCTTGTTCTGCGCGACGAGCTTGCGGCCGGTCTCCTTCGGCACCCGGTCAGCCCCGGGCCGGCGGCCGCGCCTCGGCGACGATGCCGCCCAGCACGTCGAGGGCCCGCTGCAGCGCGACCTCGCCCGTCGCCGTGGACGCGACGTCGACGTCCGGTACGACGCCGACGCCCTCGAGGGCCCGGCCGGCCGGCGTGAGGTACGGCGCGACGGTCAGCTCGAGCGCGGAGCCGTCGGCGAGCTGGAACGGCTGCTGCACCGACCCCTTGCCGAAGCTGTGCGCGCCGACGACCAGCGCCCGGTTGCGCTCCTGCAGGGCGGCGGCCACGACCTCGGCGGAGCTCGCCGTACCGCCGTCGACGAGGACGACGACCGTCGTGTCGGTGTCGCCGTGGCCGATCGCGTTGAACACGGTCGGCGCCTGGCCGCGCAGCCGGTAGCTCACCACCGGTCCGCCGTCGAGGAACGCCGAAGCGGCCTCGACCGCCTCGACGAGGAGCCCACCGGGGTTGCCGCGCAGGTCAAGGACGATGCCGCGCACCTTCTCGCCGCGCAGCCGACGGGCCGCCTCCCGCACCTCCGCGCCGACCCCGCGGGTGAACGCGGCGACGCGGATGCGCCCGACGTCATCGGCAGGGTGGTCGACGAGGACGTCATGCGCGTCGAGGTCCGAGCGCTGCAGTCGGACAGTCTGCAGCTGGCCGCCCCGGCGTACGCCGAGCATGACGGTCGAGCCGGGCGGGCCGCGCAGCTCCTCGACCACCTGGGCCACCGGGGCGCCGGTCACCCGCCGTCCCGCGATGGACACCAGGACGTCGCCGACCAGGAGGCCGGCGTGCGCAGCCGGTGAGGCCGGCAGCACGCTGACCACCGACACCGCGCCGTCACCGCCGTCGCCGAGCCACAGCCCGACGCCGGTGTAGCGGCCCTCCAGCAGCTCGTCGAAGCGCGCCACGTCGTCGGCCGCGATGTAGGTCGCGTAGTCGTCGTCGAGCGCGCGGAGCATCCCCTCGATCGCCGCCCGCTTGAGCGCGGCGTCGGTGACGTCCGTGGCGGCGCTGTCGCGGATGCGGGCCATCGCCTCGTCCAGCACGCCCGCGCGCTCCGGGGACCGCGGGGAGTGGTTGCCGATGCGCCCGGCGAGGAAGCCGAACACGAACACGGCAGCGACGGTCAGGCTCGCCGCAGTGACCCGCAGGCCGTGCCGCCACCACCCCGTCCCCGCCATGCCGCACAGAATACGGTTCGAGGGCAGACAGCCCAACGGGTTCCAGCGTGCGGAGGCACGTGGTCAGGCGCTGGCCGCCGAGCGCTGCCGGTGGGGCCGGGCGTCAGGTGACTGCCGGGAGCCCGCTCATTCCGTTTCCGAACGCGTTAGTAGTAGCGCATGGGGTCGACCGGCTCTCCGTTGACCCGGGTCTCGAAGTGCAGGTGCGGCCCGGTCGACG